>DASSME010000256.1:0-3683 GCA_035689035.1 Longimicrobium sp. | reverse complement strand
GGATGTCGAGCTCGAAGTGGTCGAACCACACGCCCTTGCAGTTGCGGCACACGTCCAGAGTGACCAGCACCATGTCCTTGCGATCCATCACCTGGTCGCAGACGGGGCAGTCGATCAGGTTCTTCCAGCCGCACGCCTGGCAACGGTCGGCGTGGCGGCTCAGCGGCGTGTGGCAGAGGTGGCAGGGCGGATGATACTCCTCCTGCTGCCGGCCGATGTGTTTCCACAGCTCGGCCGAGGGGAACGCGCGCAGCCGCTCCACCTCGCCCGCGTCGAACCATACGCCGCCGCAGCGGGTGCAGTGGTCGATCTCCAGCGCGTCGGCACCCTCGCCGAGACGCACCCGGTCCATCATCACGCCCAGGCACACCGGGCACGGGTACAGCGCCGCCGGCTCAGGCATCGAGCACCCCCTTCGCGGTGGCCTTCCCGGCGAGGTGGCGCACGTCGTAGAAGCTGTAGACCAGCACGCCGTCGTCGGTCACCTGCACGTCGGCCTGGCCGCGGATGCCGAGCTGCTTCAGCGCCTCGGCCGCATCCTCGGGGCGCATCGTCAGCGCGGCGGCGACCTCCACGGCCGTCAGCCGGCCCTGGTGCGCGGCGGCCAGCCGCAGGATCTCGGCGTCGATCACCTGGCCGCGCAGCGCGGCCTTCCGCCCCACCAGGCGCGACCGGTCGGCGAAGTGCCCGCGCGCCAGCAGCACCGCCCCCGCCGCGGGGAGGCCCACGGTGATCACGAGCGCCGCCAGCGCGGCCGGCGCGGAGAGCGACAGGGTAGAGTTGAAGAAGCCGGCCAGCATGAACAGCGCGAGAAGCGCCAGCCCGGCCGCAGCGATGAGCTTGTTCAAAGATCCGTGGCAATCGAGGTTTTCGGACACCGCCCAGCGCGGATCCGCCGAGTCATACGCAGCACGCGACCGATCGGTTTCGCCGCCGCCCGCCACGCGGATGCGGACTCCCCCTGAAATCTAACCCCGAGTCCCTCTCACCTGAAACCATTCACCCCACCACGTCGCCCGAAGCGAGCACGAATCCCGCCGCGCGGCCGGGCGATGCCTCCCCCGCGCGCCGCCGTCGCCGCCGCGCCGAAGCCGGTAGTCCGCGAAGGCGCCGCGAAGGCGGACTTCGTGTACTCGTTGCAGCGATTCCAATCGCCCCGCCTCCATCGACCGAATCGATCCGCTCGCCACGATGAGTTTGCGAGCCCACCCCACGCCGGGCAGCGAGCGCCCACAGCGGTTAGATTCCAAGCCGTCGCACGTCCCGTCCGTCCCCGCACGAACGCAAGGTCCATGTCCGGATTGGGGTTCGAGATCGCGCTGATCGTGGTGCTGATCGTGTTGAACGGCGTGTTCGCCATGAGCGAGATCGCGGTGGTCTCGTCGCGGCGCACGCGGCTGCAGGAGCGCGCCGACGCGGGCGACGCGGGCGCGCGCCGGGCGCTGGCGCTCTCGGACGAGCCCACGCGCTTCCTCTCCACCGTGCAGATCGGGATCACGCTGATCGGCACGCTGGCCGGCGCGTTCGGCGGCGCCACCATCGCCGAGGAGCTGGCGCCGTGGATCGCCCGCTCCACGGCGCTGCGTCCCTACGCGCCCACCCTGGCGCTGGGGATGGTGGTGCTGCTGATCACCTACCTGTCGCTGGTGATCGGCGAGCTGGTGCCCAAGCGCATCGGCCTGAACGCCCCCGAGCGCATCGCCTCGCGGGTGAGCGGGCCGATGAACGTGGTGTCGTTCCTGGCCGCGCCCGCGGTGAAGATGCTCACCGTGAGCACCGAGCTGCTGCTGAAGCTGCTGCGCGTGCGCAAGGGGAACGAGCCGCCGGTGAGCGAGGCCGAGATCGCGGTGATGATGGAGCAGGCCACGCAGGCCGGCGTGTTCCAGGAAGAAGAGCAGGATCTGGTGGAGCGCGTGTTCTGGCTGGGCGACCAGCGCGCCGGCGGGGTGATGACGCCGCGCCACCGCATCGTCTGGCTGAACCTGGAAGACGCGCCCGAGGAGAACTGGCGGCGGATGGTGGAGCACCGCTACACCCGATACCTGCTGTGCGACGGCAGCCTGGACGCGGTGCGCGGGATGGTGGACGTGAAGGACCTGTGGGCCGCGCGGCTAGAGGGCGGTTCGGTGGCGCTGGAGGACCACGTGCGCGACCCGCTGTACATCCCCTCCAGCACGCGGGCGCTGCACCTGCTGGAGCGTTTCCGCGCCAGCGGCGTGCACCTGGCCGTGGTGGTGGACGAGTACGGCGGCATCGAGGGCCTGGTCACCCTCAACGACCTGCTGCAGGAGATCGCGGGCGACCTCACGATCACCGGCGCCACCTCGCCCCCCGTGGTGCGCCGCGACGACGGCTCGCTGCTGGTGGACGGCAGCTACGC
Organism: Longimicrobium sp.; assembly: GCA_035689035.1. Classification (GTDB taxonomy): domain Bacteria; phylum Gemmatimonadota; class Gemmatimonadetes; order Longimicrobiales; family Longimicrobiaceae; genus Longimicrobium. The sequence goes on along the minus strand of DASSME010000256.1, from coordinate 1,303 downwards.
GATCGACGACTTCCGCCAGGCGCTGGGCCTTCCCGAGCGCCGCGGCGAGCCGCGCGAGTACCGCACGGTGGGCGGCCTGGTGTTCACGCTGCTGGGTCACGTCCCCACCCCCGGCGAGCACGTGGAGCACGAAGGCTGGCGCGTCGAGGTGATGGACATGGACGGCAACCGCGTCGACAAGGTCCTCGCCACCCCGCACATCCCGGCGGAGCTGTAAATTGGATTTTCTCGCAAAAAACTCCGCTCACTTTGAGTCGCATATGAGCGGAAAAGTGAAAACAGTTGACATGTAGTTAGCGAGGCATAATCCTATTCGGCCCTGACGTACAGAAGCGTGGCCAAAGTCGCGCAACTTGCATCCCGTGCCGGAGAGGAATTGTATGCTTTCGCTCGAAGAACGACTGAAGGAGCTGGAGGAACCGCCCGGCGCGGAGCTGCTGGATCTGGACGCGGTCTTACGGAGTGTCGGATACACGATGAAGGTGGAGGGATTCCACTGGATCTATTATCATGAAACGTGGCGATCGGCATGGACCATCAGGAACGACGGCAGCTTGATCCCTTCACCGTTTGTGCAGACGGTGGTCGATTTCCTGAGGCTGAAGCTCAAGGAGGAGGGTAATCGATGACAACGCATGTTGAGCACCCGGCCGTGATCAACCGTCACCGCCTCGATGACGGAACGGAATGCTTCATCGCGGAAGATCCTTCTCTCCCCGGCTGCATCACCTACGGGAAAACCGCAGATGAAGCCATGGAGATGCTGGAAGACGCCCGTCGAGGCTACCTTCGCGTGGTGCCCCGGGCTGGGAGGGATAGCTGACGGTACAGGCCGACGTCGGCGGTTTCAGCCGGGTACGCGGAACGCGAAGAGCCCCGGTCCAGACGCTGGACCGGGGCTCTTCGCTTCTCCAATCGCGACTTACCGCGCCAGCTTGCGGATGCCCCACGCGAGCAGCGCCAGCGCTCCCGATACGCCGATGATGGCCGGGCCCGTGGGCAGGTCGTAAGGGACGGAGAGGGTGAAGCCGATCAGCGCGGCGAGCAGCGCGCTCGCCACCGACCAGGCGAAGACGCCCGCCATCCCCCGCCCCAGCAGCAGCCCGGTGACCGCGGGGAGCACCAGGAAGTTGAACACCAGCATCACCCCCGCGAACTGCATGGCGAAGGCGATCACCAGCCCCAGCGTAAGGTACAGCAGCAGGTTCCAGGCGCCCACGCGGTAGCCCAGCGTGCGGGCCGTCTCGCGGTCGAAGCTGACGAAGAGGAACTCCTTGTAGAAGAGCAGGTGGACCAGCAGCAC
>DASSME010000255.1:0-10632 GCA_035689035.1 Longimicrobium sp. | reverse complement strand
ACCTGGAAGTCGAGCCGGCCCAGGTACTCGAGAACAGCAGTGCGTGAGTGCGTGAGTGCGGAAGTGCGGGAGTGCGCGGGCGCGGAATCCACTTCCGCATTTTCCCGCCAGCGTACGCGGTCCATCACCCGGTACATCCGCCCGCCGGGCGCGCCGAAGGGGCAGGGGAGGAAGCGCTCGGCCGTCATCCCGGGCCGGTTCGCGTACCCGCGGGCCAGCCCGTCACCCGCCAGGTACAGCTCGCCCGCCGCGCCCTCCACGACCGGGTGGAGGTGGTCGTTCAGCACGTACGCCCGCGTCCCCGCCACCGGCGTGCCGATCAGCACCTCGTCCGCGCCGCGCGGGACGAGATGGTAGGTCGAGTAGGTGGTGTCCTCCGTCGGCCCGTAGAGGTTGCCGACCTTCTCCACCGTCCCCAGCGCGTACAGCCCCTGCGCCAGCGGGTTCGGCAGCGCCTCGCCGCCCAGGTTCAGCGTCCGCACGCACGCCGGGATGCCGCCGCCGCGCAGCAGCTCGGCCGCCGCGCTGGGCACCATGCTGACGTGGACGACCTCTTCGCCCAGCGTAGCCAGCTCCAGCGCGTTCCCGGCGATCACCAGCTTCCCGCCCCAGCAGAGCGTGCCGAAGACCTCGGCGATCGATACGTCGAAGTTGATGGAGGTGGAGAAGAGGACGGACGCGCGCTCCTGGTCCGTGACCGTCTCGCGCAGCCAGTGCAGCAGGACGACGACGGAGGAGTGGCGGATCATCACCCCCTTCGGCCGCCCCGTGGAGCCCGAGGTGAAGATGACGTGCGACAGGTTCTCGGGAGCGGCGCCGCTCTCCGGCGCGGCGTCCGGTTCCGCCGCGACGGCGTCGCGGTCGCGGTCGAGCAGGAGCGCGGCCGCGCCTTCCGGCAGGCGATCCGCCAGGGTCGAGTCGGTGATGACCAGCGCGACGGCGGCATCCTCGCTCATGTAGCCCAGCCGCTCGCGCGGGTACGCCGGGTCCAGCGGGACGTACGCGCCGCCCGCGCCCAGCACCCCCAGCATCGCCGCGACCAGCTCCGGCGTGCGCGGCAGGCAGATGCCCACGCGCACCTCGGGCCCCACGCCGCGGCGGCGCAGGGCGTTGGAGATCCGGTTCGCCCGCGCCTCCAGCTCCGCGTACGTCACCCGCTCGCCGCGCCAGGAGAGCGCGACCGCCCCCGGCGTCCGCGCCGCCTGCGCGCGGAAGAGGTCGTGGACGCACACGCCGGCCGCGTGGCGCTCCGCCCCGGGCAGCGGCGGCGGGTCCGCGGCCGGGTGCTCGCCGGCGACCTCCTCCGCCCGCACCCGCCGCCGAAACGCGTTCTCCTCCCCGGGAGAAAGGCTCGGCCCGCGGGAAAGCTCGTCGGTCATCAGCCGAGTCGTTCCGAACGCAGGCCGGCTGGCAGCGCAGCGGCCTCATCCGGCCACCCAACCGCCGGGCAGGAGCGGATTAAACCGTCCCGCACGCGCACCACGGCGCGCGGACCTTGCCTGCACCGGCGGGCCGGCGGCCGCACGGCGGCTGCGCGAACGTCGCCGAAACGTTTGCCTTCATTACCGTCACTGGCGCCTTCGGGACTGCGCTGCGAATGCATCGGTTCCTCGTGCCGCAGTGATGGAGGTGGGTCCCCTCGCCCCGGTTGACGAACGCGACGAGCCTGGCCGACGAGCTCGCCGGAACGAATGCTCCGCATGCTCGCCGGCAGCGGCGATGGTGGTTGCGGAAGGGTTGCGCCCGTGGGCCGGGGGAGCCGTGCCCGCGACCACTCCTTGGCGCGGAACGAAGCAGCAGCCCCGTCCCGGCTCATTCCGATCGTCGGCAGCGGGGAAGCGGACACTCTTCCACGGCCCCGCGGATGTCGAAACGGGGAAAACTGAAGGTACACCCTTCTCGCCAGAATTCAACCGCACGACCGTACGCACCTGGCTGCGGGCCTCGGCCGATCACGGTGAGCTTCCAGCCGTTTCGGCCACCTGGCGATCCGCTCGTCCGGTGCACGATCCTTTCGGCGCGCCGGGTGTGCCGCGGAGGGAGCAGAGAAGCAGAGGCAGCGGAGAAGAATTCCCCTGCTGCCTCTGCTTCCCGCGTGAAACCAGTCCCTTGCCGGATCTTGTGTCAGCCGCCCGTGGAAGGCGCCCGTCCGTTGTACCCGCGTTCTCCGAAGGGCGAGAGCTTCTCCAGCCACATCCCTTCCAGCGTGCGCAGGTCGGCGGCCGGGTCGTAGGCGGGGTCGTCGGGAAGGGTCAGGGTGTCGAGCACCTCGAACGCGAAGGCGCCGAAGCCGAACGCCTTCGCATCTTCGCGCAGGGCGCGGTTGGGGTGCGCGCCCAGCCTGAGCTGCGCACGGTGGCGGTTGAGGATCGCGGGAAGGTCCGTGCTCGCGCCGACCAGGATCTTCCCGTTCGCGGTGTTGCGCACCTGGAAGATGCCGATCTGCCGGGGCCGCTGCTTGTACTCGCGGATCAGCTCCCTGCGGTTCATCGCCCCGCCTCCGGCGCGGGATCGCCGTCGGCGAACGCGGGGGCGGCCAGGCGCAGCGCGTGGTCGCGCACGTCGGCGGGCCAGAAGCGTGTCCGTTCCTCGAAGTCGGCGCGGCGGTTGGAGTACAGCGCCCGCAGCGCCTCTTCGTACCACGGCTGGTCGCCGGCGATGGCCGACATGAAGCGGTAGGTGGCGTCGCGCGCGCGGCGGGCGGCGTCGGCGGCCTCGGTGGCGCGGCGGGCCTCGTCCACCAGCTTGCGGATGGCCACCGACGCGCCGCCCGGCTGGCTCTTCAGCCACTCCCAGTGCCGCGGCAGCAGCGTGACCTCGCCCGCCACCACTCCCAGCTTCGGCCGCCCGGGCCCGCGCCGCGGCGCGCCGTCTCCCGCCGCCGGCACGTCCGCGTCGCCGCCGGCCCCGGTCGCAGCCGCTGCGCCCGCGCGCGGGTCGAGATCGACCACGCGCCCGGTCTCGTTGTCGAACACCAGCACGGCCGCCTCCCCGGCGCCGCGCAGCGCCTCGCGCACCTCCGCCGCCACCACGGCCAGCTCGCCGGATGCGAGCAGGCGCGGGCCGGCGAACGCGGTGAATCGCTCTGTGGTCTCGTTCATCGTCATTCCGCTGAGCAATCGGTACATGCGCCCTATTTTATCCGGGTGATATCGTCCTGTCAATATCATCCGGGTAATACCCGTCGGACTGAACCACGTCATCACGCAGGGTCCGCAGGTCCGCAGAAAAAAACTGGCAGTTCCCTGCGAACCCTGGCGAACCCTGCGGACCCTGCGGACCCTGCGTGAGGCCATTCTGAACCATCAGGCACGTGACGGCGAGAGAGAACCAGAGGGGCCAGGGAAACTGCGCGCGGAACGCAGCGCCAGCAGCGATGCGCAGCAACTCTGGGCCCTCTGGTTCTCTGTCGGGAGATTCGCCGTTCGGCGGTCAGACCTGCGGGAAGATCGGTGACGCGGTGGAGCGGGCGCTCAGCCGGTTTCGGCCGGCTCGTCCGTCTGGGCGCGGCGGCGGCGGGGCGGGCGCGGCGGGGTGGCGGCGGCGCGCAGGTCGCGGACCACGGTGCCCACGGCGGCGATCACCTCCGGGTCGCCCTCGCGCAGCAGCGCGGCGGTGATGTGCTTGCACACGCGGTCGCGCCACAGGTGGTCGCCGCAGTCGCAGCGCGGGGTGTTGGGCGTGGTCAGGTCCACGAAGTGCGGCTCGGCGCCGCCCTCCACGCGGTAGCGCCCGGGCCCCATCCGCACCGCCAGCAGCGTGACGCCGCGCTCCACCCGCCCCGCCTCCAGCCCGCCCGCCGCTTCGATGTCGATCAGTTTCTCAGCCATGGTCTCCTCGCTCGTTCAGGGACACCCGAAGCACGACTTCTGGTACACCCGAGAGCGAGGATGGTTCGCCTTTTCTTCGGGTAGATCGCAACGGATACGCGGAGCACACCCGGTACATCCGGCATCGGGATCTCACGTCGGTCGCGTATGGATCCCGCCACCAAAACCGGCCTGCGGCAATGGATCGTGTCATCTCCCTCGATGGCATCGTGCTATGTGGGCCGGCGCGGTGCAGTACGCGGCCTGAGACGTTTCGGGGCCGCTACAAGCGAGGCGGCTGAAGCCGCGGTCTACAACGACAGGAAGCCTCGCAAACTGCGCGAGGCTGCAAGATGGCGCCGGTGCGGGCGCGCCAACCCGGTGCGGGTTCGGTACGGGGGAGGTGGACGACCTCGGCCGGCCGGAGGGGGCGGGGCGCTGCCGGCGAGGATGAATCATCCGGATGTGATCGACGATGACAAGCCCGCCGGAGACGTCGATCCGGCGGGCCGATCACCCACCACTCACCACTCAGCACTCAGCACTCAGCACTCAGCACTCAGCACTCAGCACTCAGCACTCAGCACTCAGCACTCAGCACTCAGCACTCAGCACTCAGCACCCCCTCACGCAGCCTTCCCCTGCGCCGGCCGGTTCGCGTCGCCGGGGTCGGGGGCGTCCTGGCGGCGCTTGCGCATGACGAGGTCCTCCACCCACTGCTCCACCTCTTCCGCGTCGCGGCCTTCGAGGGTGACGGACTCGTCCTGCACGCCGTCCGGGGCGGTGCCGCCGCTGCGCTCCACCATCCCGGCGACCACCGTCTTCCAGGCGGTCTTCTGCGCCAGCTTGCCGAAGGTGCGCATCCCGATCAGGTCCACCAGGTCCGACGGACGGGTGAACGAGCGGATCTCGAAGCGCAGCACGCCCCCCGGCCGCTCCTGCACGTCGAAGCGGATGGCGCCGGAGAGCGGATGGCCCTGCAGCGTGACACAGGTGGCGGTGTTGTCGACCACCTCCAGCACCCGCACCTGGATGTTGCCGCGTAGCGGCAGCGCCAGCGTGAGCGTGCTTCCCTCGGCCAGCTCCTGGTGGCTGCCGGGCTCGGCGCCCACCTGCATCAGCGCGTCGGGCGCCAGCTCGCGGAAGCTGGTGCGGAAGAGCTCGAACAGCTCGTCGGCGGTGCAGGTGGAGCCCTGGATGTCGGCCCAGTAGCGCTGCCGCTCCAGCGCGCCGGTGCCCTCGGTGGGGAGGCGCTCGGGCATGGTGTCCACCAGCCGGCCCAGCCCCTCGGCCAGCGTGAGCGGCGTGACCCCGAAGGTGTCGGTGAGCGCGTTCACGCCGCCGGGGGCGATCACGTTCTCCTCGGTGAGCATGGTGATCTGGTCGTCGGTCACGCGCACGTCCAGCCCCACGGCCTCGGCGGCGCTGGTGCCCAGCCGCGCCAGCGCCTCGGGGATCGGCAGGCGGATCGCCTTCTTGCCGGTGAGCTTCTCCAGCAGGTCGATCACCTCCGAGGTGGTGGTGAGGTCGGGTCCGGCCAGGTCCAGCGCGGTCTCGCGCGGGTTCTCGCGCTCGACGGCGCGGGCCAGCGCCAGCCCCAGGTCTTCGTGCCACACCGGCTGGAACGGCTGGTCGCCGCGGCCGATCACGGGGACCATGGGGAGCGCGCGCACCATCTTCAGCAGCAGGCTGATCACCTCGTCGCCGGGGCCGTAGACGTTGCCCGGGCGCAGGATCAGCCACCCCGGCGGCGCCTCGGCGCGGACGACGTCCTCGGCGGCGGCCTTGGAGCGGTGGTAGCCGCTCTCGCCACGCTCCGCGCCCAGCGACGAGACGTAGACGAAGCGCCGCACCCCCGCCCGCTTCGCCTCGCGGCAGAGGCGGCGGGTGCCCTCCACGTTGACGTTGTCGAAGGTGATGTCCGGCGGAGACTCGGAGACGACGCCGGCCACGTGCAGCACCGCGTCGCACCCGTCCGCGGCGCCGGAGACGGCGGCGTCGCTCCCCACGTCGCCGTCGCGCGGCTCGACGCCGGCCTTCCACTGCCGCGCGTCGCTCTCCGCGTGGCGCGAGAGCAGGCGCACCGTGTGGCCCGCGTGGAGGAGGCAATCGACCGCCGCCTTGCCCACCACCCCGGTTCCGCCCGTGACCAGGACCTTCATCTGTCCACTCCTTGTTCAACGTGTGGGACGGAGCGGCGCGTGCACGACGGGTGCCACGGACGAGTGCTGGGTGCTGAGTGCTGAGTGCGGGGTGCGGGGTGCCGGACGGGGCGGGTTGGATGGCTGGGAGAACAGGACGATTGAAAAGATCGCAGCAACAGCAACGCGAAGTCTGCGCGGTGCGGAGGTTCCGGTGCTCGCGGCGGGCGGCGAGAACGGTTGGTTCCGCACCTCGCACTCAGCACTCAGCACTCAGCACTCAGCACTCAGCACTCAGCACTCAGCGCTCAGCACTGCAGTTACCCCAGGCTGCGCTCGCGCACTTCCTCGCTGGTGAGCCCGTAGAGGGGCGGGGTGGGGACGCCGAGGATGTTCAGCATCAGGTAGATCTGGCCGCGGTGGTGCGCCTCGTGCTCGATCATGGCGCGCAGCCACTTCCAGGCGGGCATCGCCGCGCCGGCCGGGGTCACCGCGGGCCTCTGCAGGTCGTCCGGCGTGAGCGCGCGGAGGATCTCCACCGTCTCGGCGTGCATCCGGTCGAGATAGGCCACCACCGCGTCGAATCCGTCGGCCAGCTCGCGGCCGTGGCCGGGGTAGCGGCTGGGGCGCCCCGCCACGTTCTCGGCGAACATCCACCGCTCGATCGCGCCCAGGTGGCGGACGAGGTCGCCCAGCGTGAACGCGCCCTCGCGGTGGCTCCACTCGAGCTGGTCCGGGGGGATGCACATCACTACCCGCCGCGTGCGCGCGCGGAACCCCTCGAAGTAGCTCAGGAACGGCTCGATCCGGGTGATCTCCATCAGCGGCCGAGGCGACCCGGGTCGGGGCGGGTGGAAGCTGGAATTCCCATGGCCTGTTCGGCCGCGGCGGCCCGGCGGCGGATGTACTCCCGGCGCTGCTCGCGCGTCATCCCCTTCATCTCCGCATGCATCTGATCCCGGATCTCACGGACCATCTTCGTGGTGTTTACGGGTGAGACTTTCGCTACCGCCATCCGGTACTCGTGGAGGAGTGGACAACCGCGGAAACAAGGATCGACTTCGGTCGAATCTGATAGATGACGCGGTATGGGCCCTCGATGATCTCGCGGATCGTCTCGTCTTCGAATTCGGGGGCGACTCGGCCTGAATATGGAAACAGCGCGAACTGCTTGGTGCGGTTGGTGATCCGATCTACCATGCGTGTGGCGTACCGCTCCGAATCCTGCGCGATGTACGCCATGGATCGCGCGCAGTTGATGCGCTGCCCGTTCAGACCAGACGACCTTCACCGCGGCAAGCCGAAGCTCTCGCGGAGATCCTCGACCGAGATCACCCGCCCGGCATCCCCGTCGGCAACTCCTTCTTCCACACTCTGGCGCACGTAGATCTCGTACATGAGATCGTCCCAGGTTGCGTTGTCAGGAAGCGATTCGACGATCTTCCTCGCTTCCTCTCGCACGTGTGCAACGTTCATGATTGCTCCTTGTGGTGAGCGTGCAGCCCGTCCAAGTCTCACATCGTCAAACACCCCGCGCAAGCCCTTGCCGGTCATCGGACTTTGGCAGCGTTCCAAAGCAATCGATTCGCGCTGGATGACGTGTGTTGCCACGTGCGAGCCGCCGCGCGTTTTCCCTGACGGAGCGTTCACCGATCATGAGCGCTGCTCCAGCAGGTAGTGGGTGATCGCGCGGACGGAGTCGGTCATGCGGGGCGCCGGATCGGCACGCGCGTACTCGTTCAGCCGCGCGAGCATCTCGTCGACGGGGGCGGGGGAGGCGAGCGCCGTCTGCTGACGGCGCGTATGCACGGTGCCCGGGTCGAGGATCGCGAGCAGGGCATCCAGCGCCACCAGGCTGAGGGGGCGGCCGGCGTCGAGCCAGCGCGACGCGCGCTCCCACGACAGGCCCGACGCGGCGGCCAGGGCTCCCCAGTCGGACGTGACCGGGCGCTGGAGGTTGGCTTCGATCCAGTCGAGCGTCCGTGGCGAGCGGAAGTACGCCAGCGCATCCCACGGGCGCTGCTTCGGGGGCAGCGCGTCCAGCGCGGCGACGGAGCGGTCGTAGCCCTCGGGGTCGGGAAGGCACGCCGCGGACGCCCGGATCAGCGGGTGGGTGACGCCTGATCGGCCCTCCCACCGTCCACGCACCCATTCCTCGGCCTGGCGGCCCAGCACCTCGGCGCAGATCTCGAGCGCCACCGCTTCCATGTCGGCGCGCAGCGAGGCGGCCAGGCGGCGGTCGAACGATTCGAGGATCCGTCGCGGGTCGTGCGCCGCCAGCGCATTGCGTGTGGCCTCGTCCAGCCGGTACCGGGTAGAGCAATAGTCCAGCAGGCGCTCGACGTCGTTGCGCACCTCGCTAAGGGTGGGCGCCGGGTACTGGTGCGGGTTGCGGACGCGCCGGTTCGGCTGCTCGGCCGCGCCGTCTTCGCTGTACAGGTCGTCGTGCAGCAGGGCGCGGGTGGCGCCGTAGCGCACGGCCAGGTTGTACCACTCCACGGGCCGCAGCGACGAGGTGAGCAGCCGGTCCTCGCAGCCGTGGCAGACGTGGTAACCAGGCGTATCCTCGTCATCCACGTCCACCGCGAGCACCGTCTGGACGGGCGCGTCCCGGCACGCGTGGCAACGCTCGCCGCCGGCCGGGCCGCGCGGCTTTCTCCAGGGCCGGCTATCCGCGTTCTTCCACGGCCACGTCATCGTGCGGCTCCCAGGGGGGACGCCATGGATCCCCCCGCGCTCCCCGCCCGCGCCGGGTGCCGCGCGGCGATGCGCTCCGCGATCACCGTGGCCAGCGCCATGATCGTCTCCTGCGGGTTCACGCCCGGGGCGGTGGGGAGGATGGAGCCGTCGGCCACGTACAGGCCGGGGACGCCGTGGCGCTCGCCGTCGGGGGTGCAGCCGCTGGTGCGCGGATCGGCGCCGATGCGGCAGGTGCCGTTCACGTGCGCCGAGAGCACGCCCAGCAGGTTGGGCCCGCACCGCCGCCGGTCGATCACCCCCAGTTCCGCCGCGGAGCGCAGCACCGTCTCGGCGGCGTGCAGCGTGACCACCTCGCGCGCGCCCGCGGCAAAGTGGATGCGCGCGGCGGCCTTGATCCCTTCGCGCAGCGTCCGCCACTCGGCCGGCCCCGGGCGGTAGCGGATGTGCACGCGGCCGCGCCGGTCGACGGTTACGCCGCCGTTGGAGGCGCGCCGGTCCGCCCCGTCGCGGGCCAGGACGATGAACGGCGCCATCCCGCCCGCGCTCCGCATCACCCGCCGGTGCCGCTCGCCGAAGCCGGGGAGCGCCGCGGCCGCGAGCGCCGGGTAGGTGGGCGGGCACTCGATCCAGAAGCCGTACCCGTCGTCCCCGCGCACGAACTCGTCGCACATGGACGAGAGGGGGACGCCCGCGCCGCCGTACATCTCCCGGCCGTAGATCCCGGCGACCAGCGTCGTCGGGTGCAGCCGCAGGAATCGCCCGACGCCACCGCCCCCCATCCCCGAGCGCTGCAGGATCGCCGGCGTCCCCACCGCACCCGCGGCAAGGACGACGACCGGCGCCTCGACCGTCACCGTGCCGCGCGGCAGGCCGGTGGCGCGGTCCAGCACGGTGGCGTGCACGCGCTTCAGCGGCGCACGCCCGCCGCGGCCGGCCAGCTCGATGCGGTCGGCGCGCACGTCGGTGAACAGCCGCGCGCCGGCCGCCAGCGCCATCGGAACATGGACGGACGCGGTGCCCTGCTTGGCGTCATAGCGGCACCCCAGCCCGCAGAAGCCGCTGCGGACGCACCCCTTCGCGTTGATCCGCGCCGCCGAGGCGCTCCACCCCAGCGCGCGGGCGCCGTCCAGCAGCGCGCGGTTGGGCGGGTTGTGCGCGTCGCCGGGCATCGTCCGCGTGTGCGTCTCGGCCTCGATGCGCTCGAACACGGGCCCCAGCTCGGCGGGGCTCATCCCCACCGTGCCGTGCTCGGCGGCCCACTCGTCCAGCACCCACTCGCGGGTGCGCAGCATGATCATCCAGTTCACCAGCGTGCCGCCGCCCACCGCGCGCCCCTGCAGCATCGGCACGGCCAGGTCGTCCGTGGCGCGCGCTCCGGCCTCGGCGTAGAGCGCGGCGGTCATCGACGGCTCCTGCTCGGTGAAATCCTCGCCGCGCCACCATCCCCCCTCCTCCAGGATGACGACGTCGAACCCGGCTTCCGCCAGCCGCGCCGCCGCCACCGCCCCGCCCGCGCCGGTACCGACCACGCACACGTCCGCCCGCAGCCGGGCATCCGCGGCGATCGACGCGCCCTCGGTCATCCGCTCCATCCACGCCTCGTCCCCGTTGCGCGCGGCGGGGATGATGAGGACGCGCGGCCCGGCAGCCGCGGCGCGGGCGATCGGCTCGTCGTCGCGGTTCACGCCCTCGGCCGGGCCCTCCCAGGGGAAGGCGGGGGCGCGGCCGTGCAGCGGGCCGCGGTAGCCGATCTCGGCGTAGGTGGCGGGGTCGGAATAGAAGGTGGAGAGGACCAGCCGGCGCAGCGCCTGGAAGATGGTGCGCCGCACGGGGATGCGGCTGGTCTCCCACCCGGCCAGCCAGGCGTCCTGCCGCGCGGGCGGCATCCGGCTGAAGCGCACCGGGACGGCCGAGGTGAGCGCGGCGGTGGCCGGGTGATCCAGCACCGCCAGCAGCCGGCCGATCAGCAGCGCCTTGTCCGG
>DASSME010000254.1:0-2441 GCA_035689035.1 Longimicrobium sp. | reverse complement strand
CCCGATCGAGCTGACGGCCAAGGAGTTCGAGCTGCTGGAGTTCTTCGTGCGCCACCACGGCGCCGTGGTGGACCGCGCCGCCATCACCGCCGCCGTGTGGGACGACAACCACGACCCCTTCACCAACGTCCTCGAGGTCCTGGTCCGCCGGCTGCGCCGCAAGATCGACGACGAGTACGAGCCCAAGCTGATCCACACCGTGCGCGGCGCCGGCTACCGCTTCGGCGCGCAGGGCTGATGGACCGCTCCCTCGTCCGCCTGCGCCACCGGCTCACCGCGTACTACGTGGTCAGCTTCGCGGCGATCCTGGTGGTGGTCGGCGGCGGGATGTACTGGGTGACGGCGCGCGAGGTGGAGCAGCAGCTGGTGCGCACCCTCCACGCCGCCAGTGGCGACGTGGTGCGCGCCGCGCAGGTGATCGAGGCCGAGGGCGTGCCCAGCCACGAGGCCGCGATGGCCGCGGTGGAGGAGATGGAGGTTCCCGGGAGCTCGCTCTACCTGTTCGACGCCCGCGGCCGCCCCGTCACCCCGCAGACGGTGGACGTGGAGGTGCGCTCGGCGGCCGTCGCGGCGCTGCGGCGGGGGACCGTGGACGCCGGGTACCGCGCCGCGGGCGGCGAGTGGCGGGTGCACGCGCGGCGCTTCGTGCTGCGCGGCGGGCGCACCTACGTGGCGGCGGCGGTGTCGGACCTGGGGCAGATCGAGGCGCAGTCGCTGCGGCTGATCGAGACGTTCGTGGCGGGGGCGTTCCTGGCGCTGGTGGCGGTGGCGCTGCTGGGGCACCGGCTCGCGCTCCTCTCCGTGGGCCCGGTGGAACGCACGCTGGAGCAGATGCGCCGCTTTCTGGCCGACGCCGCGCACGAGCTGCGCACGCCGATCTCGGTGCTGCGCGGCCGCGCCGAGGTGGCGCTGCAGCGCGAGCGCGACCCCGGCGAGTACCGCGCCGCGCTCGAGGTGGTGGGCCGCGAGGCCGAGGCGATGGGCCACATCGTGGACGACCTGCTCACCCTGGCGCGGGTGGAGAGCGGCGTGCTCCCGGTGGCCCACGAGCCGCTGTACCTGGACGACCTGGTGAGCGACGCGGTGGCCAGCGCCGGGGTGCTGGCCGAGAGCCGCGGCGTGCGGCTCAGCGTGGGCGAGTTCGACGAGACTCCCGCCCGTGGCGACGCCGCCCTGCTGCGCCAGCTGCTGATGATCCTGCTGCAGAACGCGGTGAAGTACACGCCCCACGGCGGCGAGGTGAATGTGGACGTGCACCGCCCCGGCGGCGTGCCCACCGTGGTGGTGCGCGACAGCGGCGTGGGGATCGCCCCCAACGAGCTGCCGCACGTGTTCGAGCGCTTCTACCGTGGCGAGAGCGCCCGCGCGATCGCCGAGGGGGCGGGGCTGGGGCTGCCGGTGGCGCACCGCATCGCGCAGGAGCACGGCGCCCGCATCGCGATCGAGTCGCAGGTCGGCCGCGGCACCCGCGTCACCCTCACCTTCCCCCCCGCCGGTCCCGCGACCCGCTGACCATCCCACCATGGCGGCGATCCGGCTTCGCACGTCGTCCGCGCCCGGCCAGTAGGGTGAAATTGTTTCGGCCACGGCGGCGCCGGTAGTCCGCGAAGGCGGACTTCGTGTAGTCGTTGCAGCGATTTCAATCGCCCTGCTCCCCCCCGGCTTCCCGCTCCGCATCACCGCGATCCACCTCGCCGACCGCGTCTTAATCTTCGAATAATCATTCTCTCGGACCTGTAATCTTCCTGACAGCTTGCGCGTGTAACTTCTCATCCAAGCACTGCGACATGGGTGTTGCCGGTGCATGGAGCGAGATGGAAATCGTGCCGCGGAGCCGCAAGGCCGAGCGGTACGGCGGGGGGCCGGGGGGTGGGCCCCGGTTCCCCCGCAACCAGAGAAGCCGTGGCGGCGCAAGCCGTTGCGGCCCCGGGTGAGGGGGCTGGGGGGTGGGCCCCGGTTCCCCTCATCCACCCGGAACACAGCCGCGAAGCCCCAGGGCAGCGCGGCCCAGGCGAGGAGGATCGGGGGGTGGGCCCCGATTCTCCTCGCCGCTTTTTGTATCCCACCCCGCCGTTCCGCGGTTCCGCCCGAGACTCTCTCCGCCGCCGTATCATCCGCCGCCGGTCAGCCGCGGCTTCCGTTCGCGAATTCCTTCCCGATCGATTCAATTGGTGCCCGCGCCGCGAGGATTGCTCCGCGCGCCGGCGTGGCGGTTCGCACCTAGCCCCGTAGTCCGCGCAGGCGGACTTCGTGTGGTTGTTGCAGCGAATTCAATTCATTCGCCGCCCGACCTGATCGGGCGAAGGGGACGCACCGGGGAGGACGGGGATGGGAGAGGAGCGGTTCGACGTCGCGATCATCGGCGGCGGGGTGGCGGGGCTGGCGGCGGCGGGCGAGCTGGCGGCGCACGGCGTGGGCGTGGTGCTGCTCGAGGCGCGCGG
>DASSME010000253.1:0-9108 GCA_035689035.1 Longimicrobium sp. | reverse complement strand
ACCCACGGCCGCTCGGGCTTCTCGCGCCTGGCGCTGGGGAGCACCGCGGCCGCCGCCCTGCGCGGCGCCAGCTGCAACGTGCTGGTGGTCCCCCGGGCGGTGCTGAAGGTGGAGGTCACCGAGCCGGCCGCCCAGGGGGTTGCGGCCGAGCCGGCCTTCGCGCCGGGGTGAGATCGCGGACGGGTCCGTGAATGCGTTCGGAAATCCCATCGTACCGAGGGCCGGTACGCACCCACGCACCCGTTCAGCGGTCCTTCCAGTTCCACCACAGCAGCCTGTCCGGCTCGTGGGGAAAGGTGGAGGCGTAGTACACGGCGCAGCGCAGCACGTACAGCATGCAGCGGTCGATGGGCACGCCGCGGATCCGGCACAGCTCGTCGTACAGCGCCTGCGGGTCGCGGTCCTGCAGGTCGGCCACGCGGCGGATCCCCAGCTCCCACAGGTCCACGGCGATCGACTTGCCCACGCCGGGGATCTGGCGCAGCTCCTTCAGCACGGCGGGGTCGGGCGAGTCCATCGGTCGGCTCCTTGAGTCAGGCGGCAGGGTGCGGGCGGTTTGGGGTGTTTGATGGGATGGACGGCGGTGTGGTGGATGGGCCTGGACGGTGCCGGAAAGACGGTTGCAACCTTTCGTGGGGCCCGTGTATCTGAAAAGATGCCGGGCGGTGAAACCTGAAGATCGGCAACGCCGTACGGCAGGTTGCGGGGAGCGAAAAGGGGCTCATGCTTTCCTAATCGACTCCGCGAAACAACAAGAGGGACGGTTCGGTACAGATACGCGAGACCGGCGACGACGAGAATGCCGACGCGACCCCCACCTCACGTGTAGTCTGCGTCCTCCGGGTGGGCACGGCTGAGTGGTCGAAGGGCTCGAAAGCAGGGTGAGACCGCATGGGCAACGAGGCCCGTCCGAACGACTTCGGGCGGGCCTCGCGCCGTTTTTCGGCACTGGGGCGGGGGGCGGACATCGTCAACAAGTGCGTGAGTGCGTGAGTGCGTGAGTGCGTTCTGGTTTTGCGCGTTCCCTCTGGATCCCGGCAAGATCCGCGAACGGCTTGCCCCCGCGCCGAACTCCAACGCACTAGCGCACTAACGCACTAACGCACCCGTTCCGCCGTCCACCACCGGCATCTCCTCCTCCGGCACCTCGCCCACGTGGCTGGGTGTCTGGCGGCGCAGGAGAAGCGCGCCGATCAGCGCCGCGGCGACCGAGGCGGTGAAGATCCCCACCTTGGCGTCGGTCACCAGCGCCTCGCCGGTGAACGCCAGGCCGGTGATGAACAGCGACATGGTGAAGCCGATCCCCCCCAGCCAGCTCACCGCGTGCAGCGCGCGCCAGCTGCACCCGGCGGGGAGCGCGGCCACCCGCAGCCGGGTCGCCAGCCACGCGAACGCGGTGATCCCCAGCGGCTTCCCCACCAGCAGCCCCAGCAGCACCCCCAGCGTGACCGGGCTGGTGAACGCCTGCGCCAGCTCGCCCTTCAGCTCCACCCCCGCGTTGGCGAAGGCGAACAGGGGGATGATCACGAACGACACCCACGGCTGCAGCGAGTGCTCGATCCACTGCAGCGGCGCCTGCGCGGCCTCGGCGGTGTTCTCCAGCTCGATGATCGCCGCCTGCTGGCCGCGGTTGGTGAGCAGGTTCTCGCCGTCGGGCCCCGCCTGGTCGAACGCGTCCAGGATGCGGCGGCCGCGCTCCGAGAACTCGCCCGTGTCGATGCGGGTGCGCGCGGGGATGGTCATCGCCACCAGCACCCCGGCCACCGTGGCGTGCACCCCGCTCTTCAGGAAGCACACCCACACCGCCAGCCCCAGCACTACGTACAGGTACGGCCGGCGCGCCCCCAGCTTGTTGAACACGCCCAGCGCCACGATCAGCCCCAGCCCCAGCGCCAGCATCCTCATGTCGATCACGGCCGTGTAGAACACGGCGATCACCAGCACCGCCCCGATGTCGTCGGCGATGGCCAGGGCGGCCAGGAAGATCTTGAGCGGCGCGGGCGCCCGGTTCCCCACCAGCGCCAGCACGCCCATGGCGAACGCGATGTCGGTGGCCATGGGGATCCCCCACCCCGCCGCCCCCGCCCCGCCCGCGTTCAGCGCCGCGAACACCAGCGCCGGCACCACCATCCCCCCCAGCGCCCCGGCGATGGGGAGCGCGGCGCGGCGCGCGCTGGCCAGCTCGCCCACCAGCACCTCGCGCTTGATCTCGAGCCCCACCACGAAGAAGAACACGGCCATCAGGCCGTCGTTGATCCAGTGGTGCAGCGAATACTCCAGCCCCTGCCCCCCGAAGCGGAACGAGACCGGCGTTTCCCACAGGTGCCGATACGCGCCCGCCCACCCGCTGTTGGCCGCGATCAGCGCGGCGGCCGTGGAGGCGATCAGCACCAGCCCGCCCGCCGACTCGGTGGCCGCGAAGCGCCCGAACGGCGACAGCAGCCGCTCGATCGGCGTGGGCGGCGGCGGCGGAACGATGTGCGAGTGCGCGGGTGCGCTCATCCCAGCTCCGGCTCTGGACGGACGAAAACCGGCGTGGAGGACGGCCGTTCGCGCCCCCCACGCCGATGGTAACCGAATCCGGAGTCTCACGCAAATCGTGAGTAGATGCTGGATTTGGCTGGCTTCTGCTCGCGTCGGCAGCCATGTGAACAGGTGCGACGTGAACAGGTGCGGAAGTGCGCAAGTGCGCAAGTGCGTTTCAGTACGCGACGCACTCACGCACTCACGCACCCGTCGGCTTCTTCACGACGAGTGATCGTGAATGATCCGCCACCCCTGCGGCGTGCGCTGAAAGGTGAGCGAGAAGATGCCGCTGCGCGCCTGGTGCGTCTCGCGGTTGGTCACCGTCCAGTGGCCGATCACCAGGGCGAAGTCCCTCCCCAGCGGCCGCACCTCGATCCCGCTGTAGCCGAGCTCGCCCGCCGGGCGCCCGCCGCGGAACCAGCTGGTGGCGTAGCTCTCACGGATCGCCGGCACCCCGCGCACCACGTCGCGCGCGATGTAGGTGGTGGTGGGCGCATTCAGGTAGGGGAGGAGGAAGCCGTCCAGGTCGCCGCGGTTCCACGCCTCCGCCGATTCGTTCAGCACGGCCACGATCGCCTGCTGGTCGCCGCCGCCGGGGTGCGGCGCGGGCCGGGCGGTGGCGCAGGCGGCGGCGGTGGCCAGCAGCAGCACCGCGCTCGCGCGGCGCAAAGGGGTGTAGCGCATCGGGCGTTCGCTCCGGGAAGGGGTCCAGGGTGTTCGGCGGCAAGATAACGGCGGTCACCAGGGTGGAACACCGGGGGTGTGACGAACTGCTCCAGAATGGTGCGGAAGGGCGGTCATCTCCGGCATGCTCCAGAGCTCCCCGGGACGGGAAGACACCGGCGGGTTCGGCGCGCGCGCCCCTGTTTCCGACCGCTGCCAAGACATTTCCGGCGTCCGGCGACGACAGGTCCACTGTCTCCGCAGGCGCTGGAGAAGATCACCCAAGTCGTTTGTTGCGAACGCTTCACGCCACCGGCAGCGCGTCTGTGCGAATGTCTACGGTGTATAACTGTGCACTTCTCGCAGTCTTGCATCTTGCATGGCCCAGATCCGGACGCTAATCTGTAGAGTATGATCCTCCTGAAGTAAACACAGTACATGTGCGGCCTTGCGCCGCCCAGGACTCCTGAAACGGGAAGGGAGAGCCCGTGGCTGAGCGCGCCGGCGAGCCCAGCATCGACCGAATCCGTGAGCACGCCCGCCGAAGCGTGGCGCGTACCTCTTTGCGCAAGGTGGCCAAGGCCGCCGGCGTGAAGGTGGGCGCCACCAAGAAGTTCATCGACGGGTCGGTGCCCTACGAGCGCAACGCACGCCTCTGGAAGAAGTGGTACGCCCGCGAGCTTCGCGAGGGCGTGGCCGAGGCGCCAGACGATGCGCTGCCAACCGGTGACGCCGAGGCGTTGCTGGATGTGCTTTCGTGGTCCGTCCCCGAGGAGCAGCGTGACGGCTTCCGCCGTGACCTGGTGGATGCGGTGGTCCGCATGCACACCAGCCGCTCGCTCACTCCGCCCGCCTGGGCGCTGGAACTTTCCAGCACCACCAGCGAGCGCTGACGGACCCGCGGGAACACGAACCGCGGCGGGGCGTTTTTGCCCGCCGCGGTCTTGTGCTGCCCGGAAACGGGGTTCTCACCCCGTTCCCACGCGCTCTTTCTCTTCCGCGGACGCTCAGTCCGGCTCGGGCTTCCACTCGCCGCGGCTGTGCGCGTCGAGCACGGCGCGCAGCAGGTCGTCGAGGATGTCCAGGCGCGCGGCCTCGGTGTCGGTCTCGAGCAGGCGCTGCTGCCAGGCGGGGTCGATCTTGATCGCCTGCGCGATGCGGAACGCCACCTCGCGCCCGGGGTCCACCACGGGCAGCTCCTCGTCGTGCCCCACCGCCTCGCGCAGCACGCGAAAGAACAGCGCCACCGACTCGCGCCGCCGCGTGCCGACGTCCGCCTCGTCGTCGGCCCGGTCTTCGTAGGGGGTGACCACGGCCTCGAAGTACGCCGTCCCCGACTCCAGCCCGTCCAGGATCTCGAACCGCTCGATGCCGCGGCAGAAGATCAGCGAGCGGCCGTCGGGGAGCGGCTCGAACTTGAGGATCTCGGCCACGGTGCCCACCCGCCCCGGCTCGGTGGCGAACGGCCCGTGCCGGTCGGGGTCGTGATAGATCAGCCCGAAGCGATTGTCGCCCTCGATGCAGCGCGCCACCATCTGCCGGTAGCGCGGCTCGAAGATGTGCAGCGGCATCGGCGCGCCGGGGAAGAGCACCACCGGGAGGGGAAAGAGCGGAAGACGGATCACCGCGCGGGGCCGCCAGCGTTCGGGCGTGGGGAGATGTGCATGCGGTGAAGAGAACGGCGGACCGGCGATCGGGAAAGAGGCGGGCTGAAGGGGATCAATCCCACAGCTCGTCGACAGGGAAACGCCACCCCGGCACCGCCGGCTCCGCCTCGGCGATCTCGCCGCGCCGGCAGGTCGTCGGGTTCTCCGGATCGGACGCGCGGTAAACGCGGATCACCTCCTCGCGCAGCACGTCCACGTCCCACACCACCTGCGTCCCCGCGGCGAAGTAGTCTTCGAGCTTGGTCGCGAGAAACGCCTCCGCTTCGTCGCCGTAATTGGCAAAATCGCGGACCTCCGCGGCAAAGAGCGGAGGCGACTTGTCGGAGTCGTCATCGAGCGGCCCCGTGTACCAGGCAACGTCGGCGCAGATCGCCTTGCGGTGCGGCGCGTTCACCGGGTACCCCACCGTAGAGCTGAACACCACGCCATCACCCTTGTGATCCTCCTCGTACTCGTGCAGCGAGAAGAGGATGGACCCTCGGGCCCGCGCGTTCTTCCATCCGTTCGGCGTGTGCACCACAAGGCAGTCGTCGACGATTTCGATCTGCCCTTTCACGATTTCCAGATCGTCGACGGTGGCTTTTCGGCCAAGGTCGAGCACCACGATCTCGCCGGGCTCGTGGCGCCACTGGCCGTTCTTGAAGCGCACCAGGAACCGCCACGCAGCGCATCCACGAATCTTCGTCACCATCCCGCCTCCCGCCGTCCAGAGCGTCACATGCCCTGCAAAGCTAATCGAACGGGGGCGGAAAACGCGATAGGTGGATGCGGCCGCTTTCGGGCGGTCATTCCGTCAAGGTGTCTCAGTCCGCGGCGTAGCGTTCGGGCTCGCGCTGCGCATCGGCGGCGGCCTTCTCCTGCAGGGCGCGCCAGACGCGCGGCGGGCTGAAGGGGAGCGCGTCCATGCGCACGCCCACCGCGTCGTAGATGGCGTTGGCGATCGCCGGGATGGACGGGTGCAGCGGGCCCTCGCCGGCCTCCTTGGCGCCGTACGGGCCCTCGGGGTCGATCGACTCCACGATCAGCGAGCGCAGCTCGGGGGTGTCGAGCGAGGTGGGGATGCGGTAGTCGAGCAGGCTGGGCGCGTTGTGCAGCCCGGCGTGGCCGTGGTCGGCGTCCTTCAGGATGTGCTCCTCCATCAGCGCCTCGGCGAAGCCCATGTACGCCGAGCCCTCCATCTGCCCCTCGACCAGGGTGGGGTTCAGCGCGCGGCCGCAGTCGTGCGCCACCCAGATCGTCTTCACCTCCACGAAGCCGGTCTCGGGGTCCACCTCCACCTCGGCCACGTGCGCGGTGAACGAGTAGGCCGGGCTGGCGCCGATCGTCCCCCCGCGATAGTCGCCGTGCACGTCCTTGGGGGTGTTGTAGCTTCCGACGGCGCCCAGCGCGCCGAACCGGGCCTCGGCCAGGTTGAACGCCTCGCGGATCGGGATGTTGCGCCCCGTGTCCTGCCCGTCCATCGCCCGGCCGCCGGCCAGGAGGACGCGGCCCGGGCTCACGCCCCACTCCTCCGCGACGGCTTCCTGCACCTGCTTGCGGATCTTGCGCGCGGCGTCGATGCAGGCGTTGCCCATCATGAAGGTGACGCGGCTGGAGTACGCGCCCAGGTCCACCGGCGTCAGGTCGGTGTCGCTGGCCACGATGCGCACGTAGTCCAGCGGCACGCCCAACTCCTCGCACACGATGTACGCGGGAACCGAGTCCGACCCCTGGCCGATGTCGCTGGCGCCGCTGAACACCGTCACGCGGCCGCTGCGGTCCACCTGGATCTGCACGGCGGACTGCGGCATGGCGTTGGGGTAGATCGGGTAGTTGGTCCCCGAGATGTAGCACGACCCCGCCACGCCGATCCCGCGGCCGAACCCCAGCCTGCGGAACTTCCCCTTCCACCCGCTGGCGCGCTCCACCGAGTCCAGGCACTGCAGGAAGCCGTTGGAGGTGACGCGCAGCTCGTTCACGGTGCGCCGGTAGCCGCCCATGAAGTTGCGGCGGCGCAGCTCGATCGGGTCGATCCCCAGCCGCTCGGCCAGCTTGTCGAGCGAGACTTCGAAGGCGAAGCGGGGCTGCACGCTGCCGTGGCCGCGCTTGGGCCCGCACGCCGGCTTGTTGGTGAAGACGCGGGTGCTGTTGAAGCGGTACGCGGGGATGTGGTACGGCGCGGTGAGCAGCTGCCCCGAGTAGTACGTGGTCACCAGCCCGAACGACGAGTACGCGCCGCCGTCCAGCAGCGTCCGCGCGTCGACGGCAGTCAGCTTTCCGTCGCGCGTGGCGCCCACGCGGTACTTCATCTTGAAGGGGTGCCGGCCGCGGTGCGCCAGGAACACTTCCTCGCGGGTGTACAGGATCTTCACCGGCCGCCCGGTCTTCATCGCCAGCCGCGCGACGCAGAACTCCAGGTCGAACGGCTCGCTCTTGCCGCCGAAGCCGCCGCCCACCGCCGGCTGGATCACGCGGACGCGCGCCGGGTCCAGCTCCAGCACCTTGGCCAGCTCGCGGTGCAGGTAGTGCGGCACCTGGGTGGACGACCAGACGGTGAGCCGCCCTACGGACGCGCCGCCCTCTTCCCACATCCCGATGGCGCAGTGCGGCTCGATCGGCGTGTGGGTGGTCCCCTCGAAGAAGTAGTCGCCCTCGATCACCACGTCCGACGTCTGCAGCCCGGCTTCCACCTCGCCGAACTCGAGCTTGACGATCTTGGAGATGTTGCCGTTGTGCCCTTCCTTCTTGGGCGCGTGGACCGGCGTGGCCGCGCCCTCGGGCGTCAGCGCGAGCTCGGGGTCCAGGATGGCGGGAAGGAGCTCGTACTCGACGTGGATGAGGTCCAGCGCGCGGTTGGCGGTGTCCTCGTCCACGGCGGCGACCGCCGCGACGCCGTCGCCGATGTAGCGCACCTTCTCGGTCGCCAGCGCCTGCTCGTCGGGGGTCCAGACGATGATGCCGTACTCGGTGGGCATCTCGTGGCCGGTGACCACGGCGAAGACGCCCGGGAGCGCCTCGGCCGCCGCGGTGCTGATGGACAGGATCTTCGCGTGGGGGTGCGGCGAGCGCAGGATCTTGCCGTGCAGCATCCCCGGCAGGGTGATGTCGTCGGTGTAGCGCGCGCGGCCGGTGCTCTTGGCCAGCCCGTCGGTCTTGCGCATGCGCCGGCCGATCACGCTGAGCTCGGCGTTGTAGCCGTCTTCGCGCGGGTGCAGGGGCACGCCGCCGGTGTCGGGGTGCTCCACCTCGTTCACCAGCGGGGTGCCGGTGCCGCCGCCCTCGGCGGGCGGGTCGGACTGCCGGGTCCAGTCGCTCATCGCGATACCTCCTCGGCCGCGCGGGCCAGCGCCGCGTCGGGCGGCAGCAGCACGTCGTGCTCCACGGGGGTGACGTCGACCTCGCCGCGCAGGCGGGCGGCGGCCAGCTCCACCGCGTCCAGGATCTTGGTGTAGCCGGTGCAGCGGCACAGGTTGCCGGAGAGCGCCTCGCGGATCTCGCCGCGCGTGGGGCGCACGTTCTCTTCCAGCAGCGCGGCGGCGCTCATCAGGATCCCGGGCGTGCAGAAGCCGCACTGCGCCGCGCCGCACAGGTCGAACGCGTCCTGCAGCGGGTGCGGCACGCCGGGCGGGGTGCGGTAGCCCGCCAGCCCCTCCACCGTGCGCACGTCCTTCCCCACCGCCTCGTACACCGGCGTGATGCAGCTGAGCGTGGGCACTCCGTCCACCCACACGGTGCAGGCGCCGCAGTCGCCCTTGTCGCACCCCTGCTTGCTGCCGGTGAGGCCCACGGCGTAGCGCAGCGTTTCCAGCAGCGTCCAGTGCGTGGGCACCGCGGATTGGTACGTGTCGCCGTTGACGCTCAGCGTGACGAGGTCCTTCATCCCGATCGCGATCCAGGTGGGGTGCCGCGGTGTGCGCACGAGCCCCAAGTGCCCGTTGCGCGCGGATTTGCCGAGCCCGAACACTACCCCGGACGCCCCCCGGTGTCAACCGCGTCTCGAACGCTCGTTCGACACATCCGCAGCGAATCCCGGGCGATTCCCCGCGTGCTCCCCGAGCGGTGGCGATTCCACGCCCCGCGGTGGGCCCCCACCCGGATTTTCGCGGACGGTACTGCTGTCCGCGAAAATCCGACCTCCCCCCAAAACAACCTGGGGGAGGTAGATCAAACGAACATTCGGATGAAGTCGCCGCGCGAAGCGCCCCCGGGGTCCCTCTCCCAGGTGGTTTTGGGAGAGGGACAGGCGTCCAGGACGCGACGCAGTCGCGCGCCT
>DASSME010000252.1:0-17410 GCA_035689035.1 Longimicrobium sp. | reverse complement strand
CCTGGCCCTGCTGGCGCTGGCCACCCTGGCGGCCCTGCCACTGACCGTCACGGCCGCCACGCTGCTGGCGCTCCTGCTGCAGGCGGCGATACTCGGCCAGCTGCTGGCGGTTCAGCACGCGCTCGATCTGCTGGTCGGTCTGCTGGCGGAGCTGGCGCATCTGCTCGAAGCCCTGGCGGCGCTGGGTGTCGTCGCCGTTCTGGCGCTCCCACTGTCCCTGCTGGCCACGACCCTCGCCGCGCGCGCCGCGGAAGCGCTCGAACTGCTGCTGCTCGCGCTGCAGGATGCCGCGGATCTGCCCCTGCTGGGCGCTGCTCAGGCGCAGGCGCTGGGTGAGCTGCTGCAGGCGGCGCTCGGTGCGCTGCGCCGGGTCCATGCGCTGGCCCCGGCCCTGTTCGCCGCGCGGGCGGTCCCAACCCTGCTGCTGCTGCTGCTGCGCGGCGGCGGGCGAGTGGAACGCCACACCGGCGGCCAGCGCGGCCGCGAACGCCAGGCTCTTGATCGAAGACTTCATCTCGTGATCCCTCAGGTGATCTCGTGGTCCGTGTCCGGTACGGCCGCACGCCGTGGGTTGTGCGCTCGTCCATCGCCGCGCCCCTCGTGAGCGCCGCGGATGGATGATACTGGAAGTGCCCCCCGCCCGGTCCTGCCTGGACGATGACCTGCACCCCGATGATCTGAATTGCACCAAAGCCGCTACGAACCCATCGTAAGTCGATGAAACACAACGAAATACAAGGGAACCCACCGGAGGCGGCACCCGGCGGAAGGGCCGGTTGCGGTTCTCCGCTGCTCCGTTGCCCTCCGCTGCTCCGTGTGACCCGCCGTTGCAGTTGAGCGGCTGCGACTCGCCCAACGGAATGACTGTCAGCCGGGCGGCACTCCCCTTGCCCCGCCGTTGGCGCCGCAACGATCGAAATCCCCACCGACGGACGGGAGATACAGTGGATTACAGGGTTCTGCCGGGGCGCCGCTCGCCCCTGGGCGCCACCTGGGACGGCGAGGGCGTCAACTTCGCCGTGTTCTCGGAGCACGCCACCGCCGTGGAGGTGTGCCTGTACGACGCGGACGACCCCACCCGCGAGACCGCCCGCCTGCGCCTGCGCGAGGTGACCGCGCACGTGTGGCACGGCTACGTCCCCGGACTGGAGCCGGGGCAGCTCTACGGATTCCGGCTGGACGGCCCGTACGAGCCACGAGAGGGACACCGCTTCAATCCCTTCAAGCTGCTGCTGGACCCGTACGCGAAGGCGGTGGCGGGGAAGGTGGACTGGACGCACCCCGTCTTCGGCTACCCGCTGGGGAACCCCGAGGGCGACCTGGTGCGCGACGACGGCGACAGCGGCGCCGGGATGCCCAAGGGCGTGGTGCTGGACCACGCCTACGACTGGGAGGGTGACCGGCCGCCGCGCACGCCCTGGTACCGCACGGTGATCTACGAGGCGCACGTGAAGGGGCTCACCATGCGCCACCCCGACGTGCCGCCCGAGGTGCGCGGCACCTACGCGGGCGTGGCGCACCCCGCGGTGATCGGGCACCTGCAGTCCATCGGCGTCACCGCGCTGGAGCTGCTGCCGGTGCACGACTTCGTGGACGACAACTACCTGCTGGAGAAGGGCCTGCGAAACTACTGGGGATACAACACGCTGAACTTCTTCAGCCCCGACGCGCGCTACAGCGGCAGCGGCGACCGGGGCGGGCAGGTGCGCGAGTTCCGCGACATGGTGAAGGCGCTGCACCGCGCGGGGATCGAGGTGATCCTGGACGTGGTCTACAACCACACCGCCGAGGGGAACCACCTGGGGCCCACGCTCTCCTTCAAGGGGATCGACAACGTCACCTACTACCGGCTGGTGGCCGCCAATCCCCAGTACTACATGGACTACACGGGCACCGGCAACTCGCTGAACGCCCGCCACCCGCAGGTCGTCAAGCTGGTGAACGACTCGCTGCGGTGGTGGGTGCAGGAGATGCACGTGGACGGCTTCCGCTTCGACCTGGCGCCCACGCTGGCGCGCGAGGAGCACGGGGTGGACCGGCTCTCCTCCTTCTTCGACGTGATCCACCAGGACCCGGTGCTCAGCGAGGTGAAGCTGATCGCCGAGCCGTGGGACATCGGCGAGGGCGGGTACCAGGTGGGCAACTTCCCCGTGCTGTGGACGGAGTGGAACGGCAAGTACCGCGATTCGGTGCGCAGCTACTGGCGCAGCGACCCCGGCACGGTGCAGGAGCTGGGATACCGGCTCACCGGGAGCAGCGACCTCTACCGTGACGACGGGCGGCAGGCCTACGCCAGCATCAACCTGGTGACCGCGCACGACGGGTTCACCCTGCATGACCTGGTGACCTACGACGAGAAGCACAACGAGGCCAACGGCGAGGGGAACCGCGACGGCCACGGGCACAACCTGTCGATGAACTTCGGGGTGGAGGGCGAGACCGACGACCCGGCGATCATCGCCGAGCGCGAGAAGCAGAAGCGGAACTTCATGGCCACGCTCCTGCTGTCCCAGGGCGTGCCGATGCTCTGTGGGGGCGACGAGATCGGGCGCACGCAGCGTGGCAACAACAACGCCTACTGCCAGGACAACGAGATCAGTTGGTTCGACTGGGAGCTGGACGAGCGCCGGCACGACCTGCTCGAGTTCACCCGCCACGTGGCCACGCTGCGCCGCGAGCACCCGATCTTCCGCCGCCGCAAGTTCTTCCAGGGGCGCACCATCCGCGGGTCCGAGCTGGAAGACATCAAGTGGCTGCGCCCGGACGGGCAGGAGATGGACGACGACGACTGGAGCACCCACTTCGTACGCAGCTTCCAGATGCTGCTGGGCGGCGACGCGATGATGGAGTGGGACGACAACGGCGAGCGCGTGATCGACGACACCTTCGTCCTCCTCTTCAACGCCGCCCCCGACCCGGTGGAGTTCGTCCTCCCCAGCACCCCCCGCTCCCCGCGCTGGCAGACGATGCTCGACACCAGCAAGCCCGCCGCCGAGCAGGCCGGCCCCGAGCACGACGCGGGCGCGCGCCTGACCCTGCCCGGGCGCTCGATGATGGTGCTGATGACGCCGAACGCGGGGGATGAGGCGGAGGGTTACTGAGAACGGCAACAACTTGGGGTCTCACGGAGGAACGGAAGGACGGAGGAACGGCGGGAGCGTTCCTCCGTTTTTCCTGCGGTGCTCCGTGGTCATCGTCCTCGCCGCGAAGGAACCTTACCGCATCTCTCGAATCAGCCGTATCTTGCGACCGCCGATCTGGACCACCTCCGCAGAACCGCTCGTCCGGGAAAACCGCTCATGGAAGCCCCGTCTACCTCTGGCAGCATCGAGATGACCTCGTCGTCCGGGCCTCACGCAGGCCAGTACTCCGTTTACGTGAGTTCGGCCGATGACGGGCGCCCGTGGCTGCCGGAGATCCGCCGCGCGTTCGACGCCGCCGACCCGCACCGGTGGAAGGTGATGAGCGTTCGTACGCAAGGAGCTTTCGCGAAGAACGATTTCACCGATGCGATCAGGAATGTCGACGTGGCGATCGTGCTGATCACGCCGCAGTACCTGGAGTCGCGCGCGGTGGCGGAGGAATTTCCGGTGCTCGCCGAGCGGCAGGTGGACGGAGCCATTCCCATCTTCCGTGTGCTCGCGGTCGCCACTCCCACGCTTTCTTTGAGCGAGATCGCGTCCGGGGCTTACGCACCCGTGAACGAGAAGCCGCTCGCCGAGATGGACGAGGCGGAGCGGCGGCACACGTTCGACATGCTGGTCCGCGACGTGGAGATCGCCGTAGAGGGGCTTGCTCCAACGTCCACCGCATCACCCCGGAGCAAGGGCTCTCCACAGACGAACGCTTCCGCCGCGTCGGATGATTACGGGACGGTCCTCGACTCGTTCCTCGCCACCCCGCATCTCGGTCCGGTGCGGCAGGTCATCCGGAGAGCGGTGGACTTCGCCGTCGCTGCGACACCCCCGGTAACGGTTTCGACGGACCTGGTGCTGGTCGCGATCGGGAATGCGAACAACGTCCCCGCCGAAGAGAAGTGGGTTGTCCAATGGCTGTTGGATCACGCCAACCTCGCCGAGATCACCGGGCGCGTGTTTTCGGACTACCAGATCAAGCTGAATGAACCCCATTCCGCCGATGCACCGGAACTGAGCGACGGAACGGTGGGCACGCTGGACAGCGCCGCACGGATCGCGATGAGGACCAGCGGGAGCGGCGAGATCCGCGCGCGGCACCTGCTGGCGGCGCTGCTTACCGACTCCCGAGGCGTGGAAGATTCCGGCGCGCTGATGGAACTGGGCGACTCCGAACTCGACATCCAGAATCTTCGCAGGCGCTTCTTCGACGAGGTGCGTGGCCGCGGCGACAACGACTCCGAGTGGAGCCTGATCCTCCTCGGCCGCGAGCTGCGCATCTATCGCATGGCAGGCTTCCACGCGGACGACACGCGCGGCGAGGACCTGCTGGGGATCGAGCAGGACGTGCTGGCGTTCGCAACGCTGGTCGCGGCGCGGAGCGTGACGCCGCCGCTCTCCATCGGGCTGTTCGGCGAGTGGGGGTCGGGGAAGAGCTTCTTCATGCGCCACCTGCGCAACGCCGTGGCCGGGCTGGCGCGCGACGCGGCCAGGAGCGGGCAGATGCAGCGCGAGCTGCCGTTCTACAAGCGCATCGTGCAGATCGAGTTCAACGCCTGGCACTACGTCGAAGGAAATCTCTGGGCGAGTCTTGTCGAGCACATCTTCCGCAACCTGAGCCTGCCGGGTGAGAAGCCCTCGGCGAGCGAGGCGCTGCAGAAGCGGCTGATCGACGACCTCAAGTTCACCGAGCAGGCGCGCGAACAGGCCCACGCCGAGCGCCGCCGCGCGCTGCGCGAGGTGGCCGGCGCACGCAAGCGCGTGTCCGCCGCCCGCCGCGAGCACCAGCGCCAGCGCGAGAAGCTCGCGGAACTCGCCGCGAAGCAGGTCGCGGATGATCTCACGCGCGAGGAGGTGAGCGCCGCCGTCGGCCCCGTGCTGGAGCGGCTGGGCATCCCCGCGGTGGAGACGGGTGTCCGAGACCTGTTGGGCGCGCTGGGCGAGGCACGGGCGCTGGTGGAGCGCGGGCGCGGCGTCTTCCTCCCGCTGGTTCGCGCGCCAGAGGGCGAGCGGCGGCGCAGGACGGCGCTGCTGCTGATGGTGCTGTTCCTGGGGCCTGTGGTCGGATGGCTCGTGGGGGTGGCGGTGGACACGATCGGCGACACGGCGATGGCGCAGCTGTCGGCGTTCGCGTCGGGGGCGGCCACGCTGCTCACCGCCGGCGCGGCGTGGGTGCGCTCGCAGGTGAAGTGGGGCTCGGACCGGCTGGCCGAGGTGGAGAAGGCGCAGCGCGAGGTGGACCGCCGCCTGGCAGAGAAAGCCGCCGAGCACACCCGCGAGCTGCGGGCGCTGCAGGAGAAGCTGCAGCTCGCGAAAGCCGACTACGAGTCCGCGCGGCAGACGCAGCGCGACGCCGAGGCGCGGGTGAAGGACGCGAAAGCGAAGCTGGACGAGCAGAGCGTGGCGAAGCTCCTCGCGTCGTTCATCGAGGACCGCGCGCAGAGCGCGGACTACCGCAAGCACCTGGGCGTGCTGGCGCTGGTCCGCAACGACTTCGAGACGCTGTCGGGCCTGATCGAGG
Organism: Longimicrobium sp.; assembly: GCA_035689035.1. GTDB lineage: Bacteria > Gemmatimonadota > Gemmatimonadetes > Longimicrobiales > Longimicrobiaceae > Longimicrobium. The sequence goes on along the minus strand of DASSME010000252.1, from coordinate 11,755 downwards.
AGGAGAACTGGCGCCTGTCGCCACCCGGCCACGACGACGGCCGCTACCCCGGCCGCCAGCGCTTCGCCACGCTCGACGAAGAGGAGAAGCACCGCGAGAGCCGCATCAACCGGATCGTGCTGTACATCGACGACCTGGACCGCTGCCCGCCCAACAAGGTGGTGGAGGTGCTGCAGGCAGTCCATCTCCTGCTCGCCTTCCCGCTCTTCGTGGTGGTCGTCGGCGTGGACGCGCGCTGGGTGAAGCGCTCGCTGGAGGTGCGCTACCGCGAGCTGCTGCACGGCGACGGCGCCGACGTCCCCGCATCCTCCGCCGAGCTGCTGATCGGCAAGGCCACCACGGACGACTACCTGGAGAAGATCTTCCAGGTGCCGTTCTGGCTGCGCCGGATGGACGACACCGACACCGCCGACATGGTGCGCGGACTGCTCGGAGGCAGCGTCGCTTCCGAGGCGGCGCGCGGGTCCGATTCCACCTCGCGAACGGACGATGGCGCGGCGGGGAAGCAGGACCCCGTCACGGGGACGGATGATTTCCTGTCCGCAGCCGCCCGTCAGCTGAACGCGGAGTCGTCGGCGAGGGATGATTCCGGCGACGGCGTGGCGACGCCGCGCAACGTGGTGAGCAGGATCGTGAACACCGCCGCCGCGCCGGCCGCGGAGCGCGAAGAGCCGCAGGTCAATCTCGAAAGCCTCGTCTTCCGCCCCGAGGAGGTGGAGTTCATCACCGCGCTGGCGCCGCTGCTGGACCGCTCGCCGCGTGCGCTGAAGCGGTTCGTCAACGTGTACCGGCTGATCAAGGCGGGGCTCACGCCGGCCGAGCAACGCGCCTTCCACGAGGCGATCGGACAGGTGCCGCCGTACCAGGCCGTGCTCTTCCTGCTGGCCGTCGATACCGGGCTTCCCGAGGTGGCGGACGAATTCTTCGCGGCGCTCCGCAAGGTCCATCCGACCGCGGACGACCTCGGGACCGGCGAGGGCGCCGCCACGCTGCTGGGCGTGGCGGCGAACCGCATCGAGCAGGCAGGGGGTGCGTTCACCCCCGCCGGCCGGCCATGGGCGCGCATCCGGGCCTGGATCCATCCCGCGACGCAGGAGGAACCGCGCTTCGATCCTTCGCCCGCGTTGCTCGCCGCGTGGGAGCCGCGGGTGACGCGCTTCTCGTTCCGCGCGCAGGCGTAGCCGAGTCGTAACGACGTCGCGAACGGGCTCGGGCGACGTTTCTGCTTCGTGGAGGCGGGCCGATGAACATCGTGAAGACGCTGCTGTTCACGGTGCTGGTGCCGGGCACGGTGGCGGGGCTGATCCCGGCGTGGATCCGCGGGGGATGGGGACTGCGCGGGCCGACGTGGGCGACGGTGGCGGGCGCGATCGTCCTCGCCGCCGGCGTGGCGATCTACCTGTGGTGTGCGTGGGACTTCGCCACGGCGGGGCGGGGGACGCCGCTGCCGCAGGACCCGCCGCGGGCGCTGGTGGTGCGCGGGCTGTACCGCTACTCGCGCAACCCGATGTACGTGGGGGTGGTGACGGCGGTGCTGGGGCAGGGGGTGTGGGCGCGCTCGGGCGGGGTGCTGGCGTACGCCGCGGTTCTCGCGGCCTTCTTCCACGCGCGGGTGGTCTGGTTCGAGGAGCCGGCCCTGCGGCGCACCTTCGCGGCGTACGACGCCTACGTGGCCGCCGTGCCGCGCTGGTTCGGCCGGCGGGCGGCGTTGCGCGGGCACGTCGAAGGCGCCCGGATGTTTTCGCACGACCACAGGAAGCGTGGGGCGGATGAGGGCAGGATGAGAAACGGGAGAGCGGTGGCCGCTTAGGTCAATACTGGATTTCGCTGGAAAGGAGGGCAGCGGTGGACCTGCGGATCGCTGCAATGAAGCTCGTTTTACGACTTTAAAGGACAGATTTCGTGTGGCACTTCTTGTATCAGGTGCGGTATTTGCATGAGGATTGGCCCCGTTTCGCCGGGCCGTGGAAGACGATTCCACGTACCCGGGGATAGGCACGGACCGCCCGCGTTACCCCCTCCTCCTACCTGCGCCGACCACCGTGGACGCCGCTCAGACCTTTCTCGCGCCGCTGGATCACTCGACCGGCAAGGCGCTGCTGTCGCCCCGCGACAGGGCCGCCGGACCACCCAGCCGCTGGCTGGCTGCCACCATCGGACGCGTGGCGTGGTGGATGTCGGGCAAGGCCGTCGCGGAGCTGCGCGCCGCCGCGGGCGCCGCGCCGATCGGCAACCGCTTCGAAGAGACGCTGAAGGACGGCGACGCGGTCTTCGAGGCGCCGTTCCAGTCCTGGGGCTCGCGTGCGCCCGCGGCGGTGGGGTCCAGCGGCCTGATGGTGGTGGTCGGCCCGCCGGGCTCGGGAAAGACGCGGTTCATCAACAAGCTTCGCCCCGGGCTGGTGGAAGGGAACGACCTGGTTGTGGAGCTACCCACCGACCGCCTACGCGAGCAGCTGCGCAGCCGGCGCCCGGCGGCCCCGTGGACGGTGATCCGCGGCCGCGTGACGCACGTGGGGACGCCGCACCGCCTGGGCGCGTTGGCGCTGGCGCACGCGTTCGGCTCGCGGCGGGTGGCGCTGGTGGTGGACGACGTGCACACCGTCGGCAGCGTGGCCGCGCTGTGGGGATGGCTCCGGGAGTACCTGGACCGCTATCACGGCCCCGCCCGGGCAGTCACGGTGGTGATGACCACGCGCGAGCGGCTGGACGAGCGCGCGCTTCCGCCGGGTGCCGAGGTCGTGCGGCTGGGCCCGCTCAGCCCGGACGAGGCGGCGAGCTTCTTCACCGCGTTGTGCGACAAGAACGGAGTGGCGGTGGACCAGTCGACCCATCCGCTCTCCCGCGCCTTCGAGACGGCCACCCTGCGCAACCCCCTTTTCGTGGTGATCTGCGCCTGGCTGGCGCGGAACGTTCCCGAGCACCGGCAGAACCTTGCGGGGCTGCTGCGTCTGAGGTCCACCGACATTCTCCAGCGCTTCGTGAACGCGCTGTTCGACCGGGCCCAGCGCCCCAGGGGGCTCACGCTAGCCGGGTTCAGCGAGGTGTACCGCCGCGTGGCGCTCTCGTACTGGCCGGTGTCGCGGGGGATGCCCGAAGACGAGGTGGACGCCCGCGTGCAGGCGTACCGCGAAGGCGGCGAGGGACGGCTCCCCGACGGCTTCCTGCAGGCGAACGGATTCCTGGTCCGCGAAGCGAGCGTGTTCGACGTGCGCCGCGTGGCGTTTCCGCACCCCGCGATCTCCGACCTGCTCGCCGCGCAGTGGATGGTGCGGGCGCGCAACTTCGTGCCGCTGCAGTGGCACGGCCCATCCGTGCAGTTGCAGGGGTTGGCGGAGGTGCTGGCGCAGTTGATCGACGAGCCCGAAACGCTGCTCTCGCTGGCGCGCGACGAGCCGAGCGCGCTGGTCGCGGTGCTGGGTGCGAGCCCCACGCTCCCCGAGCGGCTGGGGTGCCGCAACCGCGCGTGGCTGGGCCGGCTCGCCGAGCAGGCGGCTCGCTGGGTGGGGTCGGTTTCGCCCTATCCGCAGCCGGTTGAAACGTGGGAGGGGCTGCACCGGCTGCTCGGCGAAGACCCGGCGGTACGCGAGCACTTCCGGGCCGCCGTGGAGCCGTTCGACCCGTCGCCGAAGGGGGTAGATGCGCTCGCGGCGCTGGGGTGGCCCGAGGTGCGCCGGGTGCTGCACGGGTGGATGGAGCGCCGCGGCGGCGTTGAACTGCTGCGCTCGCGGCTCGAGTCGCCGGAGGTGCGCGGATTTGTGGTGCGCACCCTGGACGAGGCCGCCCCCGCGGTGCGCTGGCGGGCCTTCCTGGCCGCGTGCCAGGCGCCTGACGCCGAGCTGCGCGAGGCGGTGGCGCGGTACCTGGCGCGCGACGGCGGGTCGCTGGACGAACGGCAGGTGCGGCAGGTGGCGGAGCTCGGCAACGCCGGGCTGGCCGCGCTCGCCCGCGGCTTGGAGAACGCGCCGAACCCGGTGAAGCGGGCGGTGAGTGGCGTGGTGATCAAGGTGACCGGCCAGGCGCTGCTCGTCCCCGGCGAGTACGTGGTGGAGGACGGAGACCGGAAGCGCCGCGTGGCCGTCCGCCATCCCACGCTGGTGCCCCAGTCACCCGAGGTAGTGCAGGGGCCGTTCGACGATTACGCGCCGGCGCTCACCGCCGTCTCCCGGAAGGTGGGGAAGCAGCGGGTGCTTACCTACTATCAGCTGCTGGTGCTGCTGCAGTGCTACGGCGACCCGTTCTTGGACGTGGACCCGGCCGGCGTGGTGTTTCATCCTCCCGGCCAGGCGGGGTACGAGGCGGTGCGCGACGACGAGAACCAGTTGGCGATCGTCACGGTCTGGAGCCCGCGAGACTTCCGGACCAAGGGGATGTTGACGATCTCGAAGGGAAGCGGCACACTCGCGAGACGAAGCCACACGGCCACGCCTTACCCACGGGTTGCATACCGCATCATCGAGACGCTGTGATCGAAGGGAGGAGTAGCCTCTCGTAATCCTCCTGAGTTGAGCGCGACCACGCTGTACCGGAGGCGTGCTCCGACGGCCGCAGCGTAGAACGTCGGATGCGCTACAGCCGGGACAGGAAGCCTCGCAAACCGCGCGAGGCTCTCCGGTGCGGCAGCGGGGTGCGGCTCCTTCGGCCAGCACCTCTTTCGTTCTCCGTCGTCTCGTCTTCCGTCGTCGCGCCCGGCGCGGCGGAAGGCTCCGCATGCTCCCTCCGCCGGAACGCTGCTCGCTCCGGTCGCGGAGGAATTTCGCCTCCCCGCACCTTCCGTACTCCGTACCTCGTACTCCGTACCTCGTACTCCGTATTTCAGTCCCCCGCGAACACCGGCAGCGTGAAGCAGAACGTGCTCCCGCGGCCGGGCTCGCTCTGGGCCCAGATGCGGCCGCCGTGGGCGTCCACGATCCCCTTGGCGATGGCCAGGCCCAGCCCCAGGCCGGTGCGGTTGGCGGGGTCGGCCTGCCAGAAGCGGTCGAACAGGCGCGGCAGGTGCTCGGGGGCGATCCCGTCGCCGGTGTCGGCCACGCGGAAGACCACGGCGTCACCCGAGCGCTCGGCGCACACGCTCACCTCGCCGCCCGCCGGGGTGAACTTGAGCGCGTTGCCCAGCAGGTTGGAGAGCACCTGCAGCACCCGCGCGCGGTCGCCGGCCACGTCGGGCACTTCGCAGCGCTCCACGCGCAGCAGCACGCCCTTCTCGGCCGCCAGCCCCGTGTACATCTCGGCCGCGCTGCGGATCGTCCTGGCCGGCTCCAGCCGCGCCGTCTGCATCACCCGCGTCCCCGCCTCCAGCGCCACCACCTCCACCAGGTCGTGGATCAGCGACGTCATCTGCTCGGCGCTGCTGCGGATGGCGCGGATCTGCTGGCGGTCGCGCTCGGTCCAGCGTTCGGGGTCGCTGTAGTCGTCCAGGATCACCGCGCCCAGGAGGACGGCGTTCAGCGGGTTGCGCAGGTCGTGCGAGACCACGGCCAGCACCTCCTCGCGGGCGCGGGTGGCGGCGCGCGCCTCTTCGTACAGCCGTGCGTTGTCCACCGCCAGCGCCGCGCGGCGCGCCACCTCCACCGCCAGCTCCAGCTCGCGCTCGTCGTACGGCCGTGCCCCCGCGCCGCGCACGAAGGTGAGCACGCCCAGCGTGCGCCCGCGCGCCTGCATCGGCACCACCAGCGCGCTCTGGGCGCCCAGCTCGCGCGCGGCCTCGCGGGCCGCGGGGGTGGGGAAGGCCGCGGCCAGCACTTGGTCGGTGGCGGTGAGCAGCGCGGCCTGGCCGGTGCGCAGCGCGACCGCGACCGGGTGCGGGCCCTGCGGGTCGAGCGGCACGTCGCGCAGCAGCGACTCCACCCGCGGCTGGGCCCGCTCGTCGGCGTGCGCCGCAGCGCAGGCGCCCACGCCCGCGGGGCCGGGGACGTGCGCGGCGCACCAGTCGGCGAAGGTGCCGGCGGCCGCGTGCAGCAGCCGGCGCAGCCCCTCTTCCACCTCCAGCGACCCCGCCAGCGCCTCGCCCGCGCCGGAAAGCAGCCGGTCGGCCGCCGCGCGCTGGTGCCGCTCCTCCACGTCGTGGAAGAACGCCGCCGCGCCGCCGTCCGTGGGGAAGGCGTGCACCTCCACCCATCGCCCCACCACCGGCGACAGCGTCTCCACCCGCACCGGGCGCTGCTCGCGGAGCGCCAGGCGCACGGCCGCGAACTCGGCCTCGTCGGGGAACCGCTCGCCGATCGTGCGCCCCGCCAGCTCGCCCTCCGCGTGGCCCCAGGCGCGGGCGGCGCGCTGGTTCACGTGGGTGAAGCGGCCGTTCGCGTCCACCTCGAAGAAGGCGTCGGAGGTGGCCTCGATCACCGCCTCCAGGCGCCGGCGGGCGGCCTCGGCCTCTTCGCGCGCGGCCTGTTCGGCGGCCAGCAGGCGTTCGGCCTGCGCGGCGCGGTGCAGCTGGGTCACGTCGCGCAGGATCCACCACAGCGCCTGGCCGCCGGGAAGGAGGCGCGCCGCGGGCTGGATGGTGCAGCTCGCGCGCACGGGCTCGCCGCCGCGCGGGCACAGCGTGACCTCGTAGCCGCGGACGGCGGCGCCCGCGGCGGCACGGTTCACCAGCTCGCGGAAGGCGCGGCGCTCGGCCGGGTCCACGAACACGGCCACGGGCTTGCCGCGCAGCGCGCGGTCCCGCACGCCCAGCAGCTCGCAGGCGGCGCGGTTGGAGTCGCGGATGGTGCCGTCGGGGCCGGTGACCAGGTACGGCTCGGGGGCGAAGTGGAAGAGGTCGGCGTAGCGCTCGCGCTCGGTCTCCAGCATCAGCCGGCCGGCTTCCAGGCTCTCGTTCTGGGCGCGCAGCTCCTCGTCGCAGACCTCCAGCTCTTCCAGCGCCTGCACCAGCTCGCCCAGCGCCTGCGCAAGGAGCGTGTCGCCCGCGGCGCCCGCCTCCTCCGCGCGGCGGCGCAGGCCCGCCAGGCGCTCGCGCGCGTCGCTGATCCTGTCGTTGAATGGGGATCGAGACTGCATCAGGGTCGTGCCGGGAGGCCGCGCCGGGATCGCGCCGAGGTGACGATGCGCGGCGCCACGCCCGGCCGGAAAGAGCCTGCCGGACGGAGCGGCTGGTCCGCACCGCCGCACCGTGGCGTCTGATACCGGGATGATGCGCTCATCCGGCGAGCGCCGCCAGAGCCTCGCGCGGGCCCGGGCGGGTGCCCGCGGCGTTCGCCTCGAGCAGCTGCGCCGCCGTGGCGCCGACCGCGGCGAGCGCCGACACCGCGGCCTCCATCGCCTCGCGCATCGCCTGCTCGGCGGCGTCTTCGGCGTACCCGGTCTGGACGCCGGGGGCCGCGGTGTCCCCGCGCCGCGCCGCGGCGGAAACGACCACCGCCGGGCGGGTGAGTGATGGCGGATGCGGCGTGGTGATCTCGCGCAGCAGGTCCATGCGCAGCCAGACGGCGCGCCGCAGCACCTCGATTTCGCGCTTGCGCCGGGCGATCCGCTCGGCGCGCGCGCGGGCGGACTGGCGCAGCGCCTCCAGCTCTTCGCTCGTGAACGTCGTCATCCCTCTCCAGCGTCGGCGGCTCTGGCAACCGGGTCCGTCCGCCGCGGGGCGGCTGGGGCGGCAAAACCTCATGCGGTAGAATCGGTTAAGCTAAAGATGGACGAGAGTGGACGGTATCGGGAGTGAAGGAGGTGTGTCAGGGAATCCCCGGACACGTCCGCTCGCGGCCGGTGGCGAGACGGGACCGTTCACGGCCACCCTCCAGCCTCCGTTACGGTCGAAGTCCGAGCAGGCGGACTGGATTCGGCATCATCCCAGAGAAAAAAACGGTTCCCTCACAGAGTACACGGAGTTCACGGAGAACTGCCTTGTTTCCCCGCGGTTACTCTGTGCCCTCCGAGTACTCTGTGAGAGAATTTGGTCACCTGCCCGTATACGGTATTTGCGGATTGGGTAGCGGATCACTCGCCAAACTCCCCCGCGGATGGTACAGAAAAGGCCGCGGCGGCACCGGGCCGGCGCGCGAAGCCTCCACCGCGCGGGTCGGGGTACACGGTGCGGGCGCTCCGGCCGGTTTCTCGCATCAACGCGTGGGTTTCGGCCACGGCGCCGGAGGAGGCGGCGGACGGCGGCGGCGCGGGTCCAGCACGAAAGGCGATGTGCATGAGCGAGATCACGTCCTGGCCCACGGGGGGAGGGGAGACCGGCGCGCTGATCCGCGGGCGCGACTGGCCGGCCACGCCGCTGGGGCCGGTGGACGGGTGGCCGGCGGCGCTGAGGACGGCGGTGGACATCATGCTGGAATCGCCGGAGCCCACCTCGGTGGGGTGGGGGCCCGGGTGCGTCCAGCTCTACAACGACGCCTATGCGCGGCTGGTGCACGAGCGGCACCCGGCGCTCTTCGGCCGCCCCGCCCTGGAGGGATGGGCCGACGTGCGCGCGGCGCTGCAGCCGATCCTGGACACCGTCTTCGCCGGGGCGGCCGTGGTGGAAGAAGACCGCGCGGTGCTGCTGCCCGGGCCCGCCCGAGGGCGGGCCGAGCCGCGCTGGTTCACCTTCACCTTCGTTCCCATCCACGACGATCGGGGCGGCGTGGCCGGGGTGTTCCACCGCCTGGTGGAGACCACCGAGCGCAAGCGCGCCGAGGCGGCGCTGCGCGAGAGCGAGGAGCGGCACCGCCTGATCGTGGAGAGCGCCCGCGACTACGCCATCCTGATGATCGGCCCCGACCGGCGGATCACCAGCTGGTCGCCGGGCGCGCAGGCGGTGTACGGCTGGCGGGGCGACGAGGTGCTGGGGCGCGACTTCTCCCTCCTGTTCGTCCCCGAGGACCGCGAGGCGGGGGCGCCCGAGTGGGAGCTGGCCACCGCCGTGGAGCACGGTGCCGCCCCCGACGTGCGCTGGCACCTGCGCGCCGACGGCAGCCGCGTGTTCGTGGACGGCACCACGCGCGCCGTGCGCGGCGGCGACGGGGCGCTGACCGGGTTCCTCAAGATCGGCCAGGACGTGACCGGCCGCCGCCGGGTGGAAGAGGCGCTGCGCGAGAGCGAGGAGCGCTACCGGCTGATCGTGGAGGGGGCCCGCGACTACGCGATCCTCACCACCGACCCCGACCGGCGGATCACCGGCTGGTCGCCCGGCGCCGAGGCGGTGTACGGGTGGACCGCGGGCGAGGCCACCGGCCAGGACGTGGCCATGACCTTCACCCCCGAAGACCGGGCGGCCGGCGTGCCCCGGCTGGAGTGCGCCACCGCCGCGGCGCAGGGGTGGGCGCCGGACGTCCGCTGGCACCTGCGCAGCGACGGGGCGCGCGTGTTCATCGAGGGCGTGACCCGCGCGCTGTACCAGGACGGCGGCGCCCTGCGCGGGTTCCTGAAGGTGGGGCAGGACGTGACCGAGCGCCGGCGGATGGACCAGGCGCTGCGCGAGCTGAACGAGACGCTGGAGCAGCGGGTGGAGGCGCGCACCGCCGAGCTGGAGCGGGCCAACGCCTCGCTGGGCGAGATGCAGGCCGAGCTGCTGAGCACCAACGAGATGCTCACCCGCGAGATCGACGAGCGCGAGCGTGCCGACCAGGCGCGGCGCGAGCTGCTGCGCCAGCTGGTGACTGCCGAAGAGCAGGAGCGCGCCCGGCTCTCGCGCGAGCTGCACGACTCGGTGGGGCAGGTGGTGACCGCGCTGCTGCTGGGGCTGAAGGCGCTGGAGCGGGAGCCGGGGGGCCCGCCCGCCGGGGTGGCCGACCTGGAGCGCCTGGCCGGCCAGATCGCCCGCGAGATCCACCACGTGGCCGCGGCGCTGCGGCCGCCCGCGCTGGACCGCCTGGGGCTGCGCCGCGCCCTGGAGGCGCACCTGGAAGAATGGTCGCGGCGCTACGGGGTGGCGTGCGACTACCAGCCGCTGAACGTGGACGATCAGCGCTTCGAGCCCGAGGTGGAGACCACCCTTTTCCGCGCGGTGCAGGAGGGGCTCACCAACGTGGCGCGGCACGCCGGGGCGCGCACGGTCACGCTGGTGCTGGAGCGCAGGCCGGGGACGGTGGGGGTGATCCTGGAAGACGACGGCGCCGGGTTCGACGTGGAGCCGGCGATGGAGGCCGCCGCCCGCGCCCGCCGGATGGGGCTGCCGGGGCTGCGCGAGCGCGTGGAGCTGCTGGGCGGCACCCTCGAGGTGGAGTCGGCGCCGGGCTCGGGAACCACGCTCTTCGTGCGGCTTCCCGACCTGGGCACACCCGTGGCGAGGGGGATGGAGGTGGAGCGATGAGCGGGCTGCGCATCGTGCTGGCCGACGACCACGAGGTGGTGCGCAGCGGCCTGCGCGCGCTGGTGGACGCCACCACGGGGATGGAGGTGGTGGGCGAGGCGCGCGACGGCGCCGAGGCGTGCCGCCGCGCGCTGGAGCTGCGCCCCGACGTGGTGGTGATGGACGTGGGCATGCCCGTGCTGGACGGCGCCGAGGCCACCGAGCGCATCCGGCGCGACTGCCCCGGCGTGAAGGTGCTGGCGCTCACCATGCACGAAGACCGCGGGCACCTCACCCGGCTGCTGCAGGCCGGGGCCAGCGGCTACCTTCCCAAGCGCGCCGCCGCCGACGAGCTGGTGCGCGCCATCCAGGTGGTGGCGGGCGGGGGGACGTACGTGGACCCGCAGCTGGCCGGCACCCTGCTGGGCGGCGCCGCCGCGCCCGCCCGCGGCCCCGGCGACGGGCAGCGCCTGAGCGAGCGCGAGGAAGACGTGCTGCGCCGCATCGCCTGGGGCGCCAGCAACAAGGAGATCGCCACGGAGCTCAAGATCAGCGTGAAGACGGTGGAGACCTACAAGGCCCGCATCGCCGACAAGCTGGGGCTGAAGACCCGCACCGACATCGTCCGCTACGCCGTCCGCCAGGGGTGGATGGGCGAGGGGTGAGCGCGACCCCGAGGACCGGCGGGAGATCGCGGATCGGAATGCGGGCAGCTCCGGAAATGATGTCGTTGCCATCTGCACTGCCAAAAGCGTCACACGGAGGAGCGGAGTGCACCGGAGGAACGGAAAACTTCGTTGCAGTTCTCCGCTGCTCCGTTCCCCTCCGCTGCTCCGTGTGACCCATCAGCAGAGCCGGCAGAGTCGCTGAATTCCGGCTCCGGAATGACGACGGGGCGGTGAGCGCCAGCCCGGCGAGACCGGTCTCCCGCGGCGGGAGGCGGGGTACGGCATGTGCAGCGGATGGAGGCTCGCACCACGTCCCGAGGCTGCATCACCCACCCAGTGCGGGTACACGCGTGAGCGCTCACCCGGCCGGAACGGCGGCCGCCCCGAACCCCCCGGCCGACGACGCCGAGCACCGCCGCGCCACGGCCGAACGGCGCCGCGAAGAGGCCGAGCACCGGCGCGAAAGCGCCGACGCCGTGCGCATCACCTCCGAGCAGCAGCGGGTGATCGCCGAAGAAGGGCGCATCACGGCCGAGGCCGAGCGGCACGTCGCCGAAGAGCTGCGCCGCCACGACGAGGAGCTGCGGCGCATCGACGAGTGGCGCCGCGAGCAGGGCGAGCGCCTGCGCGAGCTGGCCGAAGCCGCCCGGAGCGAGGCTGCCCTCGCGCGCGCAAGCGCCGAGGCGGCGCGCTCCGAGGCCGACGCCTCGCGCCGCGAGGTGCGGGCGCTGAGCGACCGCTACGACGAGCAGCTCGAGATCATGCGCGAGATGCGGCGCACGCTGGACGCGCTCCGCGCCGATGGGGAGGCCGGGATCGGCTGAGCCCGCCCGGGGGGCGGCGCCTCACACCGGCGGCGCGGCGCCCCCGTCGGGTC
>DASSME010000251.1:0-27744 GCA_035689035.1 Longimicrobium sp. | reverse complement strand
CTGCTCTTGCTCGTACGGACGGAAGTTGTAGCTCATCGGGAATCCGGCGCGGACGCGGGTGGCAGCACGGCAGCTCTTCGTGCAATTTACTCCACCTCCTTCCTGTCCGCACCGCCCTTGGGGGTTTATCGGACAGGCTCTTTCGCCATCTTGTCGCACCACTCGTTGTACGTGGCCGCCGACGCGGGACGCGCGTCCAGCAGTGTGTACGCGCCGGTTGCGATGAGGGCGAACGCGGACAGGTTGATGATGGAACGCCGGGTCATGGTGCCTCGTGCGGTATCGGAGGGGATACATAATGCCAGGGGTAGGAATCGAAAGCTAAAGTGTCAGGAATTGATCGCGCAACGGGGTGGCGCGGCCGATTTCACTGGTACACGGCCAGAACCGCTTCCTCACGCACGTGTTCACTGAACGTTCATCGAACACCTGTCCGGCCCGCCGCTCTCCTGATCTCCAGAATCGTCGCGCGTCGCCGCTGGATGCCGGCGAACGAACACCCGGCGCGAACGTTGCTCCCCGGCGACAGAGTGGACGCCGCCCGTTCGTTCTTCTGCCCAGGGGAGATGCGCTTGCCGCCACGCGCCGCCGCAGCCAGACGGAAGCCGGAGCCCGCCGCGGGGCCGCTCGCGCCCGCCGAGGCGTGGTTCCGGGCGCGCGGGTGGGAGCCGTTCGCCTTCCAGCGCGAGGTGTGGGAAGCGTACCTGGCGGGCGAGAGCGGGCTGATCCACGCCGCCACGGGGACGGGAAAGACGTACGCCGCCTGGCTCGGCCCGCTGCTCGAGTGGCTGGCCGAGCCCGGGCCCGACATCCGCCCCGCGCCGCCGCTCCGGGTGCTGTGGATCACCCCGCTCCGCGCTCTGGCCGCCGACACCGAGGCGGCGCTGGGACTGGCGATGCGGGAGATGCGCGTGCGCTGGACGCTGGAGTCGCGCACCGGCGACACCTCCGCGGCCGTCCGCAGCCGCCAGCGCACCCGGCTTCCCACCGCGCTGATCACCACGCCCGAGAGCCTGTCGCTGCTGATCAGCCGCGACGACGCGGCACAGCTGTTCGGCGACCTGCGCGCGGTGATCGTGGACGAGTGGCACGAGCTGATGGGCACCAAGCGCGGCGTGCAGACCGAGCTGGACCTGGCCCGCCTGCGCCACTGGCGGCCCGAGCTGCGCACCTGGGGGCTTTCGGCCACGATCGGCAACCTGCACGAGGCGATGGAGACGCTCCTGGGCACCGGCCCGCGCCCCGGCGGAGCGCGCATCGTCCGCGGCGTGGTGCCCAAGACGGTGGTGGTCGATGCGCTGATCCCCGAGCACATCGAGCGCTTCCCCTGGGCCGGCCATCTGGGCACGCAGATGCTGCCGCAGCTGCTGGAGGTGCTGGACCAGGCGCAGAGCGCCATCGTCTTCACCAACACGCGCAGCCAGACGGAGATCTGGTTCCAGGCGATCCTCAACGCGCGCCCCTGGTGGGCCGGCGAGATCGCGCTGCACCACGGCTCGCTGGAGCGCAAGACGCGCGACTTCGTGGAGGAAGGGCTGCGCTCCGGCCGGCTGAGATGTGTCGTCGCCACGTCGTCGCTGGACCTGGGGGTCGATTTCTCGCCGGTCGACCGCGTCCTGCAGGTCGGCAGCCCCAAGGGGGTCGCGCGGCTGCTGCAGCGCGCGGGGCGCAGCGGCCACCGGCCGGGGGTGGAGAGCCGCGTGACCTGCGTCCCCACCCACGCGCTGGAGCTGATCGAGGTGGCCGCCGCGCGCGACGGGGTCGAGGCCGCCGCGGTGGAGAGCCGCCTGCCGGTGGAGCGGCCGCTGGACCTGCTGGCGCAGCACGTGGTCACCGTCGCGCTGGGCGGCGGCTTCCGGCGCGACGAGCTGCTGGCCGAGGTGCGCTCGACCCACGCCTACGCCGGGCTGATGGACGACGAGTGGGCGTGGGTGATCGACTTCGTGACCCGCGGCGGCGAGGCGCTGCGCGCGTACCCCGAGTTCCAGCGCGTGGTGGAGCGCGACGGCGTCTACACGGTGGAAGACCGGCAGGTGGCGCGCCGGCACCGCATGGCGATCGGGACGATCGTGAGCGACGCCTCGATCGTGGTGCAGTACCTTCGCGGCGCCCGGCTGGGGACGGTGGAGGAAAGCTTCATCGCGCGGCTGAAGCCGGGGGACCGCTTCGTGTTCAGCGGCAAGCCGCTGGAGTTCGTGCGCGTGCGCGACATGAAGGCGTGGGTGCGCCGCTCCAACTCGTCCAAGGGGTACATCCCGCGCTGGATGGGGAGCCGGATGCCGCTCAGCACCGAGCTGGCGGCGGCGCTGCGGCGGCGGCTGGAAGAGGCGGCGGACGGCGTCTTCCGCGGCCCCGAGATGGAGGCGATCCGGCCGATCCTGGAGGTGCAGGCGCGCTGGTCGCGCATCCCCCGGGCCGACGAGCTGCTGATCGAGCGGGTGAAGACGCGCGAGGGGCACCACCTCTTCTTCTTCCCGTTCGAGGGCCGGCTGGTGCACGAGGGGCTGGCGGCGCTGCTGGCGTACCGCATCAGCCGGCTGACGCCGATCTCGTTCACCATGGCGACCAACGACTACGGCGTCGAGCTCCTGTCGCCCGAGCCGGCGCCGCTGGACGAGGCGCTCGAAGCGGGGCTGCTGCGGCCCGACAACCTGTTCGACGACGTGCCTGCGTCGCTGAACGCCACCGAGATGGCGCGCCGCCAGTTCCGCGAGATCGCGCGCGTGGCCGGGCTCGTCTTCCAGGGCTTTCCCGGCGCCAACAAGTCGACGCGGCAGATCCAGGCGAGCAGCGGCCTGTTCTTCGACGTGTTCACGCGCTACGACCCCGGCAACCTGCTCGTCAGCCAGGCGCACCGCGAGGTGCTGGAGCGGCAGCTGGAGAGCAGCCGCCTGGGACGGACGCTGGAGCGCCTCTCCGCCAGCCGCGTGGTGATCAGCGAGCCGCCGCGCACCCCGCCGATGGCGTTCCCGCTGCTGGTGGACCGCACGCGCGAAGCGGTGTCGAGCGAAAGCCTGGAGGACCGCGTCCGCCGCATGCAGGTCGCGCTGGAGACGTACGCCGACCGGGGCGACGAAAAGCCCGGCGGCGACATCTACAAGAAGCCGCGCGCCCAGCGCGTGCGGCCCGAGGGGTGAGCCACCCGGGCGGGCAATCCGCCGGATGCGGCCCGCTCGTATCCGGGGCGGCTGAAGCCACGGTCTACAACCACGGGAAGCCTCGCAAACCGCGCGAGGCGGTCGCCTCCTCATCGGCGCGCGGGGGAAAGGTTGGCGATGCGCCGGTGCCGCGGGTGCAGTCCGCGCAGGCGGACTTCCCGTTGGTCCAGCGGCGGGTTTCAACCCGCCGCGCGGGCGCCGTCGCGGGGCTGTCGGACGCGCCGCAAGGGCACGCGGCCGGGCGCCGGTGCACGTCGCCGGGACGCGGCCGGCAGGAGCAGGAGCTTGCAACTCCGTGCCGGCATTGAACGTATGTCTTGCCCGACGCGCCGGTCCGTGCATGGGAGTCCGCGAAGGCGCCGCGAAGGCGGACTTCGGGCCGTGGTTGCCTCGGGTTTGAACCCGGGGGAGCGGGTCTGAGGACCGGGAGGGGTTTGCGTGAGGGATGCGCGCCCGGAGGGCCGGGACCGCGGCGGCCGGTGCGCGGGTACACCGGGGTCGCGCGGGGGGCGGGCGGCCGCCGTGGGCCCGGCGCGGTTGGGCACGGCGGTATCGTGCCCTACCGCGCGCGCAGCCCGGCCCGGAGCGCAGCGCAGGGACACGCCCACAACCGCTCTTGGCCGTTGATGTTGGATCGTGGACGGATTCGCGCGGGAAACGGTTGAGTTTTGACAGGAACGGGGCGAAATTCGATGGCCCGGCTTTCCCCACCGCCGGCCCGCCGGAACGCGCCCACCACCGGGACAGGGAGATCCCTCCGCTATGTCGCTGCTCGCGAAGCTGGAAGACGCGGTCGAGTTCGCCGAGAACCCCGAGCCGCGCTGCCCGTGCGTGCTCCTGCTCGATACCTCGGGCTCCATGCAGGGCGCCCCGCTCGACGCCATGCTGGCCGGCCTCGAGGCGTTCCGCTTCGACCTGGCCGTGGACCCCCTGGCCGCGCGGCGCGTGGAGATCGCCGTGGTGGCGTTCGACAACCGCATCCGCGTGGTACAGGACTTCGTCCCGCCCGACCGCTTCGACATCCCCTTCCTGAACGCCGAGGGGATGACGTACGTGGGCGCCGCCATCGAGAAGGCGCTGGACATGGTGGAGGAGCGCAAGGCCCGCTACCGCGCCTACGACGTCGCCTACTACCGCCCCTGGATCTTCCTGGTGACCGACGGCGAGCCGCAGGGCGAGGCGCCCGACGCGGTGCAGAAGGCGGTCAACCGCCTGCGCGACGCCGAGCAGCGCAAGCAGGTCGCCTTCTTCGCCGTCGGCGTCGAGAACGCCAACATGGAGGCGCTGGCGAAGATCTCCGTCCGCCAGCCGCTACGGCTGAAGGGGCTCGACTTCCGCGAGATGTTCGTCTGGCTCAGCCGCAGCATGCAGAGCGTGGCCCACTCGCGCCCCGACGAGACGGTGAAGCTGGCGCCCACCGGGTGGGCCGAGCTGTGAGCCCCGTGGCCGCCCCCGCCGCCACCTGGCGCGTGCTCGCGGCCAGCGTCCGCGGCACCAGCCACGCGCGCACCGACCTCCCCTGCCAGGACGCGCACGCCTGGCGCCGCCTTCCCGGCGGCGCGGTGGCGATCGCCGTGGCCGACGGGGCCGGGAGCGCCGCGCACGCCGAGGCCGGCGCCCGAGCCGCCGCGCAGGGCGCCGTCGATTCCCTGGTCTCCTCGTCGCCCGCGGTGGCCGACGGGAACTGGACCGCCGCGCTCGACCACGCCTTGGGCGCCGCCCTGGTCGCGGTGAACGACGAGGCTGCGAAGCGCGAGGTGGAGCCGCGCGAGCTTTCCACCACGCTGATCGCCTGCGTGGTGACCTCGGATGCGGTGACGGTGGCACAGGTGGGCGACGGCGCCGTGATCATCGCCGACGCGGACGGGATGCGGGCGATCACCGCCCCCACCTCGGGCGAGTTCGCCAACGAGACGGTGTTCCTCACCAGCGCCGGCGCGGTGGAGGCGGCGCAGCGGGTGGCGTGGCGGGGGACGGCGAAGCACCTGGCGCTCTTCACCGACGGGCTGCAGGGGCTGGGGCTGAAGATGCCCGCCCGCACCCCGCACGAGCCCTTCTTCGTTCCGCTCTTCGACTTCGTGGCGAACGCGCTCGACCCGCGCGACGCCGAGAGCCAGCTGGCCGACTTCCTTTCGGGTCCGCGGGTGACCGCGCGCTCGGACGACGACATCACCCTGGTGCTGGTTGCGCGCGACCATGCCTGACACGGCGATCGCCCCCCGCCTGATCCCCCTCCGGCGCCGCTCCAGCGGGCTGGAGATGGCGCTCGACCGCGAGCTGGAGATCGGCGCGGGCGGCGAGGCGCGCGTGCTGGGGATCCGCTGGGATCCGGGGCTGGTCGCCAAGCTCTATCACCAGCCCACCCTGGAGCACGCGCGCAAGCTGGCGCTGATGATGGAGGCGCCGCCCACCCTCCCCGCAGGCGCGTCCATCGCCTGGCCGGTGGACCTGCTCACCGACCCGCGCGGCGTGCGCTTCGCCGGGTTCCTGATGCCGCGCGCCGAGGGGCCGCGGGTGTTCGAGTTCTACAACCCGGTCAGCCGCCGCAAGACCGCCCCCCTCTTCGACTGGGCGCGGCTGCACCGCGCCGGCGCCAACCTGGCCGCCGCCTTCGACGGGCTGCACGGCCACGGCTACGTGATCGGCGACGTGAACGAGAGCAACATCCTGGTCTCGCCCGCCGACGCGTCGGTCGTCCTGGTCGACGCCGACTCGTTCCAGGTGCGCGGGCCCGGCGTCCGCGAGCTGTATCGCTCCAAGGTGGGGAAGGCCGAGTTCACGCCCCCCGAGCTGCAGGGCACCCACTTCGCCGACGTGGACCGCTCGCCCGAGCACGACCGCTTCGGGCTGGCCGTCCTCCTCTTCCTGCTGGTGATGGAGGGGACGCACCCGTACGCCTGCCGGCTGGCCGACGGGAGCGAGGTGCCGCCGGTGGAGGAGCGCATCCGCCGGGGGATGTTCCCGCACGCGCGCATCGGCGACGAGTTCCGCCCGCCGCGGATGGCGCCGCCGTTCTACACGCTGCGCCCCGAGGTGCAGGCGCTCTTCCTGCGCGCCTTCGTGCAGGGCCACGCCGACCCGGCCGCCCGCCCCACGGCCGCGGAGTGGCGCGACGCGCTGCTGGCGGCCGAGGCGGAGCTCTCCACCTGCGCGGCCAACCCGCGCCACCGCTTCGCGGCCCACGTGCCGGCGTGCCCGTGGTGCCACCGTACCCGGGTGCTGCAGGGGCGCGACCCCTTCCCGGCCACGGTGGACCTGGCCCGCGTGCACGACGCGCCGCCGCTGCGCCGGCCGGTGGCGCGCCCGCAGGGGCACCCGCTGGCACAGGCGCCGGCCCCGCCCCGGCCGGGGGTGACGCCGTGGGGCACGCCGCCCGCGGCCGTGCAGCCGATGGCGCCGCCCCCGCCCAGCAAGGTCTCGGTGTGGGCCAGCGGCGCGCTGGCGCAGGCGCGCTCGGCGCTGCCGGCGTGGGCGCAGCCGGCGCTGGGGCCCGACGCGCTCACCAACCCGGTGGTGTGGATGCCGCCCGCGGCGCTCACCTGCCTCTTCGGCGGCACCGGCGCGGTGCGGGTGGCGGGGATGATCGTCTTCTTCCTGGCGCTGCGCCGCGTGTTCCGCCTCAACACGCTGCGGGTGCGCGGCATCACCGCCGCCTGGATCGCGGGGCTGCTGCTGGCGTGGTGGCTGGTGGCCGGGGCGATGTTCGGCCTGCTGGGCGGCAGCGGCGCCAACCGGGGCGCGCTCGACCCCACGACGACGGACTGGCAGGCGGTGCCCACCACGCCGATGGTGGTGACCGCGCCCAACCCGCCCGCCACCGGGTACGCCTACGCCGACTACAGCGCGGCGGTGCACGCCCTGGGCAGCACCCGCGCCGTCACCGCGCGGCTGGCCAACCGCCCCGAGGTCAACACGGCGCTCGACCAGGCGTACCCTCCCGGGCTGCGCGAGCAGCGCGTGGGGGGCGACGTGCGGCTGCAGATCGGGCTGGACCACCTGGGGAACGTGGACCCGGCCAGCGTCACGGTGATCTCGGCGCCCGCCACCGAGCTGGGCTTCGCCGCCGCCGGCGTGGCCGCGCAGATGCGCTTCGAGCCCACGGATCCGGCGACGGAGCTGGCGGACGCCAGCCTGGAGCTGACCGTGCACTTCATCCCCGAGTAACGCCCGGATGGACACCCTGGCGCCCCCCACCCTGGTCTTCCGCCGCCGCTCCACCCTGGAGCGGCTGGTGCTGGACCCCGCGCTGGAGATCGGCGCCGGGGGCGAGGCGGTGGTCTACGAGGTGCCCGGCGACCAGCGCCTGGTGGCCAAGATCTACCACCAGCCCGGCATCGAGCGCGCGCGCAAGCTGACGCTGATGCTGGCCAACCCCCCGCGGCTCCCCGAGGGGACGTCGATCGCCTGGCCGGTGGACCTGCTGCTGCACCCGGGCGGCTTCGCGGGTTTCCTGATGCCGCGGGCCGATGGGCCGCGCCTGTTCGAGTTCTACAACCCGGTCACCCGCCGGGCCACCGCGCCTGCCTTCCACTACGGGCTGCTGCACCGCGCGGGGCGCAACCTGGCCGAGGCGTTCCACGCGCTTCACCAGGCGGGCTACGTGGTGGGCGACGTGAACGAGAGCAACCTGCTGGTCCACCCCCGCACCGCGGCGGCCACGCTGGTGGACGCGGACAGCTTCCAGGTGCGTGACGAGGAGGCGGGCGCGGTCTTCCGCTCGCGGGTGGGGAAGGCCGAGTTCACCCCGCCCGAGCTGCAGGGCGTCTCCTTCAACGACGTGGACCGTGCCCCCGAGCACGACCGCTTCGGGCTGGCGGTGCTCCTCTTCCTCCTGCTGATGGAGGGGACGCACCCGTTCGCCGTGCGCATGAGCCCGGGGGAAGACGCGCTGCCGGTGGAGGAGCGAATCCGCCTGGGGCTGTTCCCGCACGCGCGCGAAGACGACGAGGTGCACCCGCCGCGCCTGTCTCCCCGCTTCGACACGCTGGACCCCGGGCTGCGCGCGCTCTTCGTCCGCTGCTTCGTCCAGGGGCACGCGGACCCGGCGGCCCGCCCCGCCCCCGCCGAGTGGGCGCAAGCGCTGGAGACCGCCGAGGCGGCGCTCGCCGCGTGCGAGCGCAACCCGCTGCACCGCCATCACCCGCACCTGCAGGCGTGCCCCTGGTGCGAGCGGGCCCAGCTGCTGGGCGGGCGCGACCCCTTCCCGGCGGGCGCCGTCCACGCGCCGATGCACATCCCGCCGCGCCCCCGCCGCCCGCGCCTGGCCACGCCCTTCGACGCGGCGCCCGCGCCGGTGGACCCCACCATGGCGGCGATGCGCTTCGGCGTGCAGCCGCCCTTCCACGGGGTGAGCCTCTCCGCGGGCGGCCTGCAGCCGGCCCCGGTGCGCCCGGCCGGGCCCCCGGCCCCGCAGGTGTTCGGCCCGTCGGGGCTGGGGAACCCGCTGGTCTTCGCCTTCGCGGGGTTGTCGATGGCGCTGGCGGGGGGTGGGGGGCTGGCGGCGGTGGGGCTGTTCGTGGCGGCGGTGGCGGTGGGCGTGCTGCTGATGGGCGAATGGCGGCAGGTGCGCGCGGCCACCCTGGTGCTGTCCGTGTGCGTGGCGCTGTTCGTGGGCTCGGTGGTGGGCCTCGGCTTCGGCGCCTCGGACGGCGGCGACACCTCGTACGAGTACTCCGATGACTACGCGCCGCCCTCCCCGCCGCCGCCCGCGGACGGGCCCCTGAACCCCGCGCTGCAGATGGCGGAGGAGGAGGAGACCGTCCCCTCGGCCAGCCGCGCGATGCTGGACCTGATGCTGGCCGACCTGCACTCCACGCCGCTCTCCGAGGGTGCGTCGGACCCCGGCCCCGCGCAGGCGCCGGGCGACGCGGGCGAGCTCTACGACGGCGCGGCGGTGGACAAGCTCCCTTCGCTGCTCAACCCATCCGAGGCGGGGCGGGTGCTGGCCTGGTTCTATCCCGAGAAGCGGCCCGGGCACCTGCGGGCCGACACGGCCATGCTCTGGCTGCACGTGGGCGCCGACGGCCGGGTTACGCCGAACGGACAGCAGCTGATCCGTGCCACCAGCAGCAACGCGTCGTCGGCGGCCACCGCCACGGTGCCCTACCTGCGGTACCGGCCGGCCACCGTGCGCGACGGCCACGCGGTGGGCGTGTGGATCACCCAGCGCATGGTGATCGACCCCTGACGGAGCGAGTGGTGGCGGCGGACCTGGAGACGGAGCTGGCCGGCGAGCGGGTGGTGCTGCTGGCCGAGCACGCGCTGTACCGGCCGGCGGCGGGCACGCTGCTGGTGGCCGACCCGCACTGGGGAAAGGCCGCCGCCTTCCGCGCCGCGGGGCTGGCCGTGCCGGGCGGAACGACGAGCGAGGGGCTGGAGCGCCTGAGCCGCGCGCTGGACCGCACCGGCGCGCGGCGGCTGGTGATCCTGGGCGACCTCTTCCACGCCCGCACCGCCCGCTCGGCCGCCACGCTGCAGGCGGCCGCCGCCTGGCGCGCGCGTCACCCGCATCTGCCGGTGACGCTGATCCGCGGCAACCACGACCGCCACGCCGGCGACCCGCCCCCCGAGCTGGCGATCGAGGCGTGCGAGCCGCCCTGCCACGACCCGCCCTTTCTCTACACCCACCACCCCGCGCCGATGGACGCCGGCTACGTGCTGGCCGGGCACGTTCATCCCTCCGTCACGCTGCGTGGCGTGGGGCGCCAGCGCGAGCGGCTGCCCTGCTTCCACTTCGGCCCGCGGGTGGGGCTGCTCCCCGCCTTCGGCGCCTTCACCGGCACCGCCGACGTGGCCGTCACCCCCGGCGACCGCGTGTTCGTGGTCGCCGGCGAGCGCGTGATCCAGGTTTCCTGAATCGTTCTGCTTCGGACGGCCTCGTGCCGGGTCGGAATCGCATTGGGGGTCACACGGAGGAGCGGAGGGCAACGGAGCAGCGGAGAACTGCGGTCTGTGCGTGGTCCCGGTTCAGCGGCCGCGGAGAAGTACCGTTTTTTCTGCGAACCCTGCGGACCCTGCGTGAGGAAGCCGTTCAGCCGGATTTTCCTTACGAACAAACGACCACGGAGGAACGGAGAACCCTTGCAGTTCTCCGTTCCTCCGTTCGTCTCCGCTGCTCCGTGTGACCCGCAGTTCCGGATCCCGGGCCCCGGATCGGCTGGCGGTCAGATGGCGTAGCTAGATGAGCGGCGCCATAACCAGGTGCGTGCACGTCTCGCTGCCGTCGTTCTTGCAGCCGCCGGCCTCGTCGTGCGTCACGGTCACCCGCGTGTTCAGCAGCGTCTGGAAGAAGCCCTGGATCACCCCGCGGTCGAACTCGCACGGGTACGGCGTGCCGGTGGTGATCAGCGCGCTGCGGTCGCTGGTCATCTGGTAGGTGATCACGTTGAGCCGCCACCCGCGGTGGTTCATGTCGAACGCCGGGCCGAACGAGCTCGCCACCTTCTCGAAGGTGTCCAGCCCCGGGGGCAGCGGGATGTGGTTGGGGATCTGCTTGCCGATCTGCAGCAGCGTGTTGGGCCCCATCTTCTGCCCGATCATCCGCAACGACGCCACGTAGGCGCGCAGCGGGTACCAGCGCTCCACGTCCACCTGGTCGATCCCGTGGTCGGCCAGGATCGCCTCGCCGCGCTTCCGGAACGGGCCCATCGCCGCCAGCATGGACAGGATGTTGCCGCCGCTGACGGTGGCGTTCGCGGGCACCTTCGTTTCGTCGATCACGGTCTGCTGCGGCTGGGTTGGGAAGAGGGACGCGCTCCCGTCACGATGGACCGGCGCGGTGGCCGTGTCAACGCGGAGACCGCGGTCGTCCAGGAGGGGATGGAAGGGCTTCGACGGAGCGGAGGAATATCGCGACCGCATCTGCTACCGTCAAGGGTAACACGTTGCAAGGGGGGCACTTTGGTTCACTCCGTGTCCCTTCGGTGCCGCACCATAGAAGCGTCGTTTTCGGCAATGCACTTCGGGGTGGGACGAAAGGGGATAACGAGATGGGCGCCGCGGCCGGCATGGCCGCGGCGCCCGTCTCGTTATTTCGTGGAGTGCGGATGGCCCGTCAGGCCACCGCCTCGAGCGCGGCCGGAACGGCGGTGCGCGCCGGCGCGCCCAGGCGCACCGTGGCGCCCGCGGTGGCGCAGATCACCGCCACCAGCGGCTCCTCGGCGTATTCCAGCGCCACGTAGCCGTCGCGCGGGGCCACGCGCACCAGCGGGTGCCTGAGGGCGCGGGCGAACTCGAAGTCGGCATACGGGGTGAAGCCGGCCCGCCGCAGCCGCTCGACCCACACCTCCACCGGCTCGTGACGCTCGCAGCGGCTCTCCTCGGCGTTGGCCACGATGTCGTCGATCTCGCGGGCGAAGAACATCTTCATGGCCGCGGCCTCCTGCGGCGTCACGTCCAGCTGGTCGATCAGCCGGAAGGTGAGGCCGAAGTGGTGGTACGCGTTCTGGAAGCGCGTGACCAGCGACGCCGCGTGGTGGTTGGAGCTGGGCTCGGCCAGCACCACCGCGTCGGGGTCCAGCTCGCGGATGCGGCGGAACACCTGGTCGCGCAGTGGCTGGCCCTCGGTGCAGCGGATGTGGTGCGCCGCGAAGCTCGCGTTCACCACCAGCGGGCACTCGAACGAGGCGAACTCGGCCCACTCCTCGTCGGTCACGTCTTCGATCACCTTGTGCACGGGGACGAACTCCAGCTCCACCCCCGCCTCCACGGTGGCCTCGAAGAGCGCGCTCTGGCTCTCGATCAGGCTCCCCGCGTCGGGCTCGATGGCGATCACGTTCAGCCGGCGCGGCAGGCGGCCCTGCGCGGCGAGCTCGCGCAGCATGGTCACCTCCTGGTGCCCCGAGCCGATGCCGATGTCGAGCAGGGTGACCTCTTCGTGGCCGCCCACGAAGCGGGCCAGCAGCTGGTTGGCCACCGGAGCGGTGAGCGACACCGTGGGCAGGTGCCGCGTGAGCAGGTTGAAGAGCGAGATCTGCGTATCGCGGAACTGGCGCAGGTACAGGTTCAGCTCCGTGGTTTTATCCGAGTTCAGCCGCCGCGACAGCGCGGTGGCGAAGAGGTAGGCGTGCAGGTCGGTGCCCTGGGCGTCGCCCTCGAGCTGTTCGTCGACCAGGCGGGCGAGCAGCGCCCGGGCGTTGTCGTCACGCCCCGCGGCGGCTTCCTGGGCCACCGAGAGCAGGGTTGCGTACTTCCGCTGATCCATGCCGGGTCTCCTGTGGTGGTGTGCGTTGCTTGCCGCGCCACCGGGCGCGCCAGGTGCGCGCCTCTGGGCGGTAAGCGGGTCGGGGGCCGGGTGTGCGGCGAAATCCTGGGACGGTGCCGGGGCAGCCGAAACCAGCCGTGATGGCGCGGCGTGGTTCTACCGCGTACGACTCGCCGCAACATCTGTATGCAATTTAGCCAGCGTATACATTTCGCGCAAGTCTCTGCTACGCTGTTTTCAGAAATACTGAAGGGAGCCGGTCGTCAGCATCGATTGAAACCCCTTTGGCTGTATGAGGTTATCGATCCTTTCCCGCAGATCGGATAGAACGAAAGGACTGATACCCGTCAAAGGAGCACAAAAGTGTCTAAATTCTTTTCACGTAAGAATTTGATGCATAAAGTAGGTTCGTGCCGCAGTGGCCCTTCAGGCGCTTTGGTTCCGCCCCGATCCGCCGAGCAGGGCAGGGCGAGGGCGGACGAAAAACGGCCCGGCGGAAAGATCCGCCGGGCCGCTGGAGGCCGCGTGAATGATCGGTGGCTAGAAGCCGGGGTCGTCGTCCGGCGCTTCCCACTTGATGTAGTCGAACCCGGTGCGGCAGCGGTTGCACCAGTACTGCGCCACCGACAGCTCCCCCCCGAAGGGATTGATCAGCCGCGTGTCTGCCGCCTGGCAAAAGGGCAGGCGACGTGCTCCGGGGGCGAGCCGGGATCGGCGGGGTGCGTCGGGGGATCGGCCCTTAGTCCATCAGCAGCCTTCTGTACGCAGTTCTGCATGCGGACGATCTGCCCCGGCGCTGCCCCACCGATGTGGGTAGGTATTGTCCCATGGACACCGATACAGATACGACTCATGAGCTGTAACCCGTTTGACCGCAAGCACATCCTCCCACAGCCCTGCACGGCCCGCTCCCTGCGAATAGACCCTTCGGCCGTTTCGAGCATCCGCCCCGTATCCGGGCTGATCGAGGCCGAGGTGCACGGACGGCCGTCCTCATCACCATCGGTCCCTTCCTTGATCCTCCAATTCCTCCGCAGGAGTACACGATGAGAACCCGAATCATGGCATACCTGCACTCGATCGCGACCACGCGGCGCAGGCTGGCGACCCTCACCCTGGCAGCCCTCATCCTCTCGACCGTCGCCGGGAGTACGCTCACCTCTCGCGGCGACGCGCAGCAGACCCGACCTCAGCAGTCCACCGTCACGCGAGAAGTCACCGTGACCTGGCCGGGCGGACGTAGAGCGCCGGCCGACTTCGCGGCCCTGGTTCGCACGATGCCGGCGGACTCCCTGCGCATCGACGTCGGCCGGAACCCGCCACGCGGCGGCACCCCCGCCGGCATCATCGTGATCCGCGATGGCGACGGCACGATCATCGTCTGCATCGGCAATCGCGCGGCGTGCACCCTCCTGATCCTGGAAGAGATGCGGAGGAAGGTGCCGAAGTAAGCGGTCCAGCGAAACGGTATCCGCCCGGGGATGATCCATGAACGAACAGAAAACGCGGCCCGGTGATTTGCTCACCGGGCCGCGATTTCTTCCAGCTTCTCAAAATGAGGCGTCGTCGTCCGGCGCTTCCCACTTGATGTAGTCGAACCCGGTGCGGCAGCGGTTGCACCAGTACTGCGCGACGGAGAGCTGCCCGCCGAACGGGTTGATCAGCCGCGTGTCCGTTCCCTCGCAGAAGGGGCAGGCCACGTGCTCGGGCGGCGAGCCGGGCTCGTTCGGGTGCGTCCGCGGCTCGGCCATCAGTCCATCAGCAGGGAGCGGTTCTTGTCGCCGCGCGCGCGGGCCGCGGTCTCCGCGTCCAGCTCGCCGCCGGCGCGGCGGGTGGCGTCGTCCCACCCGGTCCGGTCCAGGCGGCCCGTCCAGGTCCACTCGCCACCGTCGCGGATCACCCCCAGCGCTTCGGCCGTACCCGTGTCGTCCAGCACGGGGCCCACCTTCGCCAGGTACCGCGCGCGCAGCGCCGACGGCTCGGCGCGCACCACGCCGGCGTGCACCAGCGCCCGCACGCCGGGGGCCTCGTCGCGGCCCAACCAGGCCAGGGCGGGGGCCAGGTAGCGCCGCAGCGCCTCGGTCAGCTCGCCGCGCAGCTCGGGGATCTGGGCGATACGGCGGGCCCACGCGGCGGCGTACTGGAAGTGGAACTTCTCCTCGTCCAGCAGCTTCTGCACGCGGTTGTGCACCGGCACGTAGCGGCTGTCGAGCAGGGCGGCGTACTGCACGCTGAGCGCGGTGTCCACCAGCAGCGCGGCCGCGGTCATCCCGGCCCAGCCATTGAGGTCGGTGTCCAGCGCGGCGATGCTGTGGTACTCGGCGGCGGGTCGCTCGTGCTCCAGCGCCTTGGGCTCGTCGCCCAGGTCCCCCAGCAGCGCATAGGTCAGGCGGGCGTGGCCCCATTCGTCCTGCGCCATGCTGCTGGCGGCGATCCCGGCCTCGAGCGTGGGCGAGCCCAGCATGCGGTCGCTGTAGCGCAGGCCCAGGATGCGCTTGCTGTCGGCCAGCGCCAGGATCAGGTCGCGCAGCGGCGTGCGCACCTCGTCGGGGAGGTGGTCGGCCTTCTCGAACACGGGCGCGGCGGTGAGGGTGTCGGTCACGGGGTCTCCTTCACGGCCACGTCGCCGCCGCCGTAGCTGCCGGTGCCGCGGCTGTGCACGATCTCGTCCTCGTGGTCGTCCCTGGCGGCGGTCACGAACTGGCTTTCGTCGGGGTCGATGGGGATGATCGCGGAGCGCGGGACCACGCACATCTCCGCCCAGTTCTGCTCGTCGTACGTCTTCCAGGCGTACACGCGCGCCAGGTCGCCGTCCATGGCGTTGATGAAGCCGATGTGGCGCAGCGGCTCTTCGCGCGTCTTGCGCGCGAAAACTTCGTATACGGGCTCTTTCATCGATCGAAAGTGCTGAGTGCTAGGTGCTGAGTGCTGAGTGCTAGGTTCTAGGTGCCAGGTGCCAGGTGCCAGGTGCCAGTCGCCAGGTGCCAGGTGCCAGGTGCCAGGTGCCAGGTGCCAGGTGCTGGTCAACGGCACCTGATCCTGATGCTCGCGCGGAACACTCCCGCACTCAGCACTCAGCACTCAGCACTCAGCACTGCCGTTACATGGACACGCCGAAGGTGCGCAGCGTCTCGCGGCCCTCGGGGGTGATGCGCGCCTTGGTCCAGGCGGGCGTCCACACCTCGTTGACGACGACTTCATCGACCCCGGGCTCGCGCTGCAGGCGGTCCTGGATGTCGTAGTGGATGAACGCCATGCACGGGCAGGCGGTGGCGGTGAAGGTGAGGTCCACCTCCACGCGGCCGCCGTCGTGCCGGATGTCGTAGATCAGCCCCAGGTCCACCAGGCTGATCGGGATCTCGGGGTCCAGCACCTCGCGCAGGGCGTCCCACAGCGGGCCGGTGCGCTCGTCGAAGGGGACGGGGTAGGCGCTCGGCGCGTCGAGCAGCGCCGTCCCCGCGTCCGCGCCGCCGAAGCGATCGGCCGTGGTCGTGCACGCCATCAGGCCGCCATCTCCAGCTGGCTGCGGAAGCCGCGGCCCTCCTGGATCATCTCCACGAACTTCTTGTTCGCGGGGCCGCGCCCCTTCCACCGCTCGAACACCTTGCTCCAGCTGATCTCGCCCTCGTCGAAGAGCCAGCGCTTCTCGCTCTCGTCGTACTCGCAGGGGAACGGGTACTCGAGCACGAACTTCTGCTCCTCGTCGCTCCAGTGCGCGGGGACGTCGATGCCGATCGACTCGCAGAGCGGGACGGTGCTCTTCATCCAGGTCTGGCGTAGCTCGTCGTTGGTCATCCCCTTGAGCTTGTAGTCCAGCTGCCCCGAGTGGCGCTTCATGTCGTCGGGCAGGCCGAACCACTCCACCGCCATCGGGAACATCCAGTCGACCGCGCGCTGGATCTGCTCCTTCGCCTCGCCGCCGGCCTTGCTCAGGCGCTTCATCCACATCTCGCCGTGGCGCAGGTGGAAGGTCTCCTCCTGGTCCACCTTCACCAGCGCGCGCTTGAGCGGGCCGTAGCTGGTGTTCTTGAACACGTCGCCCAGCAGGGTGATGCCGGCGCGGTCGTACAGGCCGTTCGCGACCACGAGCTCGGCCCAGTTCTCCAGCGGGTGGTCGAAGCCGTAGGGGTGCTTGAACTCGTGCGCCTCGCGGCCGTAGACGAGCTGCTCCTTGTCGAGCCCCAGGTCTTCGAGCAGGCGGTAGGCGATGTTGGCGTGGGCCAGCTCGTCCTGGATGATGGCGGTGGCGCTCACCATCGTGTTGGTCGACGGCGCGTCCTTCGCGGCGCCGAAGTAGGCGGGCGCGCTGATCAGCTCGGTGTCGGCCTGCACCAGCAGCTGCACGATCAGCGCGCTCTTGTAGCCCTCGGTCATCTCGTCGGGATACTCGACGATGAAGCCGGCGTGGACCTTTTCCTTCAGCTCTTCATCGGTAAAGCGGGCCATCCGTTCGTCTCCGTAGATGGGGGCGAAGGCGTCGTTTGCGTCTCCATTGGGCGCGCGTCGCTTTCTCGGGGACGCACGCGGGCCCGTCTCGCGGTTTCCGTGCCGCGCCGGGCCCGGTCGAACAACCGTTCGAACGATCGTTCGGGGAGCCTGAACCTAACCCGCGGGCGGAGGGAGGTCAAGGCAACGAGCCAACCACGAAGAAGTGCGCCGAGCCCTCACCGCGGCAGACCTAAGCGATCGAAAGCGCGGTGGATATCGCGAGTGGATGGTGATCGATCCGCAGAGCGAACTGGTCTGCCTGACCGTCTACAAGCGCGGCGCGGAAGAGGTGGTGCGGCGGCTGGCGGCGTGAGGGTACGCAATGCAAAGAGGGGACGCCGCGTGGGCATCCCCTCTTCCCGTTCAGCGCTGAGCGATAGCCGGCTAGGGGAGGAGCTGCACGCCGGTCAGCGATATGAGCGCGTTCGCGCGAGGCGCCCGATCGATTCGCGCCGACGTTCATGCCGAGCCGATCCGGAGCTCAGCGCCGCCCGACGACGAGGGAGGCGAGCCGTGCGCGATCCAGGGCGAGGGAGTCGAAGCTTGCGGCGCTGTTCACCAGGATCCCGTCGCAGCCCGCGATCACGAGGGCCACCTCGGCCAGGTCCAGCCCCAGGACCTCGCGGTTGAACCGGTCGTGGAAGTTCTGCGCGAACGCGTCGCGGTCCGCGCAGGCCAGGATCATGACCCTGCCGTCTGGAGTGGCTGCTCTCCCGAACGCCACCCGCCCTGCCGGGGCCGCTTCCCACCCCGCTCGCGGAGGCCTCCGCAGACCCGGGCCCGATGCCGCGCCACCTCCGTCGGCCGCGGGGATATCACTGGCGATCACGCCTACGCGCGAGCGGAGGAACGCATCACAGAACGCACGCCACGCCTCGTCCGACTTCTCCTGCAGCACCCGCGTCATCAGGTCCGAGAGCGGCGTCGGCGGCCGAGGCGTGGATCCCGCGGCGGATAAGGCCGCGGGCGCCTCGGGAGGTGCGTCCCGCTCTGCGCCGGGCCGCTTTCGGAGCCGGTCGAAGATGCCCATCGAGAGGCCTGCACGCGTGGAGGAACGGGGAAGTTTCGAACCACACCCTCCGAAATGATCGTGGGATCGCACGCACCGTCAAGTGTGCGGCAACCGGGCTGCGAAGCGACCGGACATCAGAATGAGGGCGACGGAGGGAAGCGGCCGCGCTCCCCTCCGTCCCGTTGCGACACGCACATGCCGACGAAGCGCCTACGGGCGGCGCGCGCCGGGACCGGGCCCATCGTCCGCCACGCCCAGCCAACCGCGCACGGTGCGGGCGATACGCTCCGCGGCCGGCGGGTCCAGGTTCGCCAGTACGATCAAATCGTAGCCGCCGGGAAGGTCGCCCTCCACCACGCCGTTGATGCCGCCCGAGCCGCCCGCGATCCCGATCCCCGGCGGAGGGCCGTTCGGGATTTTGCGCTCGCGCAGCGCCTGCACGAAGCGCATCAGGTCGTGCGCAGTGGAGTAGCTTCGCCCGCCGTCACCACAGACCCTGTTGTCTCTCGCCAGGGACTACAGCGACGAATTCGGGGAGCGTCGCGAGAGCTAATCCTGTATCACCGACTTGATGGCTGTCACGAGTTACGCCCGACAGGGTACACTTATTGCGACAGTAAAAACCTGCCGGGATTCCGCCGGCGCTTTCCGGTAGTCATCGGTCACGAACGTCTTAAGCGGCTGCTATGGCCGCTGTATTTTCCTGTCCCGGCGCTCTCCCCGGGCGGGGCGGGAAAACCGATCCAACCCCGGGGTGAGGGAGGACTGGCCAGTATGCTGGTGAGATATCGGTCCGTTTCTGCCGTCGCGTTACTGTTGCTGGCGGTCGCCGCCTGCTCCGACGTGCCCACCTCGCCCCCGCCTGCCCGGGCGCCATCGGCCGCGAGCACCGCGGGCCTGAAGGCCGTGGTGCCGGACCGCTACGTGGTGGTGTTCAAGGACAACGTGTCGGATGCACCGGGACTGGCGCGCCAACTCACGCAGGCACACGGCGGAACCCTGCACCACACCTACCGGCGCGCCCTCAAGGGCTTCGCCGCCACGCTGAGCCCGGCCGCCGTGCAGGCCCTCCGGCGAAACCCCAACGTGGCGTACGTGGAGCCCGACGGCCGCGCGCAGGCGGTGCAGGTGGGGAGCTGGGGGCTGGACCGCATCGACCAGCGCGACCTGCCCTTGGACGGCGCGTACAACTACACGGCCACGGGGTCCGGCGTGACCGTGTACGTGATCGACACGGGGATCGAGACGTCGCACTGGGAGTTCGGCGGCCGCGCCTGGGCCGGCTTCGACGCGTTCGGTGGCAACGGGCAGGACTGCTACGGGCACGGTACCCACGTGGCTGGAACGGCGGGCGGCGCCAACTACGGCGTGGCGAAGGCGGTGGCGCTGGTGGCCGTGCGCGTGCTCGACTGCGGGGGGTCGGGGAACTGGTCCGACATCATCGCGGGGATCGACTGGGTGGCGGGGAACCACTCCACCCCCGCCGTGGCCAATCTGTCGCTGCGCGGCTGGGGGTACACCCCGGTGGACGATGCCATCCGCAACCTGGTGGCTTCGGGCGTGACGGTGGTGGTGGCCGCCGGCAACGACCACGACGACGCCTGCAACTACTCGCCCGCGCGCGTGGCCGAGGCCATCACCGTGGCGGCCAGCAACTCGGCAGACCAGGAGACGTGGTTCAGCAACTTCGGCAGCTGCGTGGACCTGTACGCGCCCGGCGAGGGGATCACGTCGGCCTGGTTGTACGGCGGTACCAACACCATCGACGGCACCTCCATGGCGTCGCCACACGTGGCGGGCGCGGCCGCGCAGTACCTGGAGGGCAACCCGTGGGCGGCGCCCTCCACCGTGGCGGCGTACATCGTCTCCAACGCCACGCCCAACCGGATCTCGAACCCGACCTGGCCCACGCCCAACCTGCTGCTGTACGTGGGCGGGGGCGCGCCGGCAGGGTCGGTGGAGTACCGGGCCCACGTGGCCAACATCGGCTGGCAGGCGCCGGTGCGCGATTACCAGGTGGCCGGCACCACGGGACAGTCGCTGCAGATGGAGGCGGCGACCGTCCAGCTGGTGGGGATGCCGGGCGTGAGCATCGCGTACCAGGCGCACGTGGCCGACTACGGTTGGCTGCCGGAAGTCTACGATGGCCAGGTGGCCGGCACCACAGGCCAGTCCCGCCGCATGGAGGCGATCACCATCCGGCTGATCAACGCGCCGCCGGGGATGCACGTGTGCTACCAGGCGCACGTGGCGGTGCTGGGCTGGCTGGGTGAGGTGTGCGACGGGCAAGTGGCTGGCACCACCGGGCAGTCGCGCCAGATGGAAGCGCTGCGCGTGCGCATCGTGCCCTGACGCGCCGGGCCGCTTCGCGGCCCGGCGAAGAGAAGCGGAGTGAACGTGTGCAGGGACGGAGGGAGCATCGTGATCCCTCCGTCTCTGCGTCGGACATCAGTGCGCACCCGCGCCCCGGTTCGGAGGCGACGGATCAACTCCCCGGCCGCCGTTGCTGCCCCGGCCCGTCGTCCGCTGCGCCCAGCCAGCCGCGGACCGTGCGGGCGATGCGCTCGGCGGCGGGCGGATCGAGGTTCGCCAGCACGATCAGGTCGTAGCCGCCGGGGAGGTCGCCCTCCACCACGCCGTTGATGCCGCCCGAGCCGCCCGCGATCCCGATCCCCGCCGGAGGGCCGTTCGGGATCTTGCGCTCGCGCAGCGCCTGTACGAAGCGCATCAGGTCGTGCGCGGTGGAGTAGCCGCCGCCGGCCGAGCTGCCGCGCCCGGGCAGCTCCTGTGTGTTGCGCCGCAGCGGCCCGTCGCCGGCCGAGCCGGGGCCGCCGCGGGTGTACCCGATCGCGGTGTTGGGCGGCAGCGTGTCCACGGCGAAGTGCGCGGTGCGCGTCATCCCGGCGGGCTGGTAGACATGGCGGCGGACGTAGTCGTAGTAGTCCTCGCCCGAGAGGCGCTCCACCAGCAGGCCCAGCACCACGTAGCCGGCGTTGGAGTAGCGCTGGCTGCTGCCGGGGTCGAACTGCAGCGGCTCGTCCACGAAGAGTGGCAGGAAGTCGCGCAAACGCCGGATGCTGGCGCGCGAGCCGCCCGGCGGATCGCCGAAGATGTTGCCGCCGATCCCCGAACGGTGCTGCAGCAGCTGGCGGATGGTCACGCGCCGGGCGACCTCCTGGTTCGGGTAGTCCGGCCAGTGGAACGCCAGCGTCGAATCGAGCTGGATCTTGCCCGCCGCCTCCAGCTGCCGCACCGCGATCTGCGTGAACGCCTTGTTGATGGAGCCCAGGTTGAACGCCGTCTCCACGTCGTTCGGCCGGCGCGCCTCGCGGTCGGCCATGCCGTAGGCGCGCTCCCAGACGGGCGTGCCGCCGCGGGCCAGCACCACCACGCCCGAGAACTCGTCGCGCGCGGAGAGCGAGTCGAGCGTGGCGGCCAGCCGCCGCACCAGCTCGTCCTGGCTGACCGGCGGGGCGGGGGACTGGGCCCGCGCCGGCGCGGCGGCCAGCACGGCGGCGGCGAGCAGGGTCGAGAGCCGGAGCTGCATGGGGTGATTCCGGTTGGAGGATGGGGTGCTAATCGACACGTGTAGATTTGGGTGCCGCACGCGTCCGGATCGTTGCCCGTCCGCCGCGCGTTCATCAACCCGTAATCCGGCGCAGCCTGGGCGAAACGGTCCGAAGGCGGACATTCCGATCTCAACCGACCCGGACATTTCTATTTCAACGGTACAGCGGCCGGCGACTGCCCCACTTCCGCTCGGGGCGTGTCGGCAGTATCTCTACGGACGTGCGCCTTGCGTCTCCCACCGCGCACCTTCGCCGGTCTCGTTTTCCCATCTATGCAAACCGCCGCTCCCACGCACCCGTCCCGGGCCGACCCCGCCGCGCTCCGCGCCCGCGCGCTGGCCGTGCGCCACGCCGACCCCGCCGCCGCGCTCGAGCTGGCCGAAGCCGCCCTGTCCGCCGCCACCGCGCGCGGCGACGCCGCGCACGAGCGCGCCGCGCTGGCCGTGCTCGGCGCCTGCCTGGGCGACCTCCCCGGCCAGGTGGAGCGCGGGCGCGAGCTGCTGGCCGACGCGCTGGCCCGGGCCGAGGCGGCCCGCGACCCGGCGCTGCGCTGCCGCGTGCTGAACGAGCTGGCCGCCGGGCACGCGGCCACCTACGACTTCGAGGCCGCCGAGCGGCTCGCGGGGGAGGCCGCCGAAGCCGCGCAGGCGCTGGGGCTGCGGTGCGAAGAGGCGCAGGCGCTGCGCATCCGCGGCGCGGTGCTCACCGGAAGGGGCGCGTTCGCCGCCGCGCTGGGCGTGCTGCTGCAGGCACTGGAGCTGCGCGAGGCGGTGGACCGCGAAGACGCCGAGGGCGGGGACCGGTGGGAGCGCGCGGAGCTGTTCGGGCGCATCGCCATCGTCTACAGCAACATGGACCAGTGCGGGCGCGCGCTGGAGTACTACCGCGTGGCGCTCGACGCGCTGGGCAACCGCTACCCCCTGCAGACCGCGCGCACCCTGTACCGCATGGGGATCGCGGCCGACGAGCTGAGGGACGGCGAGGGGGCCGAGACGTACTACCGCGAATGCATGGAGCTGTACCAGCGCGCGGGAGACGAGGCCGGCGCGGCGCTGGGCGCGATGGGGCTCACCAAGATCCTGCTGCGCCGCGGCGACGTGGCCCCGGCCGAGACGCTGATCCGCCGCGCGCTGCACGCACTGCGCGACGACGCGGTGCACCTGGGCTACTACACCGACGCCGTGTGGGTGATGGGCGACGTGCACATGCACCACGGCCGCCACGCCGAGGCGCTGGCCTGGTACCAGGAGGCGCACTCGCTCTTCCGGCGCACCGAGCGCCCCCCGTCGCACGAGGCCCACCTGCACCGGCGCTTCGCCCGCGTGTACGCCGCGCTGGGCCGCTTCGAAGAGGCGCTGCGGCACCACGAGCAGTTCCACGACTTCCTGGTGCGCCAGCTCGAGGAGCAGGCCAACGCCCGCATGGCGGCGATGATGGTGCAGTTCGACACCGAGCGCGCGATGCGGGGCCGCGAGATCCACCGCCTGCGCTCGATCGAGCTGGAGCGCGAGATCGCCGAGCGGAAGGAGGCCGAGGCGGCGCTGGCCCGCGCGCAGGCCGAGCTCGAGGCGCGCAACCGCGAGCTGCACGCGCTCACCATCCGCGACCCGCTCACCGGCGCCTTCAACCGCCGCTACCTGGACCAGCGCCTGGCCGAGGCGATGCCGCTGGCCACCCGCGGCGTGCAG
Organism: Longimicrobium sp.; assembly: GCA_035689035.1. Classification (GTDB taxonomy): domain Bacteria; phylum Gemmatimonadota; class Gemmatimonadetes; order Longimicrobiales; family Longimicrobiaceae; genus Longimicrobium. Next base: position 4,627 of record DASSME010000251.1, on the reverse strand, counting down.
CCGCTCAGCGTGATGCTGTGCGACGTGGACGACTTCAAGCGCGTGAACGACACCTTCTCGCACGCCGTGGGCGACGCCGTGCTGCGCCGGATCGCCGAGATCCTTCGCGCCCACGTGCGCCAGAGCGACGTGGTGGCGCGCTGGGGCGGCGAGGAGTTCGTGGTGCTCTTCCCGGCCACCACGCTCGACCAGGCGCTCGCCGCGTCGGAGAAGGTCTGCGCGCTCGTCCGCAATCACAGGTGGAACGAGTTGCAGCCGGGCCTGTCCGTCACCATCAGCGCCGGCGTCGCGGCCGCGGCGGGCCATGCGACCCCTGAAGCGCTGCTGAGGGACGCGGACGCGCGGCTGTACGAGGCGAAGGCGCGCGGGAAGGACTGCGTGGTGGGGTGAGGACCGGGCCGGGGTGGACCATGCCACCCCGGCCGTGAACGTGCGGCTACTGCGTCCAGTCGCAGGTTTCGTAGCAGGTGTTGAAGTAGCAGCTGTCCACGCGCGACGGATCGGTGTCCGGATCGGTGACGATGATGGGGCTGTTGCCCGCCGCGACGTCGAAGATGTGGCCGTTGACCGTCCCGCCGGCCGCCCCGGCGCCGGTGCCGAACGATTCGACGCGCAGACTGTCGAGATCCAGGTGCAGCTTCTTCATCGGTGCTCCAGCAGGTGGGGGTATCCGATACACGACGGAAAACCACGTTACATAAAACGACGCCATCCGCCAACCCCACCCCCCTCAAACGTCTCACTCGCCACCGCGGATGCGTGCGCGGGGTAGCGCGCCCATGCACGGCTACTCGTTCACAGTGTTCCCGTCGGCCTGCTCGCCCGGACCAACTCCTGGAACGCGCTGATCAGCGGGAGCCGATCGTAGTGTGACGGCGTGAACGCCATCCGCACGAAGTCCTCCTGGGCAACACCCAACGCTCCGAATTCGTGAAGCCGTCCTTCGGCTTGATAGCGGCCCTGCATCTCCCCGATCAGCGTGACGAGCGCGCGGCCTCGTGAAGTAAGGGGCGAAATGAGCGTGGGCAGCAATCGACGCGTGTTCCAATCCACCAGCGCCGACGACACGTCAACATCTGCCAGGTTCTGTTCGACCAGGAACTGGAGAAACCCGAACAGGAATTCGTGCGTTTCGGAGCCGAACGATATCCATTCTTCCTCGTCGGGAAGGTTCGCGTCGGCGATCTCCATTACCAGATCCATCGCGAAGTAAACGGCGTTCGCGATATTGGTGAGACCGTTCGCGAACAGATCGAAATAGGAGAGTGGGAACGTGGCCGACGTGAGCCGCGTGGAGCAGAGGGCGTGCAGGACGGAAGGGAGGTCGAGGAACGTGTGCGCCGCGATCCCCGCCGTCTGAAACAGATCCGCTGCGGTTGCCCGCTGAAGCAGGTTCGTCTTCGGAATCCGGATCGCTCCCGCCCCCTGCGCCGCGCGCAATTCCTGCCGTGCGTCCACCCAGTACGTGGCGCGATCCTCTGGTGAATGGAGCATCAGCAGGACCGGGAGCGGGAAGATTTCCCAATACAGGCGGTGCTTTTCGCCGGGATCATGGATCCAGCAGTCTCGATCGTCCTTGAAATACGAGCGGCCGCTTTTCACCTGCACGGCCACGACTCGTCCCGTCGCGCGCCCTTCAGCATCCACCAGTTCGATCTGGCCGTCGATCCCGATGTCGACGGACTGCTGCTCGCGCCAGATCAGGCCCAGGCGATTGACCTCGGAGGCGACGGCGAGGATACCCGCACGCTCGGTCCACAGGGTGGCCGGTACGAAGGGTGTGCGCACCTCTGCGCTCGGGGAAGCGAGAAGCGGTTGGAAAAGGCGGAGGCTAACGGATCAGACCTTCGGAAATTCCGTCTCGATGGTATCCACGCCGTCGGGGCTGGGGACGAAGCGAAGGTCACCGAAGATGTTCGGCGCTTCCTGATGGAGCTGCCTCAGCACGGCCCCGGCGAGCCGGCGGATCTCCAGGTCGGCGCTCCCGCTCCCGCGCATTTCGCAGAAATGGCGGAGCGCACGCGCGTTCCCGGTGGCCACGATTTTGGTTTCGGCGGAGTTGGGCAGCACTGAACGCGCGGCCTGCCGGGCGCGCTTCTTCCGCATCGTGGCCGGCCCTTCATCGCCCACTTTTTCTGTAACCGCAGTGAGCAGCCGCTGATACGTGGCGAGCGACGTCTCGCACGCGTCCACCCACTCGTCGAACTCCGGCGAGCCTTCCTCGATCTCGGGCGGGAGCACGAAGCCGATCTGCGATTCGTCCACGTACCTCTGGCTCAACTGGCTGTATCCCATCCCGGCACGGTGCCGGATCAGCTCGTGCGTGAGGGACCGGCTAACACCTTCCAGCAGAAAGCTCCAAACGGCGTGTTCCAGCACCGAGCCGTGCTTCGTCTTCAGGATGTTGGCGAGGTACGCCTGGTTGGTGGTGCGTCCCGGAATCGACTTGTGGCCCCCCTCCAGCCCCGCATCCTCTCCGAAACTGAGATAGCACAGCCGTCCCGAGAACTCCGCCAGCGCCTCGCCAGCCACGTCGCTGTCGCTCTGCCAGTGGATGTGCGGCGGAGGGATGAACTGCTGGCGCGAGATCACGGTGACGCGGGGTTCGCGGATGATCAGCATCGGGCGGCTCCGGGGGTGGCGTGGGTGCGAGGGCCGAAAACGTAGACGGCCGCCCCCCGTCCGGCAACGGGTCCATCGCCTCGACGACCATCGTCACTCGCCCACGCCGTGGTTGCGCGCTCTGGCGGCCCGGGCGCACATTGGCGCGGCGAAAACCAACGTGCTGAAGGGAGATGGTGGAATTGCGGATCGCGTCGCTGCTGTCGAGCGCCACCGAGATCGTGTACGAGCTGGGGCTGCAGGACCGGCTGGTGGCCATCTCGCACGAGTGCGACTGGCCGCCCGAGGCCCTGTCGCTCCCCCGCCTCAGCCGCGTGCGCTTCGACCCGGCCGGGCTCACCAGCGGCGAGATCGACGCCGAGGTGCGGCGCTGCATGCTCGAGTTCGGCAGCGTGTACGAGATCGACGCGGGCGCCCTGGCCGGCTCGCGCCCGGACCTGATCCTCACCCAGGCCGTCTGCGAGGTGTGCGCCGTCCCCACGCCCTCGGTGCACGAGGCCGTCCGCGCGCTGGCCGGCGCGCCGCGCGTGCTCTCGCTCGACGCGCACACGCTGGACGAGATCATCGAGTCGGTGGAGGAGGTCGCGGACGCGGCGAACGAGCGCGAGCAGGGCGTGCTTACGGCCGCATCGCTCCGCGCACGCATCGATCGCGTCCGCGAGACCATCGCCGGGCGGCCTCGCCCCCGCGTGCTGGCGCTGGAGTGGCTCGACCCGCCGTTCGCGCCGGGGCACTGGACCCCCGAGATGATCGAGATCGCGGGGGGCGAGAGCCTGGTGGGCACCGTCGGCGGGCACTCGGTGGAGATCCCGTGGGCGCGGGTCGAGTCGCTCGATCCGGATCGTCTCCTCCTCCTTCCCTGCGGCTACGCGCTGGAGCAGGCGCGCGCCGACGCCGAGCGCGCCCGCGAGCGGCTGGCGGCGATCGCCCCGCGCGCCATCGCGGCGGGCGGCGCGGCGATCGGCCACAGCGCGTACTTCAGCCGCTCGGGCCCGCGCGTGGTGGCCGGGATCGAGGCGCTGGCGGCGTGGCTGCACCCGGAGGCGTTCCCCGGCGCCGGGACGGACGGGGTGATCGAGGGGTGGTCGTAGCGCGTCGTCCTCGAGTCGAGGTCGCGGCGGGCGGGTGAAGCCGCTGCGCCGCGGCATGACGGCAAGAGGTGCGAGGCCGGGCCGGCGCGGATCGTACGCGCTCCCGCGCGCCACGAAGGGCGGTGCCGCGCACCTCCGCCCAGTCCCGCGCCGGAGCCGGTAGTCCGCGCAGGCGGACTTCGTGTGGCCGTTGCAGCGGTTTCAACCGCCCTGCGCGGGGCCTGGGATTTCACCCGCACTCAGCACCCGGCACTCCGCACTTTCTTTTCGGACCAGCCCTTGCAAGCCGCGCGGGCACCGAGCATTCCGACCGCACCGCCCAAGAAGGAGCGAACCCCGCATGCGACTTCCGACCCGCACCCACGGCGTGCTGGACTACACGGTGGGCGCGCTGCTGATCGCGCTGCCGTTCATCCTGCGGCTGGGCGGCGGCGCGCAGACCTGGGTGTTCGTGGCCGCCGGAGCCGCCGCGCTGGCCTACAGCGCCTTCACCGACTACGAGCTGGGCTTGGTCAAGCGCCTGCAGATGCCCGTGCACCTGTGGCTGGACGGGATCTTCGGGGTGCTGCTGGCCGTCTCGCCCTGGCTGTTCGGCTTCGACAACGAAGTGTGGATCCCCCACGTGCTGCTGGGCGCCTTCGAGATCGCCGCCGCCGTGATCACCGACACCGTTCCCGGATATGAGCGCCGCCGCGCCAGATAGGGAAAGGGAGGCGCCGCCGCCGGCGCCGCGCAGCGACATGTTCCCCGCGTCGGAGCTCACCGAGGCCGACGCGCCCGAGCGTTCGCGCACCACCTGCTACGCCGAGACCAGCTCCGGCATCCACGCCATCCCGCTGGACGAGGGGCTGGCGCTCTTCGACCGCTGCCAGGAGGCGCAGAGCGCCGACGACCCCTCGGCGCCGCTGGTGTGG
>DASSME010000250.1:0-8676 GCA_035689035.1 Longimicrobium sp. | reverse complement strand
CGGCGACGCGGCGCGCGCGGACGCTGTCGGCGGGGAGCCAGACCACCTGGCGCGCGGGCGAGCGCGGCGCCACCTCGCCGCTCCCTTCCACCGCGAAGGGGCGGGACCAGCGCGCCGGCCGCTCGGGCTCGGCCGGCGCGGTGTCAGGCGGTGTGAGCGTGATGGTGTCGCGCGGCGGGGGGGTGCCACCCAGGCGGATGGTGTCGCGCTGGGCGTGGCCCGCGGCCGGCGCCAGCAGCGCCAGCGCGGCGAGCAGGACGGGGAACGCGCGCCGGAGTCGCATCACACCGCCCGCTTCTTTTCGCGGCGGGCCTTGACGACCTCGATCACCGCCGGGATCACCGACACCAGCACGATCGCGATCACCACCACCTCGAAGTTCTGCTTCACCCACGGGATGTTGCCGAAGAAGTAGCCCCCGAACAGGAACAGCGTGATCCACAGCAGCGAGCCCGCGAAGCTGAACCCCAGGAAGCGCCGGTACGGCATCTTGCTGGCCCCGGCCACGAACGGCGCGTAGGTGCGCACGATGGGGACGAAGCGCGCCAGGATCACCGCGCGGCCGCCGTACTTCTCGTAGAACTTCTCGGTGCGGTTCAGGTACTCGGTCTTCAGCACCCGGGCGTTGGGGCGGAACACCTTCCGGCCGATGCGGCTGCCCATGAAGTAGTTCACGTTGTCGCCCAGGAACACCGCCACCAGCAGGCACGGCCACAGGTACCCCACCTCGAAGCCGTGGGTGCTGGCCGCCAGCGCGCCCGCGGCGAAGAGCAGCGAGTCACCCGGAAGGAACGGGGTGACCACCAGCCCGGTTTCGCAGAACAGGATCAGCGAGAGAATGGCGTACGTCCACGGCCCGTACTGCTGGGCCAGGTCGGCCAGGTGCTTGTCGAGGTGAAGGACGAAGTCGATCAGGGTCTGCACGTGCGCCGTCTCTCTTCTCCCGGCCGCCGGGCCGAAACCGATTGGGCGGTCGGGGAGAGCGCGCCTCTCCCCGGGATTGGTACGGTGGGAACACTATCGGGTGCGGGTGACGTATTCAAGGGCGCCACTTGGGGTTGCGGCCACGGACGAGTAGCTTTCCCGTCGTGGGCCGCCGTGTCCCACCGGGGGCCTGATCCGCTAACCGCGGGGGCGCTTCGCGCGAGGCCACGGAGGAACGGAGCCACGGAGAACGGCGGGACTGGTGGACGCGGACGCACGTCTCCGTGCTCTCCGCTCCTCCGTGTCCACGCAGTTCGGCACGGCCGGCGGACGAGATGGACCAGGTCGAAAGGAAGGGGCCGTGAGCGTTGAGATGATGGACGAGCGCGCGGCGGAGCTGTCGCCCGGGGAGAGCATCCGCTATTCGCGCCACCTGATCCTGGACGGCGTGGGCGAAGCGGGGCAGCGCCGGCTGAAGCAGGGGCGCGTGCTGGTGGTCGGCGCGGGTGGGCTGGGGTCGCCGGTGGCGATGTACCTGGCCGCGGCCGGGGTGGGGACGATCGGGATCGCCGACTTCGACGTGGTCGACACCACCAACCTGCAGCGGCAGGTGATCCACGGCACGAGCTGGGTCGGCAGGCCCAAGCTGGACAGCGCCCGCGACCGCATCGGCGAGATCAACCCCCTGGTCACCGTGGTCCCCCACGCGGAGCGGCTCACCTCGGCCAACGCGCTCGACGTGGTCCGCCCGTACGACGTGGTGATCGACGGAACCGACAACTTTCCCACGCGGTACCTGCTGAACGACGCCTGCGTGCTGCTGGGCAAGCCCAACGTCTACGGGTCGATCCTGCGCTGGGAGGGGCAGGCCTCGGTCTTCTGGGCGGGCCACGGGCCGTGCTACCGCTGCCTCTTCGCCGAGCCGCCGCCCCCCGGGATGGTGCCCAACTGCGCGGAGGGCGGCGTGCTGGGCGTGCTGCCGGGGATCGTGGGGAGCATCCAGGCGGCCGAGGCGCTCAAGCTGCTGCTGGGCACGGGCGAGCCCCTGACCGGCCGTCTCTTGCTTTTCGATGCGCTCCGGATGAGGTTCCGGGAGATGCGCCTGCGGCGGGACCCCGAGTGCCCCGCCTGCGGCGAAAACCCCAGCATCCACGAGCTGATCGACTACGAGCGCTTCTGCGGCCTGGGCCCCGGAGCGACCGCAACGGAGGGTGGCATGAGCGAGCAGGAAATCCCCGAGATCACCCCGGGCGAGCTGAAGGAGCGGCTGGACCGCGGCGACCGCCTCACCATCATCGACGTGCGCGAGCCGTTCGAGTGGAACATCGGCAACCTGGAGCCGCAGGGCGCCCGGCTGATCCCGCTGGGAGAGCTTCCCGAGCGCCTGGACGAGGTCAGCCCCGACGACGAGGTGGTGCTGCACTGCCGCTCGGGCGCCCGCAGCGCCCGCGCGCTGGAGCTGCTGCGCCAGGAAGGGTATCGGCGGGTGTGGAACCTGAAGGGCGGGATCCTGGCCTGGAGCGACCAGGTGGACCCCTCCATCCCCAAGTACTGAGCACCCCGGCACGGCCGCCATGAAGCCGGACACGCCGATCGGGTTCTACCTCTGCGGGATCATCTCCGCCGCGTTCTGCGCGGCCACCGTGGCCGCGCAGTTCTCGCTGAGCCCGGTGGGCGGCGAAAGCCCCGGCCGGCTGGCGGTGCGCGGCCTGTCGATGCTGCTGGTGCCGCTGGCCGCGGTGGTGACCGAGGCGCTCTGGCGCGCGCGGCCGTGGGCGTACCGCGCCAGTGTGACGCTGGCGGTGGTCTACGCCTCCACCCTCGCCGCCGCCGCGGTGGCCACCCGCGGCACCGAGATGATGGGGAGCGTGCTGCTGTGGATGTTCGGCAGCACGGTGGTGGTGGTCCCCATGCTGGGGTACATCCACGCCCGCACGGAGCAGCTCTGGCCGCGCGGCCGCGTGCCCGCGCGCGCCGCGTGGGCGGTGAGGGCGCCGTGAGCGGAGCGAAGACGCCGTTCGGATTCTTCGTGGCCGGGGCCTGCGCCGCCTGGTTCGGGTTCTGGATGGTGATGGTGGTGTTGTACGGCATGAACCCGGCGGACGACGGCGTCAGCTGGACGTCGTCGCCGCTGGGCCGCGGCGCGGCGTCGGTGCTGGCGGCGCTCAGCGCGGTGGTGGCGGAGGCGCTGTGGCGCGCGCGGCCGTGGGCGTGGCGCGCCAGCGTGGCGCTGGCGGTGGTGTACGCCGCGGCGGTGCTGGCGGTCTCGGCCACCGTGCGCGACGGGGTGGGGACGGGGTTGACCGTGCTGCTGGCGAGCTCGGTGGTGGTGGGGCCGATCCTGGCCTACGTCCGCGGCCGCTCGCGCAACTTGTGGCCGCCCGCGCGGGCGCGCGCCCGGCCCCCCGTGCCCGCGCCCCGACGGCCGGCCGGCGTACCCGCGGCCGCGCGGGGCGCAGCGCGGCCGTGAGCCGGTGACGCCGTGATCCGGCAGAAGGAGCGCGCCCGGCGCGTTTGAACACTGCGGGGAGATCACACGGCCGGCCTTTCGCATGCGATCCGGGATGCGGCGCGGCCACGTGGAGCAAGGAGAGCGATGCAGCAGCGCCCGTTCGTCTTCTCCGGCCTGTTCGCCGCCGGGTTCGCGGTGGTGATGATGCTCATGCTGCTCGGCCTTCCCGGCGGTGCCGGCGTGACGGAGTGGCTGCCGCGGGCCACCTGCGCGCTGCTGGGGTCGCTGGGGTTGGCCGCGGCCGAGGCGCTCTGGCGCGTGCGCCCGTGGGCGTGGCGGGTCTGCGCGGCGCTGGCGCTGGCGCACACCCTGGCGGCGCTGGGATGGGGGCTGGCGAAGCTGGGGTGGGAGGGCGTGGGCGCCGCCGGCGGGTACCTGTTCTTCACCTCGTTCGTGGTCGTGCCGATCCTGGCCAACGTGTACCAGCGCACCGTGGCGCCCCCGCACCTGGCCGGCGGGCGCCGCCCGGTGCACGCGCCGGTGCGCCCCGTGCGATGGTAGCCGCGAGACACCCCATGAGAGGTGATTGATGAACCCGCGCACCCCGCTGGGCTTCTACGTGTGCAGCATCGCCGCCGCCGGGTTCGGCGTGCTGATGCTGGCCGCCGCGCTGCTGCTGGAGCCGGGCGGCGACGCGTTCCGGGCGACGGGGCTGGTCGCCCGCGCGGGCGCGGCGCTGCTGGCGGCGCTGGCCGCGGTGGCGGCCGAGGCGCTCTGGTGCGCGCGGCGCTGGGCCTACCCCGCCTCGCTGGCGCTGGCGCTGGTCTACGCCGGTGTCCTGACCGCCCTGTGCGTGGCGGTCGACGGGTGGCCGGGGCTGGGCATCGCGTTCTGGGCCCTGACCTGCAGCGCGTTCGTGGTGGCGCCGATCGTGGCGTACGTGCGCGGCCGGTCCATCGCCCTCTTCGGCGTCCCCCGCGCGCCGGTCCCGGCGCCCCGCCCGGCGCCGCCCCCCGCGCCGGTGCGGATCGGGCCCAACGGACGCCCCGTTCCCTGGTGGTGACGATGAGCACGCGCACCCCGACGGGCTTCTACCTGGCCGGCCTGTGCTCCGCTGTGTTCACCGGGGTGATGGCCTGGATGGTCGTGCAGTTCGGCCTGTGGACCCATGACGGGTCCCTGCGGGTGCGCGCGGCCGCGGCGCTGCTGGCGGTGCTGGGCGCGGTGGCCACCGAGGCGTTGTGGGGCGCGCGGCCGTGGGCGTACCGCGCCTCGGCGGCGCTGGCGGTGGCGTACGGCGCGTCGATCCTGGCGCTGGCGTTCGCGCAGCGCGGGATGGGGGGCGTGCTGGGGGCGTGCTGGCTGCTGGTGGCGAGCGCCGTGGTGGTGATCCCCATCGTGAGCTACGTGCGCGAGGTGTGCGACGACCGGTTCGGCCAGCGCCGCCCGCGCCCGGTGATGACCGCCGCCTACCGCGGCCGCTGGATCCGCCAGCCATGAGCGCGAGGCTGGTGGCGCGCCGCCGCACCGCGGCGGGGTGAGCCGGTCCAGCCGGCGGGCCGTCCCGTGCACGGCGGCGGCGCGGGCGGCGAGGTAAGCCGCTGCCGCACCTTGGGGCGGGTGCCGGGTAGCGGGTGCGCGGCCGGCGAGCGCCGCCCGCGTCTTTCGTTGGTTCGGAGGAGGGCTTCGGTCCCTGCTCCCTGAACCGGGTTTGGTTCACCCCGGCCCAGGAAACGGTCGCCGATGTCCACGCTCCCCACCCTTCCCTTCACCGACCCGGTGCTGATCGTCGCCACGGCGACGCTCGTGTTCCTGGTCGTCCCCCTCCTGTTCGAGCGGCTGCGCATCCCCGGGATCATCGGGCTGATCGTGGCGGGCGCGGCGATCGGGCCGCACGGCGCCGGGCTGCTGGCGCGCAGCAACACCATCGTCCTGCTCGGCACGGTCGGCCTCCTCTACCTGATGCTGCTGGTGGGGCTGGAGCTGGACCTGCACCAGTTCGCGCGCCACCGCGGCCGCAGCATCGGCTTCGGCGCGCTCTCGTTCCTCCTCCCCTGCGCGCTGGGGATCGGGACGGCGATCGCGCTGGGGTACGCCCTCCCCTCGGCGCTGCTGATCGGCAGCGTCTTCGCCTCGCACACGCTGCTCGCCTACCCGATCGCCAGCCGGCTGGGGATCGTGCGCAACGGCGCGGTCACCGCGGCGCTGGGGGGGACGATCCTGGCCGAGGTGCTGGCGCTGCTCGTCCTGGCGATCGTGGCGCGCAGCCGCGGCGGCGCGCTGGACCTGGCGTTCTGGCTGGAGCTGGCGCTGCCGTTCGTGGTCTACGTCACGCTGGTGCTCTGGGGCCTGCCGCGACTGGGGCGCTGGTTCTTCCGCAGCGTGGGCGGCGAGGGGAGCACCGAGTTCATCTTCGTGCTGGCGGCGCTGTTCACCGTCTCGTACGCCGCCCACTTCGGCGGGGTGGAGCCGATCATCGGCGCGCTGCTGGCGGGGCTGGCGCTCAACCGGCTGATCCCCGCGCAGGGCGCGTTGATGAGCCGCATCCACTTCGCCGGCAACGCCATCTTCATCCCCTTCTTCCTGCTGTCGGTGGGGATGCTGGTGGACGTGCGGGCACTCGGCGGCGGGCGCGCGCTGGGGATCGCCGCGGCGCTCACGGCGGGGGTCGTCACGGGGAAGTGGGTCGCGGCGAAGGCGGCGGAGCGGGTGTTCGGGTGGACGGCGGCCGAGGGGTGGACGGTGTTCGGGCTGACGGTGCCGCACGCCGCGGGGACGCTGGCCATCGTGCTGGTGGGCTTCGACATCGGCCTGCTGGACCAGACCGAGGTCAACGGCGTGGTGCTGATGATCCTGGTGACCTGCCTGGCCGGGCCCTGGGCGGTGCAGCGGTACGGGCGCCGGGTAGCGCTGGCCGAGGAGAGCCGGCCGTACGACGCGGGCGCGGCGCCGCGGCGGATCGTGGTGTCGCTCTCCAAGCCCGCCACGGCCGACCCGCTGATGGACCTGGCGTTCGCGCTGCGCGGCGAGGGGAGCCCCGAGCCCGTCCACCCCTTGATGGTGGTCCCCGGCGAGGGGGACGACGCCGAGGCCGAGGTGGCCGAGGCCGAGCGCGTGCTGGCCCACGCCGTGGTGCACGCCGCCGCGGCCGAGGTGCCGGTGGTGCCGCTCACGCGGGTGGACGCCAACGTGGCCACGGGGATCGCCCGCGGCGTGGCCGAGACGCGCGGGAGCCTGGTGATCGTGGGGTGGCCGGTGCGGACCGGCGGGGGCCGCATCTTCGGCGGCGTGCTGGACCAGCTCCTCGCCAGCACCCGCCAGGCCGTGGTCGCCGCGCGGCTGACGCATCCGCTCAACACCACGCGGCGGGTGACGGCGGTGCTCCCCCCGGCCGCCGAGCGCCACCCCGGCTTCGCCGAGGCGCTGCGGACGGTGAACCTGCTGGCGCAGGGCGCGGGCGCGGCGCTCTCCGTGGTGACCATCGGCGGAGACGCGGAGCGGCTGAAGGCGCTGCACGCGGGGGTGAAGCCGGCCGTCCCCGCCGCGTGGGAGCGGGTGGAGGGGTGGGGCGAGCTGCTGGAGCGGCTGGGCGGCGCGCTGAAGGGCGACGACCTGCTGGCGCTGGTGAGCACGCGCCGCGGCACCCCGGCCTGGCACCCGCGGCTGGCGCGCCTCCCCGAGCAGCTGGCCGCGCTGGCGCCGGGCTCGCTCCTGACCATCTTTCCCCCCGAGCCCGAGACCGCGTCGCTCGACGGCGGCGCGCCGCTGGCCGAGGCGGTGGAGCCCGCGCGGGTGGCGCGGCTGGAGCCGATGTCGTTCATCGCGGCCGTCGGGCGGCTGATGGAAGGCGTCTTCGACGACGAGACCGTGCGCCGGCTGGCCAACGTGGTGGTGCGCAACGAGGAGCAGTTCTCCAGCGAGCTGGTGCCCGGCGTGGTGCTTCCCCACGTGCGGCTGCAGGGGCTGGCCCGGCCGGTGCTGCTGCTGGGCGTGAGCCGCGCCGGGGTGGAGTTCCCTCGCGCCCGGCACCCCGCCCGCCTCATCTTTCTGCTGGTGAGCCCTGCCGAGCGCGCCGAGGAGCACCTGCAGACGCTGGCGGGGATCGCCCGCCTCCTCTCCGCCCCCGAGCGGGTGCGCGAGCTGGTGGACCGCTTCGCCCCGGGCACCGACCTCGACTGGCTGCACGTGGACGAGTGAGGACGGCCGGTGCGAGATTGGATGCACTCGCCGGCGTCGTACCGGACGCGCGTCGATCGCTCGCGGCCCAGGTGCGGAATGGCCTCACGCAGGGTCCGCAGGGTCCGCAGGGTCCGCAGGGTCCGCAGGGTTCGCAGGGAACGGCGTGCGGGGATCCTGCAGCGACCGGTCTCACAGTGACGGGGATGGGTGGTCGAAACGCAGGCGCTTCACCCCGGGTCTGGTGTGAGCCGGGTGTTCGTGGCTGACTCTTTGCGCCCGCCGCGCACGTACGGAGAAAGGAACGGATGAACCCACATCCCGGACGGCGGCCATGAGGAACGCGATCTGGACGGCGGAGGCGCAGCGGCAGCGCGATCACCGGTGGGCGGGCGTGCTGGGCGCGCTGTCGCTGGTGGGGACGTGGAGCTTCGTGCGGGTGCCGGCGCCGCTGCTGCGCGGGCACTGGGACTCGTCGCTGGCGTGGATGGTGGTGCTGGCGTGCTGCGGGTCGGTGGCGACCGCCAGCTGGAACGGCCGCCTGTACGGCCGCGTGGCCGGAAAAGTGATGATCTGGGCCGTGGTGATCGCGTGGGCGCTGGTGCTCACCGCCGCGCCGCCCTTCTCCGTTCCCGGCGTGTCACTCCCCGTGCTGGTGGCGATCAGCGTGCTGCTGGCCCCGCTGCACCTCTACCTCTCGGAGCAGCTGTGACTTCGACACGGTCTCGCCGCGGGCCGCCGCCGGGCCGCTACGGCCTGGACGACCTGGTGCGCGTGGGCAGGACTACCGCTCTGGACGCCGCCCCGGGCGTGCGCACGCGCGCCGAGGCGGCCGCCGGCGCCTGGCTGGGCGCGCTGACCCTGGCGGGCGCCGTGCTGATGGCGAACACGCCGGGCAGCGTGCTGCGCGCGTATCCGCTCACCTCGCTGCTTACGATGGCGGTGCTCGCGTTCGGCGCGGTGGGCAGCGAGGCGATGTGGAACGCGCGGCCGTGGCGCTACCGGGCGGTGCTCTCCTCCGCGTTCCTCGCCCTGGGCCCCGAGATCAGCCGGATGGTGGACGTGCTGGCCGCCGGGGACGGGCCGTTCCCCCTGTCCGTCCGCTTCGTCCGCTGGGTTCTCCT
>DASSME010000249.1:0-5060 GCA_035689035.1 Longimicrobium sp. | reverse complement strand
CATCCGCGCCCGCACTGGTATCCGCGCGGCGCGTGAGACCCCCACCCCCGCCCGGTACGGGAGGGGGAGAGCGCTCCAAGGCGCGGGGGGAGGGCCCGCGGGGCGTGCCTGCCGCGACGATGGTGGTGCGCCCATGAGCCTCCACTCCTTCGTCACGCGCTGGTGGGCGGGCGATGCGGGCGCGGCGGGGGCGGTGCTGAACGCGGCGCTGCTGCCGGCGGAGTGGGCGTTCCGCGGCGTCGTGCGGGCGCGCAACGCGGCGTTCGACCGGGGCGTGCTGCGGGCGGAGGACGCGGGCGTGCCGGTGATCAGCGTCGGGAACGTGGGGGTAGGCGGGGCGGGGAAGACGCCGTTCGCGGCGTGGCTGGTCGCGCGGCTGCGGGGTCGGGGGCGCACGCCGGGGATCGCGCTGCGCGGCTACGGCGGCGACGAGGTGATCCTGCACCGCGAATTGAACCCAGGCGTCCGCGCCGCGACCGCCGCGCGGCGGGTGGAGGCGGCGCGCGAGCTGGCGGCGGCCGGGTGCGACGTGGTGGTGTTGGACGACGCCTTCCAGCACCGCCGCCTGATGCGCGACGCCGACATCGTCCTGATCGCGGTGGAGACGTGGAGCCCGCGTCCGCGCCTGTTGCCGCGCGGGCCCTGGCGCGAGGGGCTGGCATCGCTCGCGCGGGCGGACGCGGTCGTGCTCACCCGCAAGTCCGCGTCGCCCGAGCGCGCGCGCGAGGTGGCGGGCGAGCTGGCCGCCGCGGCGCCGGGAAAGCCCGTCGCGATCTGCCACCTCGCGGCGGACCGGCTGTCGGCGCTGCACGGCGGGGCGGCTGAGACGCTGGCGCACCTTGCCGGGCGCGAGGTGCTGGCGGTGGCGGGGCTGGGGATGCCGCAGCCGTTCTTCGACGCGCTGCGGCAGGCGGGTGCGATCGTCGAGGAGGACGCCTATCCCGACCATCATCCGTTCACCGCGGCGGACGCGCTCAAGATCGTGTCGCGCGCGGCGGGCCGGCCGATCATCATCACCCGTAAGGACGCGGTGAAGCTGCGCGACCTGATCGGGGAGAAGCCGATCGTGTGGGTGATGGAGCAGGCGGTACGGATCGAGAGCGGCGAAGAGGCGCTGGACGGCGTGCTGCGGTGCGCGCTCGAGGGAGCGCGAGGATAACCGCTGGCGTCGAGTCGCGATGAAGTGCTCCCCCTCCCCCCGCGAAGCGGCCGCGAAGCGCGGGGAGGGGGCGGGGGGAGGGGGCTCGCCGCGGCATGCGCAGGCGCCTGGGATCGGTCACGGAAACCCGAGCGGGTATGAGACAGGCCGACGTGGTGGTGGTGGGGAGCGGGATCGCGGGGCTCTTCTTCGCGCTGAAGGTGAGCCGCTACGGGTCCGTGGCGCTGGTGACCAAGAAGAGCCGCCCCGAATCGTCCACCAACTGGGCGCAGGGCGGGATCGCCGCGGCGTTCGGCGGCGACGACAGCCCCGAGCTGCACAAGGAGGACACGCTGGTGGCCGGGGCCGGCCTCTGCCACCCCGACGCGGTCGATGTCCTGGTGCGCGAGGGCCCCGCCCGGGTGAGCGAGTTGATCGAGCTTGGCGTGCACTTCAGCGAATCCGCGGACGGAGAGCTGTCGCTGGGGCGCGAGGGCGGGCACTCGCGCCGGCGAATCGTGCGCGCGGCGGACCTGACGGGGCGCGAGATCGAGCGCGGGCTGCTGGCGGCGGTCGCATCGGCCGAAAACATCACCATCTACGAGAACACCGCGGCGGTGGACCTGTTGCTGGCGACGGACCCGGGGACGCTGGGCGAGCGCTGCTGCGGCGTCCTGGTCCTGAACGCCGACACGGGCGACGCGGAGCCGATCCTGGCGCGCGCGGTGATGCTGGCCACCGGCGGCTGCGGCCAAGTCTACCGCCACACCACCAACCCGTCGATCGCCACGGGTGACGGGGTGGCGATGGCGTACCGGGCGGGCGCCAAGGTCGCCAACATGGAGTTCATCCAGTTCCACCCCACGGCGCTCTACCCGGCACGCGAGAAGACCTTCCTGATCAGCGAAGCCGTCCGTGGCGAGGGCGCCGTTCTGCGCCGGCGTGACGGCACGGCGTTCATGGACGCCTATCACCCGCTGAAGTCGCTGGCCCCGCGCGACGTGGTGGCGCGCGCCATCGACGCAGAGATGAAGCGCACCGGCGATCCGTATGTGCTGCTGGACTGCGGCGCGATCCCCGAGGCGGAGATCCGCGAGCGCTTCCCCAACATCCTGCGCGAGACGGCCGAGCGCGGGATCGACATGCTGCGCGAGCCGCTGCCGGTGGTCCCCGCCGCGCACTACCTGTGCGGCGGCGTGCTCACGGACACGCACGGCCGCTCGTCCGTCCCCGGCCTGTACGCCGCGGGCGAGACGGCGTGCACCGGCGTGCACGGCGCCAACCGCCTCGCGTCCAACTCGCTGCTCGAGGCGATCGTCTTCGCGCACCGCGCCGCCGAGCGCATCGGCCCGCAGCTCTCCGTCACGCGGATGCTGGAGCCCACCCTGCCGCCGCACGGCACGTCTTCCGACGGCCCCGCGGACGAGGAGATCGAGGCTGAGCGCGAGGCGATCCGTGGGCTGATGTGGGACCTGGTCGGCATCGTCCGGTCCGACGGGCGGCTGGCGGACGCGGACCTGCGCCTGCGCGCCGTCAGCGAGCGCGTGAACGGCTGGTGGGCGACGGCGCGGCCGAATCCCGAGCTGGTGGAGCTGCGCAACGTGGTGCAGACGGCGCTGCTGATCGTGCGCTGCGCCCTGCAGCGCAAGGAGAGCCGCGGCCTGCAGTTCACGCAGGACTACCCCTACCGCGACAACGAGCACTGGATGCGGGACACGATCGTGGTGCGGTGAAATCCGCGTGATCTGGAGAGGGCTGGATGGAAACGATCGACTATGACGGTGTCTCGTACAGCGTTCGAGAGGTCGCCCGGCCGGAAGGCTGGTCGTGCCGGCTTCTCGTCACCGACGATGGCGCTACGTATTTCCTCGAGTACCTGGTCTCTGTCGGCCCGTACAAGATCGACGTAGCGCGCATTCACAAGCTGAGCGCGGAAGAGGTGCGCGCGTACACGGCGGGCGGATTGCGCCTTGGCGAGCTCGCGCGCCAGCTTGCGGAAACGAGTAAGTCGCAGGGCGCGGCACCGGCGGACTAATATCCACAACCGTGCGGTACGTGTCGCGCCCGACACGCCCGTCGCGTTCGTCGTGATGGATGACGCGATGACCCGGCGCATCGGCCTTCCCCCCCGCGGCGGAGGGCGGCGTTCACCCGCCGGGCAGCGCAGGAACGTGAGAGCGATGCTGCCGGTTGCACGGTTGCCGGACTTCTCGCTTCACGACGAGCGTCGGTAAAGGCCCAATCCGAAAGCGGCGGCACCCTCGCGAGGTGCCGCCGCTTTCGTGTGCTCGCCCGTCGTGGCGTCGCCGCTACTGCGCCACGCCCGCCCCGCGCTCCGCCGTGCGGCGGTCGCTGCCATCCGCGGGGGGCGGCACCTCGCGCTCGCGGTCGTCGGGGGACGGAGGGGCGAGATCGGCGGTGGCGAGCTCCACGCCGGCGGGGGCGCTGGGTCCGTCCTCGGGGATGAGCGCGCCAAGGAACTCGGGGAGCTTCACGCCGCCGATCTCCTGCACCACCTGCATCATCGGCGGGAGGCTGCGGGTGAAGTTCTGCAGGAAGTTGGTGGTGGCAGCGCCGTCACCGCCGTCCCACACCACGATCTTGTCGAACTTGATGTTGCTGATGGCGGTGGCCGCGGTCTCGGCCAGCTTGTCCATGTGCTCCAGCATCAGCAGCTGGAACGCCGCCTGCGCGCCGCCCGCCGCCGCCACGATCTCGCGCAGGCCCTCGCCCTTCTTGGCCAGGATCTGGTACTGCCCGCGCGCCTCGGCCTCGAGCTTCGCGTACGTCGCCGCCGCCTCGGCCACCGCGTGGATGCGCTTGCGCTCGGCCTCGGCCTCGGCCTCCACGATGGTGCGCGCCTTCTCGGCCTTGGCCGGGGCCTCCAGCGCGGCGCGGCGCTCGGCCTCCACGCGCTCGGCCTCGGCGATCGCGGCCTTGGCCATGGCGCGGTTCTGCGCCTCGAGCACCGCGGCCTCGGCCTCGCGCTTGCGCTTCTCGCCGATCTCGTACGCCTCGGCCTGCCGCACCTGCAGCTGCGCCTGGGTGGCCACGATGTGCGCCTGGCTCTGCGCCTCGCCGGCCACGGCCTTGGCCTCGGCGGTGGCGATGGCCACGCGCTTGAGCTGCTCGGCCTCCTTCACCTGCGCCTCGCGCTGGTAGGCGGCGGTCTGCTCGCCGATCTTCTGCTCCTTCTCGAGCTCGGCCAGGCGGATGGCCTGCTCGCGGCTGGCCTCGCGGATGCCGATCTCGCGCAGCTTGTTGGCGTTGGCCACCTGGATCTGCTTTTCGCGCTCGGCCTCGGCCACGCGCACCTCGCCCAGCTTCTCCTGGTCGGCCACGTCGCCGCGCGCCTTCTGCACCGCCTCGGCCGCCGCCTTCTTGCCGATCGCCTCGATGTACCCCGACTCGTCGTTGATGTCGGTGATGTTCACGTTCAGCAGCACCAGGCCGATCTTGCGCAGCTCGGGCTCGAGCGAGGTCTGGATGTTGTGCAGGAAGGTCTCGCGGTCCTTGTTGATCTCCTCGATCCGCATCGAGGCGATCACCTGGCGCATCTGGCCGAAGATGATGTCCTGCGCCTGCCGCTTGATCTGCGGCTGGTCGAGCTTGAGCAGGCGGATGGCGGCGTTCTGCCGCACCACCTCGTCGGTGCCGACCGCCACGGTGAACACGCTGGGCACGCTCACCCGGATGTTCTCGAAGGAGAGCGCGTCCTTGAGCGGGATGTCGATCTGGATCGGCTCCAGGCTCAGGTAGTCGAACTCCTGCACCACCGGAAGGACGAAGGCGCCGCCGCCCGAGATGCACTTGGCCGCGGTGCCGCCGCCCACCATCCCGCTCACCACCAGCACCTTGTTGGCCGGGCAGCGCCGGTAGCGGCTGGTGAGGAAGAACACGAACCCGAGCACCAGCACGACGC
>DASSME010000248.1:0-36902 GCA_035689035.1 Longimicrobium sp. | reverse complement strand
CCCTCAACCGCGCCATCGCCATCGGCCAGCGCGACGGGCCGGACGCGGGTCTGGCCGCGCTGCGGGGGATCGGCGACCCCGGCCGGCTCGCGCGCTACCCCTTTCTCGCCGCCGCGATGGGCGAGATGGAGCTGCGCCGCGGCGATCGAACGGCTGCGCGGTATCATTTCGAGACGGCGCTGAGACTTGCGCGCAACGACGCCGAACGCCGCTTCATCGAGAAGCGGCTGCGCGCCTGCGCCGATCACACCCGCACCCGACCGGAGGCACGATGAGTGGTGAACCGCGAGACGGACCGTGGCCCCCGCCCACGCTCGACTTCTCGGCCGATCTCGGCGGCGGGATCACGGCGCGGTTCCGGTCGGTCGAGGTGATGGAGGATGGAGCGCCTGGCGCCGCCGGCCACGTAACGCTGCACGCCGGCCTGTTCTCGAACGGGGCGCCGTTCCACGAGTGGGTCGCCGCCATCAGGATGAACACCGCTCCGCGCCGCACGGTGATCATCACCCTGCAGGGCGAGCGGGGCGCGCCGCGGATGACGTGGACGCTGAACGGCGCCCGCCCCACCCGCATCACGGGCACGGACCTGGGGTTGGACGGAAACGAAGTCGCCGTCGAGTCGCTGGAGATTGCCTACGAGACGCTGGTGAGCGCCGCGCCGTGACCGGATCGGCGCACGAAGATCCCCGGGAGTGCAGCGTCGTTCGAATCTGCCGAACGACAGAGGGCCGAACAGCGGGCTCTCCTACCTAAATCCCGAAATTCAGAGGCATGATGAATGAAACCAATCTGCCTGCATCCGGCGCGCTGTACGAGCAGCACCCGGAAGTGCTCTCCACCCAACTGGACGCGACATCGTCCTGCTCAGCATCCCCGCGAGCCGCTATTACCGGTTGAAACGAGACGGGGACCTGCATCTGGCTGGCGCTGGTGCAAGGGGGAACGCTCGGCGACATGGCTTCAGCACTCGAGGCCGATCATGACGTCGAGCACGACCAGGCTCTGACGCATGCGCGCGTGCTCGTGAGGGAGCCGCTTCGGGAGGGGTTGATCCTCGAGGAGAAACGGGAGTAGACCCGGGGCCCTCCCCCTGGTCTCACCAGAGGTTCGCATCCGGTCCGGCGCGCTGTTCATCACGGAGCCGATGGCTGCCCATCGGGCGACCACGGTTTTCGTTGCTTTCGGTCGTTTCTACACCTGTTTTACCCCACCGCGCACGGCGATTGACACACGGAGGTGCGAAGCGGATCTTGGGGAGTGATCCCACCATCATCGCGCCGGAAGAGCGGCGGACGTCGGGCTGCCACGGCCGCCGGAACGCCGCTCCGTGCGTCCCCGTCACCCTGGAGGAGCGATGAAGAAGCTGCTGCTGTTTCCCGGCGACCTGAGGGTCGAGAGCTTCCCCACCGCCACGCTGGCCGACGACGCGCGGGGAACCGTGCGCGGGCACTTCGCCACCCAGGGGCACACCTGCGTGCTGGAAACCCGTTGCGCCGCGCGTTCGTGCGTGTCGTTCGGCGCCCAGACCTGCCTCTGCGACGAGTTCTGAGGCGGAGCGCACCCGAACGCGACGGAGGGGAGATCCTCCTGAACGTGGACGAGCTGCGCCTCGAGAGCTTCCGGACGGCCGTGCGCGCGGCCGGGAACGGCACCGTCGCCGGCCACGAGCTCACCGTGGGGCTGAACTGCCCCGAGACCAACTACCGGACCTGTCCGCACACCTGCGCGGCGGGCTGCTGACGCGGGACCGGTTCAACCGGACGAACCACGGAGCACGCACGAAGCCCCGGCGCCCGTGGCGCCGGGGCTTCGGCCTTCGTTCCGTGAGACGGGCGGCGCCAAAACCCCTCACGTTTGACGCAACAAGATTTTACGTTACGGTGGGGGTGGCTTGTGCGGGGGAAACAAATGCCGCACCTTTATTTGCAACCGAGAGCGCTGCCTTCGTTCGAATAGCCGAAAGGAGCGATGCGCGTCACGCCTCAACCCGCAGGAAATCTCCCGCCATGAAGATCTCGCGCCCAACCGACTCGTCAGGCGTTGACCTGTCGGCCTACGACCTGTCCGACCCCGGCTTCTTCGCCGAGGGGGACCCGCACCTGGTGTGGCACGCCATGCGGCACCGCGCTCCGGTGCACTGGCAGCCGGTGGGGAACCTGGGGTTCTGGTCGGTCGCCAAGTACGCCGACGTGACCCAGGTGCTGAAGGACCACTCCACCTTCACCTCGGAGTGCGGCACCCTCCTGCACCTGCTGGGCACGCGCGACCCCGCCAGCGGCTGCCAGATGGTGGTCACCGACCCGCCGCGCCACACGCAGATGCGCGTGCCCATGAACCGCGTGCTCACGGGCAAGGCGGTGGAGAAGCACTTCGACGGCGTGCGCGCGCACGCCCGCGAGCTGCTGGAGCCGGCGCTTTCGGGCGAGACGTTCGATTTCGCGGCGGTGATGATGGAGCTCGCCATCGGCGTGGCGGGGATCGTGATGGAGCTGCCGAAGGACGACTGGCCGTACCTGACGCGCCTCCTCTCCGCCTGCGTGGCGCCCGACGACCCGGACTTCCAGCTCGCCGAGGGCCCCGAGGCCACGCTGAAGCGCGGCCACCGCGAGCTGTTCGGCTACCTCGAGGACGTGGCGTGGGAGCGTGAGCGGAAGCCGGGCGAGGACCTGTTCAGCGTCCTCTTCGGCATCCGCGTGGACGGCGAGCCGCTGACGCCCGCCGCGGTGATCTCCAATTGCTACAGCCTGTTGCTGGGAGACAGCGTCACCACCCCGCACGTGCCCAGTGCCGCGCTGATGGAGATGATCCGCACCGACGCCTACCAGGACTGG
Source organism: Longimicrobium sp. (assembly GCA_035689035.1). Classification (GTDB taxonomy): domain Bacteria; phylum Gemmatimonadota; class Gemmatimonadetes; order Longimicrobiales; family Longimicrobiaceae; genus Longimicrobium. The sequence goes on along the minus strand of DASSME010000248.1, from coordinate 34,071 downwards.
GCGGCGCACCCGGAGCACTTCGCCTCGGGGCTGGAGGAGGCGCTGCGCTGGTCGTCGCCGGCCATCCACATCATGCGCTACGCCACGCGCGACACCGAGCTCCGCGGGCAGGCGATCAAGCAGGGCGACGCCGTGGTGGTGTGGCTGGGCTCCGCCAACCGCGACGAGGACGTGTTCGCCGATCCGTTCCGCTACGACCTCCGCCGCGCGCAGAACCGCCACCTCACCTTCGGCTTCGGCGCCCACTACTGCGTGGGGCACGCGATCGGGCGGATGACGCTGAACGCGCTCTTCACCGAGATCCTGGAGACGTTCGAGGGGTTCGAGGTCGCGGGGCCGGTGAAGCACATGCGCTCCAACTTCATCGCCGGCATCACGCGGCTGCCGCTGAAGGCGCACGTCCGCACCCGCTCCCGCGCGGAAGAGCCGGTGCTGGCCGGCGTCTGATCGGACGAAACGACCGTCGGTCCCACGCGGACGGAGCAGAGGCAGTGGAGAAATTCTTCTCCGCTGCCTCTGCTCCGTTTTGCGTGGCATCGTCCTTTGCGCTACCGAATCCGCGCATCCCGTGATCAGCTCCTGGTGCCGTTTGTGGGAAATGACCATGCATTCGCACCCACCCGCCGCCTCGTCATCCTGAGGCTGAGGCTGACCACGCAGTCGCCGCGGCATGAGCGAGCGGTCGTAAGCCGAAGGACCTGTGGCCGGTCGGGGCAGAAAACCAGCGGTAGCGCACCGTCGGCCACAGATCCTTCGCGCTGCGGCCATCGGGACATCCGCGGCGGAGGCGTGGTCGCGCTCAGGATGACGAGCCATGGGATCGGCTCGAATGCGCAGTCGATCTACAAAGCCGGTATCAGTCCCCAACCGGGCCGTACCTACATCGTCGCAATAGACTCGGCCCGCCTTGCAGTCTAATCCAGTCCTAACCGCAGGCGTTCACGTGGCTTCGATACGTGAGCGCTTCTATAAGGCCGTTGCAATACCGTAGATTTTCTCCGCACCCGCGGACAATGTCGGTGGTTATGGAATGACTGTGGAGGTGCTCCAGCAGTTATCTGTTGCGTGGAAACAAGATGGGCGTTTTACGAGCGATTTTAATCCCGCTGCAATAATTTCGTATTGGCCTATTCGGTAGCGAAACGCACGTTTACGGCGTGTTCTTCCAGAATGCAAAATCGCGGGGTGTGCGCGAGACAATCTGCGCCTTCCAGGTAACAGTCAGCGATCCAGATGTGCCCGTTACAACAACTTGCGTGCGTAGCAGTTTGGGGTCAGGTCGCATGGATGCGCCGGGGTAAACGATCTGAATTGATCCTCCAGGCGCCGCTCCTCCCCGCAACCAGCAGTGCCGGCGCCCCGTTGACACCAAACATCTGTCGTGATGAAATTCGTCGCTCCAAGAGTGCTCCGGTCTGAAATGGCCGCTGCCGTCACCAGCGCACCAGCGCTTTCTCGCGCCGGCCTGGGTCACGTAAGCGGTCTATTTGTTTCCGAACGGACGGTCTCTGGACGACGTAGTGGCTTGCACCTTCCCGGACGTACAAGGGATCCCGCAATCAGCGGATCCCCGGACCCGATTCCAATCCCCTGAGGAGCCTGGTGCTGGACGCCAACCTCGTGGACCTGCTCCGCACTCGCGCGGAGACGCAGCCGGATGCACTGGCCTACGCCTACCTGGGCGACGACGGCGCCGAGACCGGGCGCCTGACCTGGGCTGGGCTCGACGCCGAGGCGCGCCGCATCGCCGCCGGGCTGCTCGCCGCGGGCGCCCGCGGCGAGCGGGTGCTGCTGCTGTATCCGCAGGGGCTTCCGTTCGTGGCCGCGTTTTACGGCTGCCTGTACGCCGGCGCCGTGGCCGTTCCCGCCACCCCGCCGCGCAACGAGCGGAGCGTTCCCCGCATCCAGGCGATCCTGGACGACGCGCGGCCGCGCGTCGTGCTCGCGACCGAAGCGGTGCGCGACGCGGTGCGGCCGTGGTTCCAGGCCCGCGGCGCCGACGACGTGCGCTGGCTCGCCACCGACGCGCCGGACGATTCGCCCGCCGGGGAGTGGACGCACCCGGGGTGCACCGGCGGCTCGCTCGCGTTCCTCCAGTACACCTCCGGCTCCACCGCCCTCCCCAAGGGGGTGATGGTGAGCCACGCCAACCTGCTGCACAACACCGCGCTCCTGGCGCAGGCGTGGGACCAGGACGCCGGCTCGGTGATCGTCAGCTGGCTCCCGCTCTTCCACGACATGGGGCTGATCGGCACGGTGCTGCTGGGGCTGCGCCTGGGCGCCCCCTGCCACCTGCTGAGCCCCGCCACCTTCCTGCAGCGCCCCTTCCTCTGGCTCGAGGCGGTGTCGCGCACCGGCGCCACCCTTTCGGGCGGGCCCAACTTCGCGTACGAGCTGGCGGCCGAGCGCACCACCCCCGAGCAGCGCGCCACGCTGGACCTGTCGCGCTGGCGCGCCGCGTTCAACGGCGCCGAGCCGGTGCGCGCCGACACGCTGGAGAAGTTCTTCCGTGCCTTCGAGCCGTGCGGGCTGCGCCGCGAGGCGCTGCGCCCGGGGTACGGCCTGGCCGAGGGGACGCTGGTGGTCTCGGCCGGGCGCGCCGGGGGGCCGGGGCCGCACCGCGTGGTGCCGTTCGCGGCCGCGGCGCTGGAGGAAAGCCGCCTGGTGGCGCACCCGGCCGGCGAGCCGGCGCGCGACCTGGTGGGGTGCGGGCGCGTGGTGGGCGACGACCAGCGCGTGGTGATCGCCGATCCCGAGACCTTCGCGCCCACCCCGCCGGACCGCATCGGCGAGATCTGGGTGGCGGGGCCGAGCGTGGCGCACGGCTACTGGCAGCGCCCGCGCGAGACGGCCGAGACCTTCGGCGCGCGCCTGGCCACCGGCGAGGGTCCCTTCCTGCGCACCGGCGACCTGGGCTTCGTGCACGACGGCGAGCTGTTCGTGGCCGGCCGCGCCAAGGACGTGATCATCGTCCACGGCCGCAACCACTACCCGCAGGACCTGGAGCGCAGCGCCGAGGCCAGCCACCCCGCCCTGCGCCCCGGGTGCAGCGCCGCCTTCGCCATGGAGTCGGCCGCGGGCGAGCGGCTGTGGATCGCGTGCGAGCTGGAGCGCGCGGCGCTGCGCGACGACCCGGCGCCGGTGGCCGACGCCGTCCGCCGCGCGGTGCTGGCCGACCACGAGCTGCAGGTGCACGGCGTGGTGCTGCTGCGCACCGGCGGGATCACCAAGACCACCAGCGGAAAGATCCAGCGCCGCGCCTGCCGCGAGGCGCTGCGCGCCGGCGCGCTCTCCATCGTCCACCTCTGGAGCGACGGGACCACGGAGCTCCCCGAAGGTTCGCGGGCCGCGCCGGAGAGCGCATCCCCGGAACCGCGAGCGGCCGCCGCCCCGGCCACGGTGCTGCACCTGGACGCCGCCGTGGTCGCGTCGCTGGTGGCGCACCCGGCCTCGCACCCGGCATCGGACCAAGCGGCGGACGCGGGCGAATCGCCGCGCGCCCACGTCCTCGCGGCCACGGGCGCGGAGCGGCGCGAGCGGCTCGCCGACTTCGTCACGCGGACCGTGGCGCGGGTGGCGCGCGTGGCGCCCGAGCAGGTCGACCTCGCCCGGCCGCTGGCCGAGCTGGGGATGGACTCGCTGATGGCCGTGGAGCTGACGCACGCGATCGAACGGGGGCTGGAGCTTCCGCTCGCCTCCAGCACGATCCTTTCGAGTCCCACAATAGACGAATTTTGCGCGTTTCTTCTCCACCAGGTTGAAAACCCCGCCGCACCGGCGCCGTCCACCGCCGCCGGGAGCGCCGCGGGCCCGCTGACGGAGGGGCAGCGCGCGCTCTGGTTCCTGCACCAGCTGGAGCCTGGGAGCGCCGCGCAGAACGTGTTCGCCGCCATGAAGGTGAGCGGCCCGGTGGACGAGGCCGCGCTGCGCCGCGCCTGGGAGGGGGTGGTGCGCCGCCACCCCGCGCTGCGCACCGCCTTCCGCGTGGTGGACGGCGTTCCCACGCAGGAGCCGCTGGACGCGCCGGTGAATTTCGAGCGCGTCGACGCATCGGCGTGGAGCGAGGCCGAGCTCGAGGCCCGCGTAGGCGACGAGGCGCACGCGCCCTTCGACCTGGCCCGCGGCGAGGTGCTGCGCGTCCGGCTCTACGCCGCCCGCACGCCGGTGCTGCTGATCGCCATGCACCACGCGGTGACGGACTTCTGGTCGGGCGTGGTGATGCTGCGCGACCTGGCCGCGCTGCACGCGCGTGAGACCGGCGCCGCCGCCGAACCGCTCCCGCCGGTGGAGGCCACCCCCGCCGACGCGGCGCGCCACGAGGCCGCGCTGCTCTCCGGCGGCGAGGGGCGGCGCCTGGCGGAGTTCTGGGCCGCGGAGCTGGCGGGGCTCCCCGCCCTCTCGCTCCCGGCGGACCTCCCGCGCCCCGCCCTCCCCGGCGAGGGCGGCGCCTGCCACCCCTTCCGCGTGGACGCGGAGGGGACGGCGGCGGTGCACGCGCTGGCGCGGAAGCTGGGCGCCACCCCGTTCGTGACGCTGCTGGCCGCCTGGCAGGCGCTGCTCTCGCGCTGGAGCGGGCAGACGGACCTGGCGGTGGCCTCGCCGGCCGCCGGGCGGGCGCGGGCGGCGTGGGAGGACACCGTGGGCCTCTTCATGAACCCGGTGCTCCTGCGCGGCGACCTGTCGGGCGAGCCCACCTTCGCCCAGCTGGTGGAGCGGACGCGGGTGCAGGTGGCGCGGGCGCTGGAGCACCAGGCGTTCCCGCTGGCGCGGGCGACGGAGCTGGTCCAGGCCGAGCGCGGCGCCGCCGCCGCGGGCGAGCCGGCGTTCCAGGCGATGTTCGTCTTCAACCGCCCGCACCGTCTGCAGGACGCGGGGCTGGCGGGGATCATGGTGGGCCAGGCGGGCGCGCGCTTCGAGCACGGCGGGCTTTCGCTCGAGGCCCTCCCGGTCGAGGAGCGCACGGCCGTCTGCGACGTGTCGCTGTGGATCGGCGAGAGCAACGGCGAGCTGGTCGCGCGGCTGCAGTACGCCACCGACCGCTTCGAAGCCGAGACCGCGGCGCGGATGGCGGAGAGCTTCACCACGCTCCTGGCCGCCGCGCTGCGCACGCCCGGCGCGCCGGTGGCCGCCCTCCCCGCGCTGACCGCGGAGATGCGCCGCCGGGTGCTGGACGACTGGTCCGCCGGGGGCGGGCTGGACGACGCGGCGGGCACCCGGGCGGCGCCGTTCGCCCCGGTGGTCCAGGCGTTCGAGGAGCGCGCGGCGGCCACGCCGCAGGCGGTGGCGCTCGCGTGGGACGACGAGCGGATGAGCTACGCCGAGCTGAACCGGCGCGCCAACCAGCTCGCGCACCACCTCCGCGCGCTGGGCGCGGGGACCGACGCCGTCGTCGGCCTCTGCCTGGAGCGCTCGCCCGAGCTGCTGGTGGGGATGCTGGGGATCCTCAAGGCCGGCGCCGCCTACCTGCCGCTGGACCCCGCGCACCCCGCCGAGCGCTTGGGGTGGATGCTGGACGACGCGCGCGCCGACCTCGTCGTCACCCGCCGCCGCATCGCCGACGAGCTGGAGGATGGCGTGCGGACCTGGGTGCGGCTGGACGCGGACCGGGGCGCCATCGCCCGCCGGCCGGCGGACGACCCGCGCGCCGCCGTCCACGCCGCGAGCCTGGCGTACGTGATCTACACCAGCGGGAGCACCGGGCGGCCGAAGGGGACGCTGATCCCCCACGCGGCGCTCGCGAACCACACCGCCTCGGCCGCCGACGCGTACGAGATCGGCGCGGCCGACCGCGTCCTGCAGTTCGCCTCGCCCACCTTCGACGCGAGCGTGGAGGAGATCTTCCCCACCCTGGCGCGCGGCGCCGCCCTGGTGCTGCGCCCCGAGCGCGTGCTCGGCGCCGTCACCGAGCTGCTGGGCTTCTGCGCGGCGGAGGAGATCACCGTCCTCGACCTCCCCACCGCCTACTGGCACCAGCTCGCCGCCGCGCTGCGCGACCAGGGGCTGGCGCTGCCGGCGTGCGTCCGCGTGGTGATCATCGGCGGCGAGCGGGCGCTGCCGGACCGGGTGGAGGCGTGGACCGCGCGCGTCCCCGCGTCCGTCGCGCTGGTCAACACCTACGGCCCCACGGAAACGACCGTGGTCGCCACGCGCCACCGGGTGGATGCGGCCACGCGTGGCGAGGTGCCGATCGGCCGCCCGGTGCGCGGGCTGACGGCGTACGTGCTGGACCGGCGGATGGAGCCCGTCCCCGCCGGCGTGGCGGGCGAGCTGTACGTGGGCGGCGCGGGGCTGGCGCGCGGCTACCTGGGCCGCCCGGCGCTCACCGCCGAGAAGTTCGTCCCCGACCCGTTCTCGGCCGCCCCCGGCGCGCGGCTGTACGCCACGGGCGACCGCGCGCGGCACACGGCCGGCGGCGCGCTGGAGTTCGCGGGGCGCGCCGACGGCCAGGTGAAGGTGCGCGGCTACCGCGTGGAGCCGGGCGAGGTGGAGAGCGCCATCGCCCAGCACCCGGACATCCGCCTGGCCGTGGTGGAGGCGCGCGAGGACGCGCCCGGGCAGCGGCGGCTGGTGGCGTACGCCCAGGCGCACCGCGACCCCGCGCCCTCGCCGCGCGAGATGCGCGAGTTCCTGCGCGAGCTGCTGCCGGACTTCATGGTCCCCGGCGCCTTCGTCTTCCTCCCCGCGCTCCCGCTCACGCCCGGGGGCAAGGTCGACCGCCGCGCCCTTCCCGCGCCCGGCGACGCCGCCGCCCCCGCCCGCGCCTGGCGCGCCCCCTCCACCGCGGCCGAGCAGGTCCTGGCCGAGGTGTGGGCGGCCGTGCTGGGGCGCGAGCGCGTGGGCGCCGACGACAACTTCTTCGAGCTGGGGGGCGATTCGATCCTGGCCGTGCAGGCGCTGTCGCGCGCCGCGCAGGCCGGGGTGAAGCTCACCCCGCGGCAGCTCTTCGCCCATCCCACGCTGGCCGCGCTCGCCCAGGCGGCCCAGCTGGAGCCCGAATGCGGAGGCACCCCCGCCTCCCCGTCCACGCCCGCCGCGGCTTCCGCCACGGCTTGATCGAGAGCGGATCTACACGCAGATGATGCAACCGGATCGAGCCCGGCTGGAGGCGTTCGCGCTGACGCCGCTGCAGGAAGGGATGCTCTTCCACACGCTGCTGGCCCCCGGGGGCGGCGCGTACTTCAGCCAGTACGCGTTCACCCTGCGCGGCCGCGTGGACGTGGCCGTGCTGCGGCGCGCCTGGCAGGCGGCGGTGGATCGGCACCCGGCGCTGCGCACCGCGTTCGTGTGGGAAGGCGTGGCCCACCCCGAGCAGGTCGTCCACCCCGCCGCCACGCTCCCGTGGACGGAGCTGGACTGGCGTTCGGTGGATCCGTCGGACCGGGCCGACCGGCTGGCGGAGCTGCGCGCGGCCGACCGCGCCCGCGGCTTCAGCCTGCACGCGCCGCCGCTGATGCGCGTGGCGGTCGTGCGGACCGAGGACGACGAGTGGGAGGTGACCTGGAGCCACCATCACCTCCTGCTGGACGGGTGGAGCAGCCCGATCGTCCTGCGCGACGTCTTCACGGCGTACGCCGCCCTGGCCGCCGGGGCCGAGCCGGCGCTCCCGCCCGCGCGCCCGTACGCCGACTACCTGCGCTGGCTGGGCGCGCGCGGCGAGGACGGCTCCGAGTCGTTCTGGCGCGGCACCCTGGCCGGCTTCGCCGAGCCGACGCCGCTCGCGGCCGGCCGCTTCGTGGCCGAGGGCGAGGGGCAGGGGGTGGAGACGGTCCGCTGCACCCCGGTGGCCACGGCGGCGCTGCGCTCGCTGGCGCGCCGCCACCGCCTGACGCTGAACACCGTGGTGCAGGGCGCGTGGGCGCTCTGCCTGGCGCGCCGCTCGGGCGAGCGCGACGTGGTGTTCGGCGCCACGGCCAGCGGCCGGCCGGCGGGGCTGGAAGGGGTCGAGGAGATGGTGGGGCTGTTCATCAACACCCTCCCCGTCCGCGCCCGGGTCGAAGCGGACGCCGGGCTCGTCCCCTGGCTGGCCGCGCTGCAGGAGCGCCAGGCCGAGGCGCGCGAGCACGAGCACACCCCGCTGGTGCGGGTGCAGGAGTGGAGCGAGGTGCCGCGCGGGCGCGCGCTCTTCGACAGCATCCTGGTCTTCGAGAACTTCCCGGTGGACGAGGTGCTGGCCGGGCTGGAGCTGCCCTTCGCGGTGGAGGGGTGGACCGGGCACGAGCAGACCAGCTTTCCGCTGACCATCGTGGCGCTCCCCGGCGCGCGGCTGGCGCTGAAGGCGCTGTACGACCGCGCGAAGCTGGACGCCGACACCGTGCGCCGCGCGCTGGCGCAGCTGCGCACGCTGCTGGAGGGGATGGCCGCGGGCGACGACGCGCGCCTGGGCGACCTGGCGCTGATGGACGACGCCGAGCGCCGCCAGGTGCTCGAGGCGTGGAACGCCACGGACTCGGGCTACCCGCGCGCCGCCACCGTCGTCTCCGCGTTCGCGGAACAGGCCGCGGCCACGCCGGGCGCCGTCGCGCTCTCGTTCGCCGGCCAGGCGATGACGTACGCGGAGGTGGACGCGCGCGCCAACCGCATCGCCCGCGTCCTCCGCGACCGCGGCGTGCGCCACGAGACGCGCGTGGGCGTGTCGATGGAGCGCGCGCTCGACCTTCCCGTCGTCCTCCTCGCCATCCTGAAGGCCGGCGGCGCGTACGTCCCCCTCGACCCGTCGTATCCCGCGGACCGGCTCACCTTCATGCGGCGCGATGCGGGGGTGGAGCTCGTCGTCACCCAGCGCGCGCAGGCGGGCCCGGACGCGTTCCCGGGCGCGGCGGTGCTGGTGCTGGAGGATGCGGAGGATGAGATCGCGTCCGCCGCTGCCGACGCGATCGACGGCGGCGCGACGGCCGATTCGCTGGCCTACGTGATCTACACCTCCGGATCGACGGGGACGCCGAAGGGCGTGGCGGTGCCGCACCGCGGCGTCCTCCGGCTGGTGCTCGGCAACGGCTACGCGCGGATCGCGGGCGAGACCTTCCTCCTGCTGGCGCCGGTCGCCTTCGACGCGAGCACGCTGGAGCTGTGGGGGCCGCTGCTGAACGGCGGCCGCCTGGCCATCCACCCCGGCGAGGCCACGCTGGAGCGGATCGCCGGGTCGATCCGCGCCGAGGGCGTCACCACGCTCTGGATGACCGCGGGCCTCTTCCACCTGGCCGTGGACGAGCGGATCGGGATGTTCGCGGGGCTGGGCCAGCTGCTTACGGGCGGCGACGTGGTCTCGCCCGCGCACGTGGCCCGCGTGCGCCAGGCGCATCCGGAGCTGCGGGTGATCCTGGGGTACGGGCCCACCGAGACCACCACCTTCGCCGCCGCGCGCACCGTGCAGGGCGGCGACGAGGCGGGCGCCCTCCCGCTGGGCGGCCCGATCGCCGACACGCGCCTCTACGTGGTGGGCGCGGAGATGAGCCCCGTCCCCGTCGGCGTTCCCGGCGAGCTGCTGATCGGCGGCGACGGGGTGGCGCGCGGCTACCTGAACCGCCCCGCGCTCACGGCCGGGGCGTTCATCCCCGATCCGTTCTCGGGCATCTCCGGCGCGCGGCTGTACCGCACGGGCGACCGCGCGCGCTGGCTGCCCGACGGGACGATCGACTTCCTGGGCCGCATCGACCAGCAGGTGAAGGTCCGCGGCTTCCGCATCGAGCCGGGGGAGATCGAGGCCGCGCTGCGCGCCGAGCCCGCCGTGCGCGAGGCCGCCGTGATCGTCCGCCAGGACGCCGCCGGCGACCGCCGCCTGGTCGCGTACGTCGTCGCGGAAGATGCGGACGCCGAGGCGCTGCGGGCGTCGCTGCGCGCGCGGCTGCCGGAGCACATGGTTCCCGCCGCGGTCGTGGTCCTTTCCGCGCTGCCGCTGACGCCGAACGGGAAGCTGGACCGCCGCGCCCTCCCCGCTCCCGAGCGCGCCGGCGACGGCTACGTGGCGCCGCGCACCGAGACCGAGCGCCGCCTGGCGTCGATCTGGAGCGACGTGCTGGGCGTGGAGCGGGTGGGCGTGGACGACGCGTTCGTCACCCTGGGCGGGCACTCGCTCCTGGCGACGCGCCTGATCTCGCGCGTCCGCGACGCGTTCGGCGCCGAGCTGCCGCTGCGTGCGCTCTTCGAGGCGCCCACCGTGGCCGCCCTCGCCGCGCGGCTGGAGACGGACGCGAATTCCGCCGCCGCCGGCGCCATCCCCGCGCTGCCGCGCGACGGGCGCCCGCTTCCGGTGTCGTTCGCGCAGCGGCGGCTGTGGTTCATGGACCAGCTGGAGCCGGGGAGCGCCGCCTACAACATCCCCGGCGCCTACCGCGTGAGCGGCGCGCTGGACGTGGAGGTGCTGGAGCGCGTCTTCGCCTCCATCGTCCGCCGGCACGAGGCGCTGCGCACCACCTTCGCCGTGGCGGACGGCGAGCCGGTGCAGGTGATCGGCGCGGCGGACGGCTTCACGCTCGCGCGCATCGACCTCTCCGACCTTTCGCAGGACAAAAAGGACAAGGGCGTCCGGCAGGCGATCCGCGACGAGGCCGCGCGGCCGTTCGACCTCGCGAGCGGCCCGCTCTTCCGCGCCGGGGTGATCCGGCTGTCGGACCACGAGCACGTGCTGCTGGTGACGCTGCACCACATCGTCGGCGACGGGTGGTCGGTCGGCGTGCTGGCGCGCGAGGCCGAGGCGCTGTACGCGGCGTTCGGCGAGGGGCGCGAATCGCCGCTGGCGGAGCTGCCGGTGCAGTACGCGGACTACGCGGCGTGGCAGCGCGCCCGGGTGACGGGGCCGGTGCTGGATGCGCAGGTCGCCTTCTGGCGCGAACGGCTGGCCGGGGCCCCGCCGCGGCTGGAGCTGCCGACGGACCGTCCGCGCGCCGCCACGCCCTCGCCCGAAGGCCGCATCCGCCGCCTCACGCTCTCGCCGCAGGCGACCGCCGCGGTGCGCGAGCTGGCGCGGCGCGAGGGCGCCACGCTGTTCATGACGCTGGCCGCCGCCTTCCAGGCGCTGCTGGCCCGCTGGAGCGGCGACGAAGACGTCAGCATCGGCACCCCCGTCGCCGGCCGCGGCCCCGCCGCGGCCGAGGCGATGATCGGCTTCTTCGTGAACACGCTGGTGCTGCGCACGGACTTCTCGGGCGACCCCACCTTCGCCGCGCTCCTGGGCCGGGTGCGCGAGACGGTGCTGGCCGCGCACGCGCACCAGGACGTGCCCTTCGAGAAGCTGGTGGAGGAGCTGAAGCCGGCGCGCGAGCTGGGGCAGACGCCGTTCTTCCAGGCGATGTTCACGCTGCTGGAGCGCGCCCCCGCGCCCGCGCTGGGCACGCTCGCCGTGGAGGCGGTGGAGGACGACGCCGCGCCGGCCAAGTTCGACCTGGACGTGATGGTGACGGACGGCGGCGAGCGGCTCACGCTCAGCTTCCAGTACCGCGCCGAGCTGTGGGACGCGGAAACGATCGACCGGATGGCCGGCCACTACGCCGCGCTCCTGGAGCACGCCGCCGCCCACCCCGACGCGCCGGTCGCCGACGCGCCGCTGCTGGGCGAGGCCGAGCGCGCCTGCCTGGCCGCCTGGAACCACACCGCCAGCGAGTATCCCGCGGCGACGATCCACGGCCTCTTCCTGGAGCAGGCCGCGCGCACCCCGCACGCGGTGGCGCTGATCGCCGACGGCGAGGCGTTCACCTATGCCGAGCTGGACGCGCACAGCGCCCGCGTCGCCCGCCGCCTGCGCGCGCTGGGGGTGGGGCTCGAGACGCGCGTGGGCGTCCTCCTGGGCCGCGGCGCCGAGCTCCTTCCCTCGCTCCTCGGCATCCTGCGCGCGGGGGCGGCGTACGTCCCGCTGGACCCCGCCTACCCCGCCGAGCGCCTGGCGCTCACCCTGGAAGACAGCGCCGCCCCGGTGCTGCTGACCGAGCGCCGGCTGGCCGCGCTCGCCCCGCCCTTCGCCGGCCGCGTGCTGTGCGTGGACGAGCCGGGCGACGCGGCGGGCGACGCCGAGGCGGACACGCCGGTCGACGCCGGGAACGCGGCGTACCTGATCTACACCTCCGGATCGACCGGGCGCCCCAAGGGCGTGCAGATCGAGCACCGCAGCGTGGTGGCGCTGATCCACTGGGCGCGGCAGACGTACACCGACGCGGAGCTGGCCGGCGTGCTGGCCAGCACCTCGATCTGCTTCGACCTCTCCGTCTACGAGCTCTTCGTCCCGCTCGCCGTGGGGACGACGGTGGTGATGGCCGAGAACGCGCTGGCGCTTCCCACGCTCCCCGCGCGCGAGACGGTGACGCTGCTGAACACCGTCCCCAGCGCGGCCGCCGAGCTGGTGCGCACGGGCGGGATCGTCCCCAGCGTGCGCGTGGTCAACCTGTGCGGCGAGCCGCTGCCGCGCGCGCTGGCCGACGCCATCCACGCCGTCCCCCACGTGGAGACGCTGTGGAACCTGTACGGCCCCTCCGAAGACACCGTCTACTCCACCCTGGCCGCCGCCAGCCGCGGCGACGCCCGGGCGCCCAGCATCGGCCGCGCGATCCACAACACCCGCGCGCACCTGCTCGACGCGCGGCTGCGCCCCGTCGCCGTCGGCGTGGCGGGCGAGCTGTACCTGGCGGGCGACGGGCTGGCGCGCGGCTACCTGGGGCGCCCGGCGCTCACGGCCGAGCGCTTCGTCCCCGATCCGTTCAGCGCCACGGGCGGCCGGATGTACCGCACCGGCGACCGCGCGCGCTGGCGGGCCGAGGGCGAGATGGAGTTCCTGGGCCGCGTGGACCACCAGGTGAAGATCCGCGGCTTCCGCATCGAGCCGGGCGAGGTCGAAGCCGTGCTGGCGCGCCACGCCTCGGTGCGCCACGCGCTGGTGACGGCGCGCGAGGACGTCCCCGGCGACAAGCGGCTGGTGGCCTACGTCACCGGCGACGCGCCCGAGCCCGAGACGCTGCGCGCGCACCTGCGGCAGAGCCTGCCGGAGCACATGGTGCCCGGCGCCTTCGTGGTGCTGGACGCCTTCCCGCTCACCCCCAACGGCAAGGTGGACCGCAAGGCGCTCCCCGCGCCCGACCTGGCGGGCGACGCGGACACGTACGTGGCGCCGCGCACGCCGGCCGAAGCCGCGGTCGCCGCGATCTGGGCCGAGGTGCTGGGGATGGACCGCGTGGGGGTGGAAGACAGCTTCTTCGCGCTGGGCGGGCACTCGCTCCTGGCCACGCGGGTGATGTCGCGCCTGCGCGAGGCGCTGGGCGCCGAGCTGCCGCTGCGCGCGATCTTCGAGACGCCGACCCCCGCCGCGCTCGCCGCGCGCATCGCCGCCAGCGCGCCGGTGGACGCGGACGCCATCCGCCCCCTCCCGCGCGACGGCCGGCCGCTGCCGGTCAGCTTCGCGCAGCGCCGCCTGTGGTTCATCGACCAGCTGGAGCCGCGGAACCCCGCGTACAACCTCCCGGCCGCGCTGCGGCTCTCCGGCGCGCTGGACGTGCCCGCGCTGGAGCGCGCGCTGGCCGAGACCGTCCGCCGCCACGAGACGCTGCGCACGGTCTTCGCCGCCGTCGACGGCGAGCCGGTGCAGGCCGTGGCGCCGTCGCCCGATTTCGCGCTGGAGATCGTGGCGCTCGATCCGTCCGCCGACGCGGAAGCCGAGATCCGGCGGCGGGCGGCGGAGGAGGCGGCGCGGCCGTTCGACCTGGCGCGCGGGCCGCTGCTGCGCGCGGTGCTGGTGCGCGTCTCGTCCACCGACCACGCCCTCCTCTTCACCATCCACCACGCCGTGAGCGACGGGTGGTCGATGGGGGTGCTGGTGCGCGAGGTGTCGGTGCTGTACGCCGCCTTCGCCGCGGGCGAGCCGTCGCCGCTGGCCGAGCTCCCCGTGCAGTACGCCGACTACGCCGCCTGGCAGCGCGACCGCCTGACCGGCGACGTGCTCGAGGCGCAGACCGCCTTCTGGCGCCGGGCGCTGGCCGGCGCGCCGCCGCTGCTGGAGCTGCCCACCGACTTCCCCCGCCCCCCCGTGGCGGGCACGGAGGGCGGCGCGCGGCCGTTCCAGCTCTCGGCCGACGCGACGCGCGCGCTGCGGGCGCTGGCCGCGGCCGAGGGCGCCACCCCGTTCATGGCGGCGCTCGCCGCCTTCCAGGCGCTGCTCGCGCGCTGGAGCGGGAGCACCGACATCGCCGTGGGGACGCCGGTGGCCGGGCGCGGCCGGCGCGAGACCGAAGGCCTGATCGGCCTGTTCGTGAACACGCTGGTGATGCGCGCCGACCTTTCCGCCGGCCCCGCGTACCGCGCCCTCCTGCGCCAGGTGCGCGAGGGGGTGCTGGCCGCGCACGCGCACCAGGAGCTGCCGTTCGAAAAGCTGGTCGAGGCGCTGGAGGTGGAACGGAGCCTGGCCCACGCGCCGCTCTTCCAGGCCATGTTCTCGCTGGACGAGCCCGCGGCCGCCGCGCTGCGCCTGGGCGAGGTGGAGATCGGCGAGATCGAGACCGAAACCGGGCGCGCCAGCTGGGACCTGCACCTGCAGCTGGTGGACGACGGCGCCGCGCTGCGCGGCTGGATCCACTACCGCGCCGACCTCTTCCGCGCCGACACCGTCGACCGGATGGCGAGTCACCTGGCGGCGCTGCTGGAGCACGCCACCGCGCACCCCGATGCGCCCGTGGCCGCCGCCCCGCTGATCGGCCAGGGCGAGCGCGAGCTGCTGGCCGCCTGGAACGACACGGGCCGCGCCTACCCCACCGGCTCGATCCACTCGCTCTTCGAGGCGCAGGCCGCGCGCACGCCGGGCGCGACCGCGCTCGTCGCCGGCGCGGTGGAGCTGACCTACGCCGAGCTGGACGCGCGCGCCAACCGCATCGCGCGGCGGCTGCGGGCGATGGGGGTGCGCGCCGAGACGCGCGTGGGCGTGCTGCTGGAGCGCGGGCCCGACCTCCTCCCCGCCCTCCTCGGCGTGCTGAAGGCCGGCGGCGCCTACGTTCCGCTCGACCCCGCCTACCCGCCCGAGCGGCTGGCGCTCACGCTGGAAGACAGCGCCGCCCCCGTGCTGGTGACGCGCGCCGCGCTGGCGCCGCTCGCCTCCGTCTACCCCGGCGCGCTCCTGCGCGTGGACGCCGACGCGGACGCCATCGCCGCCGAATCGTGGGACAAATTGGACATCGGCGTGGCGCCCGAGAGCACGGCGTACCTGATCTACACCTCGGGGTCGACCGGGCGGCCCAAGGGGGTGCAGATCGAGCACCGCAGCGCCGTCGCCTTCCTGCACTGGGCCGCCGAGGCGTTCCCGGTGGGCGAGCTGGCCGGCGTGCTCGCCTCCACCTCGGTCTGCTTCGACCTTTCCGTCTTCGAGCTCTTCCTCCCGCTCGCGGTGGGGACCACCGTCATCCTCGCCGAGAACGCGCTGGCGCTGCCGGCGCTCCCCGCGCGCGGCCGGGTGACGCTGGTGAACACGGTGCCCAGCGCGGCGGCCGAGCTGGTGCGCTCGGGCGGGTTCCCGGACGGCGTGCGGGTGATCAACCTGGCCGGCGAGCCGCTGCCGCGCGCGCTGGCCGACGCGCTGTACGCGCTCCCGCACGTCGAGAAGGTGTGGGACCTCTACGGCCCCTCCGAGGACACGACCTACTCCACCGGCGCGGTGGTCCGCCGCGGCGACCCGCGCGCGCCGTCGATCGGGCGGGCGATCGCCAACACGCGGGCGCACCTGCTGGACGCGGGGCTGCAGCCCGTCCCCGCCGGCGTGGTGGGCGAGCTCTGCCTGGCGGGCGAGGGGCTGGCGCGCGGCTACCTGGGCCGCCCCGCGCTCACCGCCGAGAAGTTCGTCCCCGACCCGTGGGGGAAGGGCGGGCGGATGTACCGCACCGGCGACCGCGCGCGCTGGACGGCCGAGGGCGAGCTCGAGTTCCTGGGCCGCATCGACCACCAGGTGAAGGTGCGCGGCTTCCGCATCGAGCCGGGCGAGATCGAGACCGTGCTGCGCCGCCACCCGGCGGTGCGCGACGCGCTGGTGATGGCGCGCGAGGACGAGCCCGGCGACCGCCGCCTGGTCGCCTACGTCGCCGGCGCCGCGCCGCAGGCCGAGGCGCTGCGGGCGCACCTGCGGGCCACGCTCCCCGAGCACATGGTGCCGGGCGCCTTCGTGATGCTGGACGCCTTCCCGCTCACCCCCAACGGCAAGGTGGACCGCAAGGCGCTCCCCGCGCCCGATCTGGCGGGGGGCGCGGACAGCTACGTGGCGCCGCGCACCGCCGCGGAGCGCGCGCTGGCCGCCATCTGGGGCGAGGTGCTGGGGACCGATCGGGTGGGCGCCGGCGACTCGTTCTGGTCGCTGGGCGGGCACTCGCTGCTGGCCACCCGCGTCACCAGCCGTATCCGCCAGGCGCTGGGGGCCGAGCTCCCGCTGCGCGTGCTCTTCGAGGCGCCGACCCTGGCCGCCCTGGCGGCGCGCGTGGACCAGGCGCGCGGCACCGCCACCGCGCCGGCGATCGAGCCGCTGCCCAGGGACGGGCGCGCGCTCCCGCTGTCGTTCGCGCAGCAGCGGATGTGGTTCATCGACCAGCTGGAGCCGGGGAGCGCGGCGTACCACATCTCCGCGGCGCTGCGCATCCGCGGCGCGCTGGACGTGGACGCGCTGGCCCGCGCGCTGGACGGCGTGGTCGCGCGCCACGAGCCGCTGCGCACCGTCTTCCCCTCGGCCGAAGGCCAGGCCACGCAGTCCATCGGCGGCGGCGCGCCCTTCCGGCTGGAGATGGAGCGGCTGCACGCCCTGCCGCGCGACGTGGACGCCGAGATCCGCCGCCGCGCCGAGGAAGAGGCGGCGCGCCCGTTCGACCTGGCCCGCGGCCCGCTCCTGCGCGCCACCCTGCTGCGCGTGGACGAAGACGATCACGCGCTCCTGTTCACGATGCACCACGTCGTGAGCGACGGCTGGTCGATGGGCGTCCTGGTGCGCGAGGTCTCGGAGCTGTACGCCGCCTTCGCGGAGGGCCGCGACGCGGCGCTCGAGCCGCTGGCGGTGCAGTACGCCGACTACGCGGCCTGGCAGCGCCGGTGGCTGGCGGGCGAGGTGCTGGAGGCGCAGCTCGCCTTCTGGCGCGAGCGCCTGGCCGGCGCGCCGCCGCTGCTGGAGCTCCCGACGGACTTCCCCCGCCCCGCCGTCGCCGGGACGGCCGGCGCCACCGTGCCCTGGCAGCTCTCGCCCGACGCCACGCGCGCGCTGCGGGCGCTGGCCCGCGAGGAGGGCGCCACGCTGTACATGGCCGTGCTCGCCGCCTTCCAGGCGCTGCTGGCGCGCTGGAGCCGCGGCGACGACGTGAGCGTGGGCACCCCCGTGGCCGGCCGCGAGCGGCTGGAGACCGAGGCGCTGATCGGCCTGTTCGTGAACACGCTGGTGATCCGCACCGACCTTTCGGGCACGCCGGGGTACCGCGCGCTGCTGCGGCGCGTGCGCGACGGGGTGCTGGCCGCCCACGCGCACCAGGATCTGCCGTTCGAGAAGCTGGTGGACGAGCTGGGGGTGGAGCGCACGCTGGCGCACGCCCCGCTCTTCCAGGCCGTGTTCGCGCTGGACGAGGAGCCCGCGCCGCTGCCGCGGCTGGGCCGCGCCGCGGTCGAGCCGGTGGAGACCGGGCGCGCCACCGCCAGCTGGGACCTGAGCCTGCACGCGCACGACGAGGGCGGCCGCCTGGGCGGCACCTTCACCTTCCGCGCGGACCTGTTCACCCCCGAGACCGTCGCCCGGTTCGGCGCGCACCTCTCCGCGCTCCTCGAGGCCGCGGCCGCGCGGCCGGACGCGCCGGTCTCCGCCCTCCCGCTCCTTGCCGCCGCCGAGGAGGCGCGGATCGCCGCGTGGGAGGGCCGCGCCCCGGCCCCCGCCGCCACCCCCGAGACGGTGCACGCGCGCTTCGCCGCCCGCGCCGCCCAGGCGCCCGGCGCGCCCGCGCTGACCCACGAGGGCGTCACCCTCACCTACGGCGAGCTGGAGGCGCGCGCCAACCGGCTGGCGCGCCTGCTGATCGGCCGCGGCGTGAGGCCCGAGGACCGCGTGGCGCTCTACCTGGAGCGCGGCGTGGAGATGGTGGTCGCCATCCTGGCCACCCTCAAGGCGGGCGCCGGCTACGTGCCGGTGGACACCGCGTATCCGCCCGAGCGCATCGCCTTCATGCTCGGCGACGCGGCCGCGCCGGTCGCGCTCACCAGCCGCGAGCTCGCGCCCGCGCTTCCGTCCGGCGGCGTCGACATCATCCCCGTCGAGGATGCGGAAGCCGAGGCCGCCGCGCTCCCGGCCACCGACCCGGGCGTGGCCGCGCACGGCGACAACCTGGCGTACGTCATCTACACCTCGGGGTCGACCGGCCAGCCCAAGGGCGTGCCGGTGACGCACCACAACGTGCTGCGCCTGCTGGACGCGACCGACCCCTGGTTCCGCTTCGGCGCGGCGGACGTGTGGACGCTCTTCCACTCGTACGCCTTCGACTTCTCGGTCTGGGAGATCTGGGGCGCGCTGCTGTACGGCGGCCGCGTGGTCGTCGTCCCGCGGATGACGGCGCGCTCGCCCGAGGACTTCCGCGCGCTGCTGGCGCGCGAGGGCGTGACGGTGCTGAACCAGACGCCCAGCGCCTTCCGCCAGCTGATCGCCGCCGACGCGGCGCACGACGGCGCGGGCGACCTGAAGCTGCGCGCGGTGATCTTCGGCGGCGAGGCGCTGGAGCCGGGGTCGCTGGCGGCGTGGACGGCGCGCCACGGCCTGGCGGCGCCGGTGCTGGTGAACATGTACGGGATCACCGAGACCACCGTGCACGTCACCTACCGCGTGGTGGGCGAGGGCGACGTGGCGCGCGGGAGCGTGAGCCCGATCGGCGTGGCGATCCCCGACCTGAGCGTGCACGTGCTGGACGAGCACGGCTTCCGCGCGCCGGTCGGCGTCCCCGGCGAGCTGCACGTGGGGGGCGCGGGGCTGGCCCGCGGCTACCTGGGGCGCCCGGCGCTCACCGCCCAGCGCTTCGTCCCCGATCCGTTCGGCGCGGTTCCCGGCGCGCGGCTGTACCGCAGCGGCGACCTGGCGCGCTGGCGGGCCGACGGCGAGCTGGAGTACCTGGGCCGCATCGACACGCAGGTGAAGATCCGCGGCTTCCGCATCGAGCTGGGCGAGATCGAGGCGGCGCTGGCCGCGCTCCCCGCCGTGCGCGAGGCCGTGGTCGTCGTCCGCGAAGACCAGCCGGGCGACAAGCGCCTGGCCGCCTACCTGGTCCCCGCGATCCCCGGCGAGCTCCCCTCCGCCGCCGAGCTGCGGGCGGCGCTGAAGGAGCGGCTGCCGGAGTACATGGTCCCCGCCGCGTTCGTGGCGCTGGACGCGATCCCGCTCACCACCAACGGCAAGGTGGACCGCCGCGCCCTTCCCGCCCCCGAGGCCGCGGGCGAGGCCGAGGCGTACGCCGCGCCGACGACCGACGCCGAGGCGCGCCTGGCCGAGGTGTGGGCCTCGGTGCTGGGCGTGGCCCGCGTCGGCATCCACCAGAACTTCTTCGAGGCGGGCGGCGACTCGATCCTCTCCATCCAGCTCGTCGCCCGCGCGCGCCGCGCCGGCGTGGAGATCACCCCGCGGCAGGTCTTCGAGCACCCCACCATCGCCGGGCTGGCCCGCGTCGCGGGGACGTCGGTGCGCATCGGCATCGACCAGGGCCCCGTCACCGGGAACGCGCCGCTGACGCCGGTGCAGCGCTGGTTCTTCGCGCAGGAGCTGGCGAAGCCCGGGCACCACACCATGCCCGCGCTCCTGGCGCCGCGCGCCCGCGTGGACGCACGGACGCTGTCGATCGCGCTCGCCGCGCTCGTCCGCCACCACGACGCGCTGCGGCTGCGCTTCACCCTGTGCGAGGACGGCGGCTGGAGCGCCGTGCACGCGGACGAGGCGGAGGTGCCGGTCGAGACCATCGACCTCACCGCCTTCGCGGGCGATGCGGGCGCGGCCGAGCTGGCGCGGCGCGGCGGCGGGGTCCAGGCGTCACTCGACCTGGGCGCCGGGCCGCTGCTGCGCGCGGCGATCTTCGAGATGGCGGACGGCACGCAGCGCGTCCTCCTCGCCGTCCACCACCTGGTGGCCGACGGCGTGAGCTGGCGCGTGCTGCTGGAAGACCTCGAGGCCGCGTACGCGCACGCCGAGCGCGGCGAGACCGTCCAGCTCCCCGAGAAGACCACCTCGTTCCGCGAGTGGGGCGAGCGGCTGACCGCCCACGCCGCCGGCGGCGGGTTCGACCGCGAGCGCGTCTTCTGGGCGCGCGCCGAGCTCACCGCGCTCCCGCCGCTCCCGGCCGACCTCGACGGCGCGAACACCGAGGCGAGCGCCGATCACGTCACCGTGGCGCTGGACGCGGCCGAGACGCGCGCGCTGCTGCACGACACGCCGGCCGCCTACCGCACGCAGGTGAACGACGTGCTGCTGGCCGCGCTGGCCCGCGCCTTCGCCGCGTGGACGGGCGAGCGCAGGCTGCGCGTGGACCTGGAGTCGCACGGCCGCGAGGAATTGTTCCCCGGCGTGGACCTGGGCCGCACCGTCGGCTGGTTCACGGCCATCCACCCCGTCGTCCTCGACGCGGGCGAGCCGGACTCGCCCGGCGCCGCGCTCAAGGCGGTGAAGGAAGCACTGCGCGCGGTACCCAACCGCGGCATCGGCCACGGCGCGCTGCGCTGGCTGGGCGGCCGCGCCACCGACGGCAAGTGCGCCACCTGCAAGCTGGCCGACCAGTGCTCGTCCGCGCGCGGCGGGTTCGACGCCGCGCCGGCGGAGGTCGCCTTCAACTACCTGGGCCAGATCGGCGGGGGCGACGGGTCCGCCGCGCGCTTCGCCTTCGCGGCCGAATCCCCCGGCGCCACCCGCGACCCCGGGGCGCCGCGGCCGTGGGCGATCGCCGTGGACGCGGTGGTGGAGAACGGCGCGCTGCGCGCGCAGTGGACCTACAGCCGCGCCCTGCACCATCCCGAGACGATCGAGGCGCTGGCGCGGCGCTGGGCCGGCGAGCTGCGCGCGCTGGTCGCCCACTGCGCCGACCCGGCGGCGGGCGGCGTCACCCCGAGCGACTTCCCGCTGGTCGCCCTCACCCAGGCCGCGCTGGACGCGGCCGCGGGCGACGGGAAGAAGGTGGAAGACGTCCTTCCCCTGGGCCCGATGCAGGAGGGGATGCTCTTCGAGACGCTGGTGGGCGCCGAAGGGACGTACGCCGGCCAGTTCGGCTTCACCCTGCGCGGCGCGCTGGACGTGGACGCCTTCCGCGCCGCCTGGCAGGGCGTGGTGGACCGCCACCCCGCGCTCCGCGCCCGCTTCGCCTGGCAGGGGCAGGACGCGCCGCTGCAGGTGATCGCCCGCGCGGCCGAAGTGCCGTTCGCGGTGCACGACCTGCGCGCGCTCGCCGCGGACGGGCGCGAGGCCCGCGTCGCCGCGTACGTGGCCGAAGACCGGGCGCGCGGGTTCGACCCGGCGGCGGCGCCGCTCCTGCGCCTGGCGCTCTTCCGCGTGGCGGACGACGAGCACCGGCTGGTGTGGACACACCATCACCTGGTGCTGGACGGGTGGAGCCTGCAGCTGGTGTACGCCGACGTCCTGGCGCTCTACCAGGCGCGGACCGAGGAGCGCGAGGCGCGCCTCCCCGCCGCGCGGCCGTACCGCGACTACCTGGCCTGGCTGGCGAAGCAGGACCGCGCCGCGAGCGAGGCGTTCTGGCGCGCCGCGCTGGCGGGGATCGACGCCGCCACGCCGCTGGGCGTGGAGATGCCGGACGCCGCGCGCGCCGGCTGGGGCCACGCCGAACTGGAACTGCCGGCGGACGCCGTGGCCGCGCTCCAGGGGCTGGCGCGGAGCAACGGCGTCACCCTCAACACCGTGGTGCAGGGCGCGTGGGCGCTCCTCCTTTCCCGCTACGCGGGGGAGCGCGCCGTGGTCTTCGGCGCCACCGTCAGCGGGCGTCCGGCGGCGCTGGAGGGGGTGGAAGCGACGGTCGGGCTCTTCATCAACACCCTTCCGGTGCGGGTGGAGGTGGAGCCCGGGGCCGAGGTGCTCCCGTGGCTGCGCGGCCTGCAGGCGCACACCGCCGGGCTGCGCGAGCACGAGCACCTGCCGCTGGCGCGCATCCAGCGCTGCAGCGGCGTTCCGGCGGGCGAGCCGCTCTTCGAGTCCTTCGTCTCCTTCCAGAACTACCCGGTCGATGCGTCCGCCGCGGCCGCGGGCCCGTTCGCCGTGGCCGACGTGTGGAGCCACGAGAGCGCGGGCTTCCCGCTCACGCTGAACGTGACGCCGGGCGCCGCCTCGCTCCGCTTCGACCTGCACTACCAGCGCTCGCGCCTTCCCGACGCGGCGATGCGGCGGCTGCTGGCGCACCTGGCCACCGTTCTCGACGCCTTCGCCGCCGCGCCGCACGCCGCGCTGGGCGACGTCGCCCTCCTCTCCGAGGCGGAGCGCGCGCGCGTCCTGGCCCACGGCACCGGCCGCGAGCGGGCGTACCCGGCGAACACCACGGTGCACGCGCTGATCGCCCGCCGCGCGGCGGAGTGGCCGCACGCCGTGGCCGCCGCGCACGGCGCCGACGAGCTGACCTACGCGCAGCTGGACGCGCGCGCCACCGAGCTGGCGCGCGTCCTCCGCGCCGCGGGGGTGGGCGCCGAGGTGCCGGTGGCGCTCTTCCTGGACCGCGGGCTCGCGCTGGCGGTCTCCATCCTGGCGGTGCTGAAGGCCGGCGGCTTCTACGTCCCCGTGGACCCGGCGTACCCCGCCGAGCGGCTGGCGTACCTGCTGGAAGACAGCGCCGCGCCCGTGATCCTCACCCGCGGCGCGCTCGCCGCCTCGCTCCCCTCCCACACGGGGCGGGTGATCGAGGTGGATGCCCTCGATCCGTCCTCGATCGCCGCGTCCGCCGGGGTGGAGCTCCCCGAGGTGGACGCCGAGGCGCTGGCGTACGCCATCTACACCTCCGGGAGCACCGGGCTGCCCAAGGCGGCCATGATCAGCCACCGCTCGCTCGTCTGCTACGCCCTGGCGATGGCCGACGACCTGGCGCTGGGCACCACCGACCGCTTCCTGCAGTTCGCGTCGCCCAGCTTCGACGTGATGGTGGAGGAGATCTTCCCCGCGTGGCTGAGCGGCGCGGCCGTGGTCTTCCCCGGGCGCGAGCTGCTGGGGAGCACCGAAGAGCTGGCGCGCGCCATCGCCCAGGGCGGCGTGACGCGGCTGGAGCTGCCGACGGCGTTCTGGCACGAGTGGGCGCGCGAGCTGGGGCAGGACGGCGGCCGCCTTCCCGAGTGCGTGCGCACGGTGCTGGTGGGCGGCGAGCGGGTGATCCCGGACCGGCTGCGCGCCTGGGCGGGGGTCGGGGTGCCGCTCGTCCACGTCTTCGGCCTCACCGAGACCTCGGTGACCTCCACCACGCTGCACCTGGCGGCGGGCGAGGACGCGAGCGAGCGGTGGAGCAACCTCCCCGTGGGCCGGCCGATCGACAACGTGCGCGTGCTGGTGCTGGACGAGCGGATGCGCCCCGTTCCCGCCGGCGTGATCGGCGAGATGTACATCGGCGGCGACGGGGTTGCGCGCGGCTACCGCGGGCGCCCGGCGCTCACGGCCGGGCGCTACGTCCCCGATCCGCTGGCGGCCACCCCCGGCGCGCGCCTGTACCGCACCGGCGACCGCGTGCGCTGGCTGGACGACGGCACGCTGGAGTTCCTGGGGCGCACCGACCACCAGGTGAAGATCCGCGGCTTCCGCATCGAGCCGGCCGAGATCGAGGCCGCGCTGGTGGAGCACGCGTCGATCGCCGAGGCCACGGTGCAGGTGCGGCACGACGCGGGCGGCGAAAAGCGCCTGGTGGCGTACTTCGTGGCGGCCGACGCGGGGCGCGGGGTCTCGCTCTCGGCGCTCCGCGCGCACCTGTCGGCGCGGCTCCCCGAGTACATGGTGCCCGCGCTGTTCGTGGCGCTGGACGCCATCCCGCTCACCGGCAACGGCAAGGTCGACCGCCGCGCCCTCCCCGCGCCCGACGCCGCCGCCCCGGCCTTCGACACCGCCTACGAGGCGCCGCGCACCCCGGCCGAGGCCGCCCTGGCCGCCGTCTGGGCCGAGGTGCTGGGGGTGGAGCGGATCGGCGTGCACGACGACTTCTTCGAGGCCGGCGGCGACTCGATCCTTTCGATCCAGATCGTCTCGCGCGCCCGCCGCGCCGGAGTGGAGCTGACCCCGCGGCAGGTGTTCGAGCACCGCACCGTGGCCGCGCTGGCCCGCGCCGCGCGCACCGCCCCCGCCGTACGCGCCGAGCAGGGCCCGGTGGCGGGCGAGGCGCCGCTCACCCCGATCCAGCGCTGGTTCTTCGCGCAGCCCGTACCCGAGCGGCACCACTGGAACCTGCCGCTCCTGGTCGCCCCGCGCGACCGGCTGGACGCCGCGCCGCTCGCCGCCGCGCTGGACGCGCTCCTGCGCCACCACGACGCCCTGCGCCTGCGCTTCGAGCGGACGGCGGACGGCGGGTGGGCGCAGACGCACGCCCCGGCGGACGAGCGCGTTCCGCTGGACGCGTTCGACTTCTCCGCCCTCGCGGCGGACGAGGGCGCCGCCGCGCTGGCGCGGCACGCCGCCGTCCTGCAGCGCGCGCTGGAGCTGTCCAGCGGGCCGCTGGTCCGCGCCGCGCTCTTCGACCTGGGCGCCGCCGGGCAGCGCCTCCTCCTGGCCGTCCACCACCTGGTGGTCGACGGCGTGAGCTGGCGGGTGCTGCTCGAAGACCTGGAGACCGCGTACGACCAGGCCGCGGCCGGACGCGCGATCACCCTTCCCGAGAAGACCACCTCGTTCCGCGAGTGGTCGCTGCGGCTGGCCGCCCACGCCGCCGCGGGCGGCTTCGACGGCGAGCGGGCGTACTGGGACGCGAGCGAAGCGATCGCCATCCCCCCGCTCCCGGTCGATTTCCAGGACGACAAGGACACCGAGGAGAGCGCCGAACAGCTGACCGTCACCCTCACCCGCGACGAGACCCGCGCGCTGCTGCACGACGTGCCCGCCGCGTACCGCACGCAGGTGAACGACGTGCTGCTGACCGCGCTGGCCCGCGCCTTCGCGCGCTGGACGGGCGAGCCGCACCTGCGCGTGGACCTGGAGGGCCACGGCCGCGAGGAATTGTTCGACGGGGTGGACCTGAGCCGCACCGTGGGCTGGTTCACCACGCTGTACCCCGTCGTCCTCCCCGCCGGCCCCGCCGGGGCGCCCGGCGAGGCGCTGAAGGCGGTGAAGGAAACGCTCCGCGCCGTCCCCAACCGCGGCATCGGCCACGGCGCGCTCCGCTGGATCGCGCAGGACAAAAAGGACAGGGCCGCGGTGAACGCCGAGGTGCGCTTCGAGTACCTGGGGCAGCTGGACGCCGTCTCCGCCGCCGCGCGCTTCCGCCTGGCGGACGAGGAGAGCGGCGCGCCGGTGGCGGCGAGCGGGCCGCGCAGCCACCGGCTGGTGGTGGGCGGCGGGGTGATGGACGGCGAGCTGCGCGTGAGCTGGACGTACAGCCGCGCCGTGCACCGCCACGACACCGTCCAGCGCCTGGCCGACGACTTCGCGGCCGAGCTGCGCGCGCTGGCCGGCCACTGCGCCCGCGTGGACGCCGGGGGGTGCACCCCCAGCGACTTCCCCCTGGTCACCCTCGGCCAAACCGAGCTCGACGCGCTGGTGGGGAACGGGCGCGGCGTGGACGACGTGCTCCCGCTGTCGCCGATGCAGGAGGGGATGCTCTTCCACACCCTCTACCAGCCCGGCGCCGGCGCCTACGTGGGGCAGATCGGCTTCACCCTCGAGGGGCCGCTGCGGGTGGACGCCTTCGAGCGCGCGTGGAACCGGGTGGCCGAGCGCCACGCCGCGCTCCGCGCCGGCTTCCACTGGCACTCGGGCGCGGCGGTGCAGGTGGTCCGCCGCGCGGTGGAGGTGCCCTTCACGGTGCTGGACTGGCGCGGTCTGACCGCGGACGAGGCCGGGGCGCGCCGCGACGAGTACCTGGCCGCCGACCGCGCCCGCGGCTTCGACCCCGCGGCCGCGCCGCTCCTGCGCGTGGCCGTGGCGCGGACGGGCGCCGGGTCGTGGTGGGCGCTGTGGAGCTTCCACCAGATGGTGCTGGACGGGTGGAGCCTGCCGCTGGTCTTCCGCGACGTGGCCGAGGCGTACCGGACGATCGTGGCCGGCGGCCGCGCCGCCCTGGCGCGCGGGCGGCCGTACCGCGACTACCTGGCCTGGCTGGCCGCGCGCGACCCCGCCGCCGCCGAGGCGTTCTGGCGCGGCGAGATGGAGGGCTTCGCCGCCCCCACGCCCCTCCCGGGCGACCGCGGCGCCGGCCGCGCCGCCCCCGGCGCGGAAGGGTACGGCGTGCGCGAGCTGCGGCTGGACCGCGCCCGGCACGACGCGCTGCGCGCCTTCGCGCGGACGCACGGGCTGACCGTGAACACGCTGGTGCAGGGCGCGTGGGCGCTCCTCCTGGCGCGCCACGCCCGGGAAGAGGACGTGCTCTTCGGCGCCACCGTCAGCGGGCGGCCGCCCGAGCTGGAGGGGGTGGAGGAGATGGTGGGGCTGTTCATCAACACCCTGCCGCTGCGCGTGAACGTAGACCTCGACGCCCCGGCGCTCCCCTGGCTGCAGGCGCTGCAGGCGCGGCAGGCCGGCGTCCGCGAGTTCGGCGAGGCGCCGCTGGCCCGGGTGCAGGGGTACACCCGCGTGCCGCGCGGGCAGGCGCTGTTCGACAGCATCGTGGTGTTCGAGAACTACCCGGTGGGCGACGCGCGGGTGGAGCTGGGCGGCGTGGAGGTGCGCGACATCGCGGGGCGCGAGCAGAACAACTTCCCGTTCACGCTCACCGTCCTCCCCGGCGCCGGGCTCACTCTGTCGCTCAAGTACGACGCGGCGCGCTTCACCGCCGCGTGGGTCCAGGCGCTCGCGAGCCAGCTGGACCACGCGCTCGCCGGCTTCGTCGCCGACGGTGGCCGTGCGCTGGGCCGCATCCCGCTGATGGACACGGCCGAGCGCGAGCGGCTGCTGGCGCTGGACGCCATCCGCGCCACCTACCCGGCCGCCGGCACGCTGCACGACCGCTTCGCGGAACGGGCGGCGCGCACCCCCGACGCGGTCGCGCTCGCCTTCGAGGGGACGCAGCTGACCTATGCGGCGCTCGACGCCCGCGCCAACCAGGTGGCGCACCTGCTCCGCTCGCGCGGCGTGGGCCCCGAGGTGCGCGTGGGGCTCTTCGTGGAGCGCTCGGCCGAGATGGTGGTCGCCCTCCTCGGCATCCTGAAGGCGGGCGGCGCCTACGTGCCGATGGACGCGGCGTACCCGGCCGAGCGGCTGGGCTTCATGCTGGAGGATGCGGAGATCCCGATCCTGGTCACCCAGTCGTCGCTCCTCCCCGCCCTTCCGCCGCACGGCGCCGAGGTGATCTGCGTGGACCGTGACGCGGCGCTGATCGCGGCGCACCCCGCCACGGCGCCGGAGCACCACGCCACGGCCGATTCGCTGGCGTACGTCATCTACACCTCGGGGTCCACGGGCAAGCCCAAGGGCGTGCTGGTGGCGCACTCGCACGTGCTGCGGCTCTTCGCGGCCACCGAAGGATGGTACGGCTTCGGCGCGCACGACGCGTGGAGCCTCTTCCACTCGCACGCCTTCGACGTCTCGGTCTACGAGCTGTGGGGCGCGCTGCTGTACGGCGGCCGCGTGGTGGTGGTCCCCTTCCACACCACCCGCTCGCCCGACGCCTTCCGCGCGCTGCTGGCGGGGGAGCGCGTCACCATCCTCAGCCAGACCCCGTCGGCCTTCCGCCCGCTGGTCGCGGCCGAGGTGGCCGCGGCCGGGGCGGGGCGGCCGCCGCTCTCGCTGCGCCGCATCATCTTCGCGGGCGAGGCGCTCGAGGTGCAGTCGCTGCGCCCCTGGTTCGACGTGTACGGCGACCAGCTTCCCACGCTGGTCAACATGTACGGGATCACCGAGACCACCGTGCACGTGACCTACCGCGAGATCCGCGCGGCCGACCTGGAGAACGCCGGCAGCCCGATCGGCGTCCCCATGCCCGACCTCTCGCTCTACCTCCTCGACGCGCACGGCGAGCCGGTGCCCGTCGGCGTCCCCGGCGAGCTGGTGGTGGGCGGCGCCGGCGTCACCCGCGGCTACCTGAACCGCCCCGAGCTCACCGGGGAGCGCTTCGTCCGCGACCCCTTCGTGGCGGACCCGGAGGCGCGCATGTACCGCAGCGGCGACCTGGCCCGGCGGCGCGACGACGGCGAGCTGGAGTACCTGGGGCGGATGGACCAGCAGGTGAAGATCCGCGGCTTCCGCGTGGAGCTCGGCGAGATCGAGTCGGCGCTGGCCGCGCTCCCCGCCGTGCGCGAGGCCGCGGTGCTGGCGCGCGAGGACGTCCCCGGCGACCGGCGGCTGGCCGCGTATCTGGTCCCCTCGGGAGGCGACACCCCCGCGGCGGGCGACCTGCGCGCCGCGCTGGCGGGGCGCCTTCCCGGCTACATGATCCCCGCGTCGTTCACCTGGATGGACGCGCTCCCGCTCACCAGCAACGGCAAGCTGGACCGCCGCGCCCTCCCGGCCCCCGGGGCCCCGCGCCTGAGCGACGACGCCTACGCCGCCCCGCTGAGCGACGCCGAGCGCGTCCTCTGCGCCGCCTGGGCCAAGGTGCTGCGCGTGGAGCGGATCGGCACCGCCGACAACTTCTTCGAGGCGGGGGGCGACTCCATCCTCTCCATCCAGGTGGTGGCCGAGGCGCGCCGCGCCGGGGTGGAGATCACCCCGCGGCAGCTGTTCGAGAACCCGACCGTCGCGGCGCTGGCCCGGGTGGCCGGGCGCGCCGGCGGCACCGTGCACGCCGAGCAGGGGCCGGTCACCGGCGCCGCGCCGCTCACCCCGATCCAGCGCTGGTTCTTCGAGCAGCCGCTCGCCCAGCGGCACCACTGGAACCAGTCGCTCCTGCTGGTCTCCCGCGAGCGGCTGGACGCGGAGGTGCTCGGCCGTGCCGCCACCGCGCTGGTCGGCCACCACGACGCGCTGCGGCTGCGCTTCGCCCACGCCGACGGCGCGTGGACGCAGACGCACGCCCCGGCGGGCGAGCCCGTGCACGTCGCCGAGATCGACCTTTCCGGGCTCCCCGCGGACGAGCGGCTGGAGGAGATGGAGCGCCGCGCCACGGAGATCCAGGCCTCGCTCGACCTGGCGGCGGGCCCGGTCGCGCGCTTCGCCCGCTTCGAGCTGGGCGACGCGGGCGAGCGGCTGCTGATCGCCATCCACCACCTGGCGGTGGACGGCGTGAGCTGGCGCCTGCTGCTCGAAGACCTGGAGACCGCGTGCACGCAGGCGGCGCGCGGCGAGGAGATCCGCCTTCCGGCCAAGACCAC
This sequence comes from Longimicrobium sp., assembly GCA_035689035.1. Taxonomy (GTDB): domain Bacteria; phylum Gemmatimonadota; class Gemmatimonadetes; order Longimicrobiales; family Longimicrobiaceae; genus Longimicrobium. Next base: position 4,701 of record DASSME010000248.1, on the reverse strand, counting down.
CGCGTTCGCCCACTGGGCCGCGCGCCTGGCCGGGCACGCGCTGACCGAGCAGGTCGAGGCCGAGCTGGACTTCTGGAGCCGCGTGCCCGCCGACGTGGCGCCGCTCCCGGTCGACTTCCCCGCCGGCACCAACCCCGCCGGCCAGGGGCGCACCCTCACCGTCTCGCTGGAGCCCGACGAGACCGAGTCGCTCCTGCGCCGCGTTCCCGCCGCCTACCACACCCGCATCGACGACGCGCTGCTGGCGGCGCTCGCCCTGGCCATCGGCGAGTGGACCGGCGACCCGCGCGCCGCCGTGGCGATGGAGGGCCACGGCCGCGAGGAGCTGTTCGCCGACGCCGACCTTTCCCGCACCGTGGGGTGGTTCACCTCGCTCTACCCGGTGGTGGTCGACGCGGGAGCGGACGGCCCGGGGGCGGCGCTGAAGGCGGTGAAGGAGCAGCTGCGCGCCATCCCCCGCAAGGGGATCGGCTACGGGGTGCTGCGCTGGATGGGCGCCCCGGCGGCGCGGGCCGCGCTGGCCGCGCGCCCCTGGCCGCAGGTGGTGTTCAACTACCTGGGGCAGTTCGACGGGGCGGTGAGCGGCGACGCCTTCTTCGCGCTGGCCGGCGAGGCGGGCGGGTGGCCGGTGGCGGCCGACGCCCCGCGCGCCCACCTGCTGGACCTGAACGCCCGCGTGGAGGGCGGCCGCCTGCACGCCGACTTCACCTACGGCGCCCGCCTGCACCGCCCCGAGACGGTCCGGCGGCTGGCCGACGCGTGGCTCCGCCACCTGCGGGCGCTGATCGAGCACTGCGCCGCCGACGGCGCGGGCGGCCACACCCCCAGCGACTTCCCGCTGGCCGGGATCGACGCCGGCACCCTGGCCATGCTCGAGGCCGACGCGCTGGGCGACGGCCTGGACTTCGACGACGCGTTCGGCTGGGAGCCCGACGAAGAGATGGACGCGGAGCTGGACCCCGCCGGGGACTGAGCGCCCCGGCCGCACCGCCCCGGGCTCCCCCGCCCGGATCACCCCACACGACTCGCCTGACCCGAAGGAGCAGACCGATGAGCGTTGCCACCGAAGCCGTGCAGGTGCCCGGGATCGCCCCCGCGCACGACGGCCGCGTAGAGACCGGCCGGCTGAACGGCTTTCCCGCCGCCCCCGTGGTGGTGACCCCCGCCGCGCCGGGGGTGGCGCTGGCCGACTGGGCCGGCGAGAACCGCGCCTGGATCGAGGCCACGCTGCAGCGGGCCGGCGCCCTCCTCTTCCGCGGCTTCGGCATCGGCGACGTGGACGAGTTCCAGCGCTTCATGCAGCAGGCCTCGGGCGAGCTCCTTCCCTACACCTACCGCAGCAGCCCGCGGACGCAGGTGAAGGGGAACGTGTACACCAGCACCGAATACCCGGCCGACCAGCGCATCCCCTTCCACACCGAGATGAGCTACACGCGCACCTGGCCGATGAAGATCGGGTTCCTCTCGCTGGTCGTCGCCGAGACGCAGGGCGAGACGCCGATCGCCGACACCCGCCGCGTCTACGAGCGCCTCCCCGCCGGGATCCGCGACCGCTTCGAGCGGCTGGGGGTGATGTACGTGCGCAACTACACCCCGTGGATGGACCTCCCCTGGCAGAACGTCTTCCAGGCCGAGACCCGCGCCGAGGTGGACGCCTTCTGCGCCGCCGCCGGGATCCAGGCCGAGTGGGTGAGCGACGAGCACCTGCGCACCCGGCAGATCTGCCAGGGGGTCGAGGCGCACCCCGCCACCGGCGAGAAGGTGTGGATGAACCAGGCGCACCTCTTCCACGTCTCGTCGCTCGACCCGGCGGTCGTGGAGATGATGCTGGAGGAGTTCGGCGAGGAGAACCTGCCGCGCAACACCTACTTCGGCGACGGCTCGCCGATCGGCGAGGAGGTCTTCGCCGCCATCCGCGACGCCTTCGACGCCGAGGCCCTGGTCTTCCCCTGGGAGACCGGCGACGTGCTCCTGCTGGACAACATGCTGATGGCGCACGCCCGCTCGCCCTTCACCGGCGCCCGCAAGGTGGTCGTCGGGATGGCCGAGTCGTACACCTCCATCTTCGGCCAGGGCTGATCCGCGCCCTCCCGAGCCACCGCGACTTCGAACCGAGAACGGGCACAGCGATGCGACTCCCCCCGGCCCTGCTGGAAGAGTGGATGCGGCAGTACTACTTCGACGTCGACCTGGACATCGGCAGCAGCGGCGTGGACGACTACTCCATGGCCGACCTGCGCCGCCTGATCGGCTTCGAGACCCGCGAATTCGACGACCTGGTCTTCCGCGACAGCCAGACCATGGGCGGCGACGGGCTGCGCGACGCGCTGGCCCGGCGCTTCACCGGCGGCGACGTGGAGAAGGTGATGGCCACGCACGGCAGCAGCGAAGCCAACTTCCTGCTGATGCTGGCGCTCCTTTCCCCCGGCGACGAGGTGGTGGTGCTGGACCCCTGCTACCCGCAGCTCTTCACCATCGCGCAGTCGATCGGGTGCACGCTGCGGCGCTGGCCGCTGCGCTGGGAGAACGCCTTCGCGCCCGACCTGGACGACGCGCGCGCGCTGATCGGGCCGCGCACGCGCATGATCATCGTCAACTTCCCGCACAACCCCACCGGGGCCACGATGACGGCGGGGCAGCAGGCGGAGCTGATCGAGCTCGCCGCGAGGCACGGGGCGTACCTGGTGTGGGACGGCGCCTTCACCGAGCTGGTGTACGACGCGCCGCCCCTTCCCGAGCCGGTGCTGGCGTACGAGCGCGCCATCTCGATGGGCACCTTCAGCAAGGCGTACGGCCTTCCCGGGCTGCGCGTGGGCTGGGCGCTCGCCCACCCCGCCGTCTTCGCGCCGATGATGCGGGTGCGCGACTACGTCACCCTGCACCTGTCGCCGATGGTGGAGCGCCTGGCCGAGCGCGTGGTGCGCAATGCCGACGCGCTGATCCAGCCGCGGCTGGCGCTCGCCCGCCACAACCGCGCGATCGTGGGCCGCTGGGTGGAAGAGAACGCCGAGCTGGTGGAGTGGGCCCTCCCCGCGGGCGGCGTCACCGGCTTCCCCCGCTTCCCCCTGGTCCCCGACGTAGAGGCCTTCTGCCACGAGCTCGCGCGCAAGGAGCGCGTCCTCCTGGTCCCCGGGAGCGCGTTCGGGCACGCGCAGCACGTGCGGCTCGGCTTCGGCCGCGACACCGCCGAGCTGGAAGAGGCGCTGGCCCGCACCGCCCGCCTGCTGGCCGAGACCGCCGAGCCCGCGTTGGCCTGAGCGCCGGCGCGGCGAGCCGCGGGGGGTTCGCGCGCCCCCGCCGGCTATCCTTGCGCGACTCAATTCGGAGACGCCGTCCACCCGGATGGAAGCGGGCGAAGTGATCGCCGAATCAGGCGATCGATCGCAAACATCCGGCGCTGGCACGTCGAAGAAGCGCCCCTTCGGGCGCATGGGAGATCCCACCATCTCTCGAAGTCTGTAAACGATCGCTGACGGAGCCGCGGGGGAGGATCGACTCTCCTCCCGCGGAGCCGCCGAACCGTGCCGTGCGGGGTGAAAGCCGTGCGGTGCCATGCGGAACCGACCCAAGGGCGCGGGCGAACGGGCGCGCGCCAGCCGACCATCAACCGGGAACGAGCCGAACGTGTCCACCCAAGAAGCAGTCCGGAAGAACCCGATCGAGGACCTGTATCCGCTCTCGCCGATGCAGGAGGGCATGCTCTTCCACACCCTGGCCTCGGACGAGGGCGGCGTGTACGTGGGGCAGTTCGGCTTCACGCTGCGCGGCGAGCTCGACGCCCGCGCCTTCACCCGCGCCTGGGAAGGCGTGGTGGAGCGCCACCCGGTGCTGCGCTCGGTGTTCGCCTGGGAAAAGGTGGAGAAGCCGCTGCAGGTGGTCCGCCGCCGCGTCCCGCTGGCGCTGCACACCGACGACTGGCGCGGCCTGGCTGGCGACGAGCGGGAGCGCCGCTTCGACGCCTACGTGGCGGCCGACCGCGAGCGCGGCTTCGACCCCGCGCGGCCGCCGCTGATGCGCGTGGCGCTCTTCCGCACCGCCGAGCGCGAGCACCGCGTGGTGTGGACGCACCACCACATGCTCCTGGACGGGTGGAGCCTGGGGCTGGTCTACGCCGACGTGCTGGCGCTCTACCAGGCGCACCGCGACGGCGCGGCGCCGCGCCTGCCCGAGCCGCGGCCGTACCGCGACTACATCGCCTGGCTGCAGCGGCAGGACCGTGCGAAGGCCGAGGCGTTCTGGCGCGCCGAGCTGGCCGGCTTCGCCGCCCCCACCCCGCTGGGCATCGACCGCCCCGCGGCCGCCCCCGTCTCGGGCGACGGGTGGATCAAGCGCACCCTCGAGGCCCCGCGCGTGGCCGCGATGCTGGAGACCGCGCGGCGGCTGGCCGTGACCCCCAACACGCTGGTGCAGGGCGCGTGGGCGCTCCTCCTGTCGCGCTACAGCGGCGAGAGCGACGTGGTGTTCGGCGCCACCGTCAGCGGCCGCCCGGCCGAGCTGGAGGGGGTGGAAGAGATGGTGGGCAACTTCATCAACACCGTCCCCGTCCGTGCCCGCGTGGACGGCGCCCAGACGGTGGAGCGGCTCCTGGCCGAGCTGCAGCGCAAGGCCGGCGAGGCGCGCGAGCACGAGCACGCGCCGCTGGCCAGCGTGCAGGGGTGGAGCGAGGTGCCGCGCGGCCGCCCGCTCTTCGAGAGCTTCCTG
>DASSME010000247.1:0-5918 GCA_035689035.1 Longimicrobium sp. | reverse complement strand
GGCTCGACTTCCAGGTGAAGATCCGCGGCTACCGCATCGAGCTGGGCGAGATCGAGGCGCGGCTCGCGGAGCATGCGGGCGTGCGCGAGGCGGTGGTGGCGGCCCGCGAAGACGGGTCCGGCGAGCCGCGGCTGGTGGCGTACTGCGTGGTCGGCCACGCGCTGGATGCGCAGGCGCTCCGCTCTCACCTCTCCGAGCGTCTGCCGGAGTACATGGTGCCCGCGGCGTACGTGTGGCTGGACGCGCTGCCGCTCACGCCGAACGGCAAGGTGGACCGTAATGCGCTCCCCGCGCCGGACGGCGATGTGTTCGTCACGCGGGGCTACGAGGCCCCGGCGAGCGAGACCGAGGCTGCGCTGGCGGAGATCTGGGCCGACGTGCTCGGGGTGGAGCGGGTGGGGCGGCACGACCACTTCTTCGAGCTCGGCGGGCACTCGCTGCGCGCGGTGCAGGTGGTCACGCGCGTGCGCCAGCTCCTGCGCGCGGAAGCCGCGCTGGGCGACGTGTTCCTGCGCCCGGTGCTGGCGGATTTCGCCCGCGGGCTCGTGGCGGCCGCGCGGTCGGATCTCCCGCCGATCGAGCCCGTGGATCGCGCCGGGCCGCTCGCGCTGTCGTTCGCGCAGCGGCGGCTGTGGTTCCTGGAGCAGCTGGGGAGCGCGGGGACGGCCTACCACATCCCGGCCGGCCTGCGCCTTCGCGGCGAGCTGGACCGCGGTGCGCTGGTCCGCGCGCTGGACCGCATCGTCGCGCGGCACGAGGCGCTGCGCACGACGTTCGTCCAGGCCGATGGAGAGCCGGCGCAGCGGATCGCGCCGGGGTCGGAGAGCCGATTCCATCTCCTCGATCACGATCTGGCGGATCATCCCGGGGCGGAGTCGGAGCTGCGCCGATTGATGACGGAGGAAGCGGCCGCACCGTTCGACCTGCGGCGCGGCCCCCTCATCCGTGGACGCCTGGTGCGGCTGGCCGGGGATGATCACGTCCTTGCCGTGACGATGCACCACATCGTCTCCGACGGCTGGTCGATCGGGGTGCTGACGCGCGAGCTGAGCGCGCTGTACGCCGCCTTCGGCCGGGGCGATGCCGATCCGCTTCCCGCTCTCCCGGTGCAGTACGCGGACTACGCCGCGTGGCAGCGGCGCTGGGTGGAGGGCGACGTCCTCCAGCGGCAGACGGAGTACTGGCGGACGACGCTCACCGGCGCGCCCGAGCTGCTGGAGCTGCCGGCCGACCGGCCGCGGCCCGCGCGCCAGGACCACGCCGGGGCGGCGATCGGGGTGGAGCTGGACGAGGCGCTGACGGCCGGGCTGAAGGCGCTCGGCCGCCGCCACGGGACCACGCTGTTCATGACGCTGCTGGCCGGCTGGGCGGCGGTGCTGAGCCGGCTGTCGGGGCAGGACGACGTGGTGGTCGGCACGCCGGCGGCCAACCGTGGCCGCGCGGAGATCGAGGGGCTGATCGGCTTCTTCGTCAACACGCTCGCGCTGCGGCTGGAGCTGTCGGACGCGCCCACGGTGGCGCAACTGCTGGCCCACGTGAAGGAGCGGGCGCTCGCGGCGCAGCAGCACCAGGACATCCCGTTCGAGCAGGTGGTGGAGGTGGTGCAGCCGGCGCGCAGCCTGGCGCACACGCCGCTCTTCCAGGTGATGTTCTCGTGGCAGAGCGCGGCCGGCGGCGAGCTGGAGCTTCCCGGGCTGCGGCTGGCGCCCGCGCGGGTCTCCGGGCAGGTGACGGCGAAGTTCGACCTGTCGCTCTCGCTGGCGGAGGTGGACGGCCGCGTGGTCGGCGGCGTCGACTACGCGACCGCGCTGTACGATCGCGAGACGGTGGAGCGCTGGCTGGGCTACCTGCGCCGCGCGCTGGAGGCGATGGTGGCGGAGGACGGCGCGGGCGTGGAGCTCCTGCCGCTGCTGGACGCGGAGGAGCGCCGCCAGGTGGTGGAGACGTGGAACGCGACGGCGACGGCGTATCCGGACGACGTGTGCATCCACGAGGCGTTCGAGGCGCAGGCGGCGCTCGCGCCGGACGTGGTGGCCGTGGCCCTGGGCGGCGATCGGCTGACCTACGCGGAGCTGAACGCGCGCTCCAACCGGCTGGCGCACCACCTCCGCGGCTTGGGCGTGGGGCCGGACGTGCGCGTGGCGGTCTGCGCCGAGCGGAGCCTGGAGATGGTGGTGGCGCTGCTGGCGGTGCTCAAGGCCGGCGGCGCGTACGTCCCGCTGGATCCGGCGTATCCCGGGGAGCGGCTCCGCTACATGCTGGCGGACAGCGCTCCCGCGGTGCTCCTCACGCAGGAAACCCTCGCCGGGCGCTTCGACGCACTCCGGGCGCCGGTCATCGCCCTGGACCGCGACGCGCCGTCCTGGTCCGGGCAGCCCGTCACCGATCCCGCGCGGGGCGGGCTCACGCCCGATCACCTGGCGTACGTGATCTACACGTCGGGATCGACGGGGCTGCCCAAGGGGGTGATGAACGCGCACCGCGGAGTGGTGAACCGGCTCCTCTGGATGCAGGACGCCTACCCGCTGGAGCGGCACGACGCGGTGCTGCAGAAGACGACGTACGCCTTCGACGTATCCGTCTGGGAGTTCTTCTGGACGCTGGGCGTGGGCGCCCGGCTGGTGATGGCGCGGCCGGAGGGCCACCGCGACCCGGGCTACCTGGCCGCGACCATCCGCGGCGAGGGGATCACGACGGTGCACTTCGTCCCCTCGATGCTGCAGCACTTCGTGGAGCACCCGGAGGCGGGGGCGTGCACGGGCCTGCGACGGGTGGTGTGCAGCGGCGAGGCGCTGCCGCCGGCGCTGGTGGGGCACTTCCACCGGCGTCTGCCCGGGGTGGAGCTGTACAACCTGTACGGCCCGACGGAAGCGGCGGTCGACGTCACCGCCTGGCGCTGCGAGCCCGCGCGCGACGCGGCGGCCGCGCGGGTGCCGCTGGGCCGGCCGGTCTCGAATACGCGGCTGTACGTGCTGGACCGCGCCGGCCGGCCGGCGCCGGCGGGCGTGGCGGGCGAGCTGTACATCGGCGGGGTGCAGGTGGCGCGCGGCTACCACGCGCGCCCGGCGCTCACCGCCGAACGCTTCGTGCCGGACCCGTTCGGCGGGCCCGGCGCGCGCCTCTATCGGACGGGCGACCTGGGCCGCTGGCGGGCGGACGGGACGCTCGAGTACCTGGGGCGCACCGATCACCAGGTGAAGGTGCGCGGCTTCCGCATCGAGCCCGGAGAGATCGAGGCGCGGCTGGCCGAGCACCCCAGGGTCCGCGGCGTGGCGGTGGTGGCGCGCGAAGACACCCCCGGCGACCAGCGCCTGGTGGCGTACTACGAGGCCGCGGAAGCGCTGGAGGCCGAGGCGCTGAAGGAGCATCTGGCCGGCGCGCTCCCGGAGCACATGGTGCCGGCGGCCTACGTCCGGTTGGATGCGCTGCCGCTGACGCCCAGCGGCAAGCTGGACCGCCGCGCGCTCCCCGCCCCCGACGGCGGCGCGTACACGCGGCGGGTCTACGCGGCGCCGCTGGGTGAGGTGGAGGAGGCGCTCGCGGAGATCTGGGCCGAGGTGCTCGGGGTGGAGCGGGTCGGCCGGCACGACCACTTCTTCGAGCTGGGCGGCCACTCGCTGCTGGCGGTGACGCTGGTGGAGCGGATGCGGCGGCGGGGGCTGCACGCCGAGGTCGGCACCCTCTTCACCACGCCGACGCTGGCCGCCCTGGCCGCGGCGGTGGGCGCGGAGAGCCTCGAGGTCGACGTCCCCCCGAACGGCATCCCCACGCCCTGTGACGCGATCACGCCGGAGATGCTGCCGCTGGTGGAGCTGAGCCGCGGCGAGATCGACGGGATCGCGGCGGGCGTGGCCGGCGGCGCGGCGAACATCCAGGACATCTACCCGCTGGCGCCGCTGCAGGAGGGGATCCTCTTCCACTCGCTGGCGTCGGCGGGAGATCCGTACCTGCTGACCACGATGATCCGCTTCGACGGACGCGCGCACCTGGACCGGTACCTGGCCGCGCTGCAGGCGGTGATCGACCGGCACGAGGTCCTGCGCACCTCGGTGGCGTGGCAAGGGCTGCGCGAGCCGGTGCAGGTGGTGTGGCGCCAGGCCCGGCTCCAGGTGGAGGAGGTGGAGCTGGACGGCGGCGCGGGCGATGATGCGGGTGGCGCCGGCGGCGACGTGGCGCGGCGGCTGGGGGCGCGCTTCGACCCCGGGCACCACCGGATCGACCTGGAGCGGGCGCCGCTGGTGCGCGCGTACACGGCGCGCGACGGCGAGGGGTACGTCCTGCTCCTCCTGCTCCACCACCTCTGCAGCGACCACACCTCGCTGGACGTGCTCCAGCGCGAGGTGGAGGCGCACCTGGTGGGCCGCGCGGGCGAGCTGCCGGCGCCGCTCCCCTTCCGCGACTACGTGGCGCAGGCGCGGCTGGGGGTGAGCCGGGGCGAGCACGAGGCGTTCTTCCGCCGGCTGCTGGGCGACGTGGCCGAGCCGACCGCGCCCTTCGGGCTGACCGACGTGTGGCTCGACGGGTCCGGGATGGACGAGGCACGGCTCCCCGTGGACGCCGGGGTGGCCAAGCGGCTGCGCGGGCGGGCCCGGGCGCTGGGGGTGAACGCCGCCAGCCTGTGTCACGTGGCGTGGGCGCGGGTGCTGGCGGGGGTGTCGGGGCGTGACGACGTGGTCTTCGGAACCGTGCTCTTCGGGCGGATGCAGGCGGGGCGGGGCGCGGACCGCGTGGTGGGGCCGTTCATCAACACCCTGCCGGTACGGGTGAAGGTGGGCGGGGACGGCGTGGAGGCGTGCGTGCGCGCCACGCACCGGCAGCTGGCCGAGCTGCTGCGGCACGAGCACGCCCCGCTGGCGCTGGCGCAGCGGTGCAGCGCGGTCGAGGCGCCGGCGCCGCTGTTCACCGCGCTGCTGAACTACCGCCACGGCGGCGGGGAAAGCACCCCGGCCGCGGACGCGGCGCGCGAGGGGAGGCGGGGGATCCACGCCGCCGAGCGGTCGAACTACCCGCTCACGCTCTCGGTGGACGACCTGGGCGAACGGCTGCAGCTGGATGTCCAGGTGCCGCGGTCGATCGGGGCCGCGCGGGTGTGCGCGCTGATGCACACGGCGCTTGAGAGTGTGGTCGAGGCGCTGGAGACCGCGCCGGACACGGCGATCGGGAGCCTCGACGTGCTCCCGGCGGCCGAGCGTCGGCAGGTGGTGGAGGAGTGGAACGCGACGGATGCCGCGTTCCCGGGCGACCGCCCCGTGCACGAACGGTTCGAACGCCAGGTGGAGCGCACGCCCGCCGCCGTGGCGGTGGTGCACGAGGATCGTTCCCTGACGTACGCGGAGCTGAACGCCCGGGCCAACCGGCTGGCGCATCACCTGAGGGCGCGCGGCGTGGCTCCTGGTGCGCGGGTGGCCATCGTGTTGCCGCGCTCCGCGGAGCTGGTGGTCGCGGAGCTGGCGATCCTGAAGGCGGGCGCCGCGTACGTGCCGATCGACCCGGTGTTCCCGGCGGAGCGCATCGCGTTCATGGTCGCGGACAGCGGTTCGCGGATCGTGCTGGCGCTCGCCGGCGCCGATCTCCCCGATCTTTCGGAGGTCGAGCGGATCGACGTCGATACGCTCGCGGAGGGCAGGACGGACGATCCGCGGGTGCCGCTGGACGGCGAAGCGGCCGCGTACGTGATGTACACGTCGGGTTCCACGGGACAGCCAAAAGGCGTGGTGGTGCCGCACCGGGCGGTCTCGCGGCTGGTGGTCAACAGCGGGTACGCGGACTTCGGCGCCGGCGACCGGGTGGCGTTCGCGGCCAACCCGGCGTTCGACGCGAGCACCATGGAGGTGTGGGGGCCGCTGCTGAACGGCGGCCGGATCGTGGTGATCGGCCAGGACGTGCTCCTCGACCCGCGGCGCTTCGGCGAGGCGCTG
>DASSME010000246.1:0-16466 GCA_035689035.1 Longimicrobium sp. | reverse complement strand
CGAGCTGCTGGCGGTGACGCCCAGCAACCGCGAGCAGATCCTCTACGACGACATCATCGACCTGGAGCAGGCGCGGCGCGAGCACCAGCGCTTCCGTGCCCTGCTGTCGCGCTTCGCCGACGTGCTGGACGTGCGCGACCTGCTCGCCGACATCGTGGACGAGCGCGAGGTGCGCGAGTTCCTGGTGCGCCGGGTGATGGAGGTGGCGTCGAGCGAGCCCCTGGCCGCCGGGCTGTACGAGATGCCGGGCGAGGAGCTGATCCGCCGCTTCATCGAGGGGGTGGAGGCGCCGATGGGGCCGATCAGCAAGCTGCTGCACAAGGTGAGCTACGAGCTCCCCCCGCTCCCCAACCTCTTCTTCACCCGCGACGCCGCCATGGTGGTGAACGACGCGGTGATCATCGGCGCCATGCGCTACGCGGTGCGGTGGACCGAGGAGCTGGTGATGAAGGCGCTCTTCCTGTACCACCCGCTGCTGAAGAACGAAGGCTTCATCTACGACGGGACCGAGGAGCACCGCAGCGACTACACCATCGAGGGTGGCGACGTGCTGATCCTGCGCCCCGACCTGGCCATGGTGGGCCTCTCGGAGCGCTCGAGCCCCGCGGCGATCGAGGGGCTGGTGGACGGGCTGCGCGAGAAGGCGGGGATCGAGCACGTGCTGGTGGTGGTCCTCCCCGCCGAGAGCCCGGCGATCCACCTGGACATGATCATGACCATGGTCGACCGCGAGCACTGCGTGGTCTACCCGCCGTACTTCTTCGGCCCCGCGCGGCTGCCGGTGCTCTACTACAAGCCCGACGCCAAGGGAGTCCGGGCGTACGACGACGTCTTCCAGGGGCTGCGCAAGGTGGACCTGCCGCTGGAGCCGATCTGGTGCGGCGGGCAGCACCCCACCCGGCAGGAGCGCGAGCAGTGGTCCAGCGGGTGCAACTTCGTTGCGGTGCGCCCCGGCGTGGTGCTGGGCTACACGCGCAACGAGGCCACCATGCGCGAGATGGAGCGCGAGGCCGGGTTCCGGATCATCGACGCGATCGAGTTCCTGACCGGCGAGGTGGAGCTGGGGGACGGCGACAAGGCGGTGATCGCCTTCGAGGGCGCCGAGCTGGTGCGGGGCGGCGGCGGCGGCCGCTGCATGACGCTTCCCGTTTGCCGCGACGACATCTGGTGACGCAGCTGGCCTTTCCGCTCGACAACGTGCGCTTCGAGCGCCAGGGCGGGCTCACCGACCGCGCCCTGGCGCTGCTCGGCGACGGCCCCGCGGCCACCAGCGAGGTCGCCCAGCGCGTGATGGGGATCACGCACGGCGGCGGCGCGGCGGCCGCCGCGGTGTTCGCGCTGCTGGGCACCGACCCGCGCTTCCGCGTGAGCGCCGACGGCGTCTGGTCGCTCACCGCCCCGCCGCGCCCGTACTCGGCGTACGATCCCCTCCCCTACGGCGGCGCGTCCGGTGGAAGCGAGGCGGGCGATGCGCCGCCGTCCGCCGGCGCGCCGAAGCCGAAGCGGCAGGCGCCGGCCGAGCCCGCGTTCCCGCTCCGGCCGCTGCGCGAGGAGGAATGGGTCGTCGTCGACCTGGAAACCACGGGCGGATCTCCGTACCGCGGGCACCGGGTGACGGAGGTCGCCGCCGTCTGCGTGAGCGGCGGGCGGATCACCGACACGTACTGCACGCTGGTGAACCCGCAGCGCCGCATCCCGGGGATGATCACCTCGCTCACCGGGATCAGCGAGGCGATGGTGGCGAACGCGCCGCTCTTCCGCGAGGTGGCCGAGGACGTCTCCGACGCGATCCGCGGGAAGGTGTTCGTGGCGCACAACGCGCCGTTCGACTGGCGCTTCCTGTGCCACGAGATGCAGATGGCGCTGGGGGTGCAGCCGCGCGGGCGCCAGCTGTGCACCGTGCGGCTCGCGCGCAAGCTCCTTCCCGAGCTGCCGTCGCGCGGACTCGATTCGCTGGCGCTGTACTTCGGCCTGCGCATCGAGAGCCGGCACCGCGCGCTGGACGACGCGGTGGCCACGGCCAAGCTGCTGATCCGCTTCATCGAGATGCTGGAAGACCGCGGCGCCGGCGACTGGGCCGAGATGCAGCGGATGCTGCGCAAGCGCGCGGAGCGTAAGAAGCGGACCAAGTCACCGAAATCGATGGAGTGCGCGTGACGGACACGGCGGAACGGGCGCTGGCGACGGAGACGCTCGTCCGGACGCGCACCCTGGGGCGGCTGCGCATCCACGCGCTCGAGGCGGGGCTGCAGCGGCTGGACGGCGGCGCCATGTTCGGCGTGGTCCCCAAGCCGCTGTGGGAGAAGCGCATCCCGGCCGACGCGCGCAACCGCATCCCCCTGGCGCTCCGCTGCCTGCTGGTGGAGACGCCGGACGCGCTGGTGCTGATCGAGACCGGGCTGGGGAACAAGGAGAACGAGAAGTTCCTCGACATCTACGGCGTCGAGAACGCCTCGTCCGACCCCCGCTACCCCGACCGGCTGCAGGAAGCGGTCGCCGCCGCCGGCTTCAGCGCGGATGACGTCAGCGTGGTGATCGACACGCACCTGCACTTCGACCACGCGGGTGGCAACACCTTCCGCGACGCCGAGGGGCAGGTGCGGCTTTCGTTCCCCAACGCCACCTACCACGTGCAGGCCGGCGAGTGGGAGTGGGCGCACCGCGCCAACGAGCGCACCACGGCCAGCTACCTGCCGCACAACTTCGACCCCGTGATGGAGGCCGGGCGGCTGAAGCTGGTGGAGGGGGACGTGGAGATCGTACCGGGGATATCGGTGTACCGAACGCCCGGCCACTGCCCGCACCACCAGTCGGTGCTCGTCGCGTCGCAGGGCGAGACGGCGTGCTTCCTGGCCGACGTGGTGCCGACGATGGCCCATCTTCCGCTGCCGTGGATCATGGGCTACGACGTGGAGCCGCTGGTGACGCTGGAGAGCAAGCGCGCCCTCCTCCGCCGCGCCGTGGACGAGCGCTGGCTGCTGGTCTCCACCCACGACCCGTTCACCCCGTGGGGCTACGCGGTGGGGGACGGGAAGGGCGTAAGACTGGAGGACGCGGGATCGTAGCGGAATACCGTAGCGGAACGCGGGCTCGGTGCCGGCCGCGGCTGGCCCCCTCCCCCCGCCCCCTCCCCGCGCTCCGCGGGGGAGGGGGAGAAGAAACCTGGTTCGCTTCGGTGATTTCGAAGCGAGACGCAGGCGGCAAGCAACCTCTCCCGGTACGGCGGAGGTGCGAGCCTAAGCGAGCGGGCGGGGCGCGGCGCCGAGGAATCGCGCTAAACCCAGCCCTCGCGTCACCCTCCCCCCGCGCAGTTTACGGGGGGAGGGCGGGGGAGGGGGGCCGCGGGGCCGCCTACGGCACACCGCCGGTGAGACACACGGGTCCGAAGGACGCAGTCGGCAGCAGGGCACTTCACCTGAACCACTCTGGAAGGCTGAGATGATCGATATCGCACGCGACCCCCGCACCACGCCCGTGATCGTGAGCGCGGTGCGCACGCCGATCGGCCGCTACCTGGGCGCGCTGTCGGCGCTCCAGGCGCCCGACCTGGGCGCCACCGCCATCCGCGAGGCCGTGAGCCGCGCCGGGGTCAACGTGGAGGACATCGCCGAGGTGATCATGGGCAACGTGGTGCAGGGCGGCGTGGGGCAGGCCCCCGCGCGCCAGGCCACCATCAAGTCCGGCCTCCCCCCCACCGTCAGCGCGCTCACCATCAACAAGGTGTGCGGCAGCGGGCTGAAGGCGGTGATGCTGGCGGCGCAGAGCATCCGCGCGGGCGACAGCCAGGTGATCGTGGCCGGCGGGCAGGAAAGCATGTCCAACGCGCCGTTCTACCTCTACGGCTACCGCAACGGCGTCAAGTTCGGCGACCAGACGCTGGTGGACGGGCTGATCCGCGACGGGCTGTGGTGCTCGTTCTGCGACGTGCACATGGGTGGGCACGCCGAGTACACGGCGAAGAAGGCGGGCATCACCCGGCAGATGGCCGACGAGTTCAGTGTCGCCAGCCACCGCAAGGCGGTGGAGGCGATCAAGGGCGGCAAGTTCAAGAACGAGATCGTCCCCGTCGAAGTCCCCGGCCGCAAGGGCGCCACGATCGTCGACACCGACGAGAACCCGCGCGAGGACACCTCGCTGGACTCGCTCGGCAAGCTGCGCCCGGCGTTCACCAAGGACGCGCCCAAGGACGTCACCGACCCCGTCGTCACCGCCGGCAACGCCAGCTCGATGAACGATGGCGCGTCGGCGGTCGTCGTCGTGAGCGAGGAGTACGCGCGGGCGAACGGGCTGAACATCCTGGCCCGCATCACCGCCTACAGCACGGGCGCGGTGGAGCCGCGGGAGCTGTTCTTCGCGCCGATCCAGGCGGTCAGGAACCTGATGAAGAAGAGCGGCTCGGCGATCGGCGACTACGACCTGATCGAGGCCAACGAGGCGTTCGCCGTGCAGGCGCTGGCCGACGGCGCCGGGCTGGAGTGGGACTGGGACCGCGTGAACGTGAACGGCGGCGCCGTGGCGCTGGGCCACCCGATCGGCGCCAGCGGCGCGCGGGTGCTCACCACGCTGGTGCACGCGCTGCACGACCGCGACAAGGAGACCGGCCTGGCCACGCTCTGCCTGGGCGGCGGCGACGCCGTGGCGCTCAGCGTCGAGCGCGTCTGACCCGATGGATGCGCGCCGCCCGGCCCCGTGCCGGGCGGCGCTTCGTTTTTGAACCGCGCGTCTCTCACCGAGGAACGGAAGCACGGAAACCGCGGTCCGAGCGCGTGCCCCGGCCGTTTCCGTTCCTCCGCCCCTCCGTGAGGGCCATGGCGGTTTTGTTCTTGAATGTGCGATGGGAATGAGCGCCGAACACCCGGGCTACGAATCATCCCCCGCCCCACCGGCCCCGCTGCTGCGGCGCGTGCTCCACGGCCCGTACGGCGTGCGCGCGGGGTGGCGGATCGCGCTGTGGATGGGGGCGTTCCTCTTCCTGCTCTCGGCGATCCTCCTGGCGCTGGGCGGGGCCGGCGTGCGGCTGGGGCTCGAGGTGAGCACCGCGGTGGAGCTGGTCTGCGCACTCCTGGCGGGATGGGGGATGCTCGCGCTGGTGGACCGCCGGCCGCTCGGCGCGCTGGGCTACGCGGCCGACCCCGACGCCCCGCGCGATTCGCTCCTCGGCTTCGGGCTGGGCGCGGCGGCGATCACGGCGGCCGTGGGTGTGCTCACGGTGGCTGGAACCGTGCGCTGGGTTGCCGACAGCGGCTCGTGGCCCGAATATGTCGCCGCTCTGGGCGGGGCGTTGCTGCTGTACGCCGTGGCCGCGGCCGCCGAAGAGGCGATCTTCCGTGGCTACCTGTTCCAGGCGCTGGTGCAGGGGGTGGGCGCGTGGCCGGCGGTGATGGCCACGTCGGCGCTGTTCGCGGCGGCGCACCTGCAGAACCCGTCGATCGACGCGCTGGCGGTGGCCAACATCTTCCTGGCCGGCGTGATGCTGGGGTGGGCGTACCTGCGCACCCGGTCGCTCTGGTTCTGCACCGCGGTGCACCTGGGGTGGAACTGGATGATGTCGGCCGCGCTGGACTTTCCCGTCAGCGGGCTGGTGCGCGACACGCCGCTGTACGACGTGCGGGCCGCGGGCCCGCGCTGGATGACCGGCGGCGACTTCGGCCCCGAGGCCGGCGTCGCGGCCACCCTCGTCATCGTCGCGCTGACGGCGCTGCTGCTCTGGGCGCCGTGGGTGCGCGAGTCGGAGCGGATGCGCGCGCTGGGGCCGCTGGTCGACGCGCGGCTGGGGACGGGCGCGTGAAGCGCCGCGCCGTCTCCTTCTGGGGGAGCGCGGTGGGCGCGGGGACCGTCTTCGCGCTGCTGGTGCCGGTGCTCTTCCCTTTCCGCGCGCTGGGGCTGAGCCCGGCGGCGGACCGCGGCCGCGTCTGGCTGCTCACGGTGTTCTGCACCGGGGTGATGGCGCTCCTCTTCG
Source organism: Longimicrobium sp. (assembly GCA_035689035.1). Taxonomy (GTDB): domain Bacteria; phylum Gemmatimonadota; class Gemmatimonadetes; order Longimicrobiales; family Longimicrobiaceae; genus Longimicrobium. The sequence continues at coordinate 10,507 of DASSME010000246.1, read as the reverse complement.
GGATCAGCGGCGCGCTGGGCGGGCGCTTCCTGGGGATCCGCGACGTGTACTTCGCGGGGAGCGCGCGCGAGGCGGTGGAGCGCCACGAGCAGTCGGGCGAGGCGCTCAAGTCGCGCGGGTGGATGAACGCAGGGGTGTGGACGGTCGCCTTCGGGGCCAGCCTGATCGCGATCTACTTCGTGCTGTTCCTGGCACTGAGCTGAGCCCGGTCCCGATTCCGCGATCCGGTATGCTTTCGAGCGATTGCACCGTCTCGTCATCCTGAGCGCGGCCACGCCGCGATCGAGGCGTGCTCGGTCGGCCGCAGCGCGAAGGATCTGTGGCCGACGATGCGCGACGGCTGGATCTTTCGCTGGACCGGCGATAGATCCTTCGGCCTGCGACCACTCGTGCCGCAAGGACTATGTGGTCGGCCTCAGGATGACGGGGATGGGCCGGTGCGGGACTGCACGGGCATTTTCTCGGAGTGATATCAGTCACGAACCTTGTTTTGAGGAATAGATCGATGGAGATCCGGAAGGTGGCGGTCATCGGCGCGGGGACGATGGGCAACGGCATCGTGCACGTGTTCGCGCAGCACGGCCATGACGTGACCATGATCGACGTGAGCGCGCAGGCGCTCGAGAACGCACGGCGGACCATCACCGGCAACTTCGACCGGCAGATCAAGAAGGGCGCGGCCACCGAGGCCGACCGCGACGCCGCCCTGGGCCGCATCGCCACCGCCACCGAGCTGTCCGAGGGGGTGAAGGGCGCCGACCTGGTGGTCGAGGCCGCCACGGAGAACACCGAGCTCAAGTTCCGCATCTTCGAGCAGATGGACGCGGCCGCGCCGGCGCACGCCATCCTGGCCACCAACACGTCGTCCATCTCCATCACCGAGATCGCGGCGCGGACGAAGCGGGCGGACCGGGTGATCGGGATGCACTTCATGAACCCCGTCCCCGTGATGAAGCTGGTGGAGATCATCCGCGGGCTGGCCACGTCGGACGAGACGGCGCGGATCGTGGTCGAAACGTCGGAAAAGCTGGGGAAGACGGTGGCCGAGGCGCAGGACTACCCGGGCTTCGTCTCCAACCGCATCCTGATGCCGATGATCAACGAGGCCGTGTACTGCCTGATGGAGGGCGTGGCCACCCGCGAGGCGATCGACACGGTGATGAAGCTGGGGATGAACCACCCGATGGGCCCGCTGGCGCTGGCCGACCTGGTCGGGCTGGACACCTGCCTGGCGATCATGGAGGTGCTGCACCGCGGCCTGGGCGACGACAAGTACCGCCCCTGCCCCCTGCTGCGGAAGTACGTCGCCAGCGGCAAGCTGGGGCGCAAGACCGGCGAGGGCTTCTACAGCTACGCGGCCTGACCGTGAGCGAAAAGCTGCGCGAGGCCGCCGAGCTGTTCGCGAACCTTTCGCGCGACGCGGGGCGCGAGCTCACCTACGACGACGCGGGCGTGGCCTGGGCCGACCAGTACGTCGAGGCCGTCCGCCCGGTGGAGAGCGAAGACCAGCTGCGCGTGCACACCGCGCTGGTCGGCGCCTTCCTGGGCGAGGCGCTCCTGGCCCGGCACGGCGGCGCCTGGGTGGACGACGAGGGCGAGTGGGCGGTGGAGCTGGCGGACGGCACGCGCCTGCACCCCTTCCGCGCGGCGATGGCGCAGCTGCGCGAGGGGAGCGAGGGCGGCGAGTCGATCCTCACCGTCTTCCGCTCCGCGGAAGGAGACGCGGGACAGGGGGGAACGGCGGAGAGCGAGGATTCCGCCGCGGCGCCGTCGCTTTCCCTCGACCCCGTGCGGGAGGCGGCGCGGCGTTTCGCGGCGGTGATCGCGGGGAACGGCGGGCCGAGCGAGTACGGCGACGAGATGATCGCCTTCGTCGACCAGTTCATCGAGGGCACGCGGCCGGTCGACCCCGAGCTGCTGGACCAGTACTCCACGCTGATCGGCGCGGTGCTCGGAGAATCGATCGTCGCCACCTACGGCGGCGCGTGGGTGCCGACCACCGAGGGGTGGGCGGTGCGCTGGGACGAGCGCAGCCAGGTGCTCCCCTTCGACCGCGCCCGCAAGCACCTGCTCGAAGGCCCGGACGAGAGCGTGCTGGCCCTCTTCCGCGCCATCCCGCTCGTCTTCGCGGACGCGCTGAAGCGCGGGGAAGCGTAAGCCGGGCAACGAGCTGGACCGTGATCGACCGGGTCGTGGGGCAGTCCGATCCGCAATTGTTTAGTGATTGAACGAAATGACACCTGAACAGCAGCAGATCCGCGACCTGGCGCGCGAGTTCGCCGAGAACGAGCTGGTGCCCCACGCGGCCGGGTGGGACCGCGAGGGCACCTTTCCCCGCGAGGTGATCTCCAAGCTCGGCGAGCTCGGCTTCCTGGGGATGCTGATCCCCGAGGAGTGGGACGGGCTGGGGCTCGACACCCTGAGCTACCTGGTGGCGCTCGAGGAGATCGCGCGCGGCGACGCCAGCGTGGCGGTGGCGATGAGCGTGCACAACTCGCTCCCCACGCAGATGATCCTGGCCCACGGGAGCGACGGGCAGAAGGAGCGCTTCCTGAAGCCGATGGCCCGTGGCGAGGTGCTGGGCGCCTTCAGCCTGAGCGAGCCGGACAGCGGGAGCGACGCGGCGGCCATGCAGGCGCAGGCGCGGCGCGTGGACGGCGGCTGGGTGCTGAACGGCGCCAAGGCGTGGGTCACCAACGGCGGCTTCGGCGACCTGGTGGTGGCCATGGCGCGCACCGACCAGCCGGGGAACCGCCGCGGCAGCCGCGGGATCGGCGCGTTCATCATTCCCACCGACGCCCAGGGCTACGTCGTGGGGAAGAAGGAAGACAAGATGGGCCAGCGCGCCTCCGAGACGGTGGGCGTGGCCTTCGAGGAGATGTTCATCGCCGACGAGCAGGTGCTGGGCGAGCCGGACCACGGCTTCATCTACGCCATGCAGGGGCTGAACGGGGGGCGGATGGGGATCGCCGCGCTGGCCATCGGGATCGCCCAGGCGGCGCTGGAGCACTCCATCCGCTACGCGGCCGAGCGCCGGCAGTTCGGGCGGCCGATCAAGGACTTCCAGGGGGTGCAGTTCAAGCTGGCCAACATGGCGACCCGCGTGGAGGCCGCGCGCGGGCTGCTGCACCGCGCCGCGCAGATGAAGGACGCGGGCGAGAAGGTGAGCTCCATCGCCAGCATGGCCAAGCTGTTCGCCAGCGAGGCGGCCATGTACGTGACCACGGAAGCGATCCAGGTGTTCGGCGGCTACGGGTACATGAAGGAGTATCCGGTGGAGAAGCTCTTCCGCGACGCCAAGGTCACCGAGATCTACGAGGGCACCAGCGAGATCCAGCGCACGGTGATCGCGCGCGAGCTGTATCGCTAGGACCGACGGACCGGCCACGGCGGGCGCCGGACCCAAGACCGCCGAACCGAAAGCGGCAACCGCCGGCCACGACCGGCGCCGGAACCCTGAACATCAAAGAGCTGGAACGGCATGGAACTGTTCGACCTGATTTCGCAGCACGAGCACGAGCAGGTGGTGTTCTGCCACGAGCCTTCGTGCGGCTACAAGGGGATCATCGCCATCCACAACACCGTGCTGGGGCCGGCGCTGGGCGGCACGCGCTTCTGGAACTACGGGAGCGACCAGGAGGCGTTCATCGACGCGCTGCGGCTGTCGCGCGGGATGACGTACAAGGCGGCCGTTGCCGGGCTGAACCTGGGCGGCGGGAAGAGCGTGATCATCGGCGACCCCAAGACGGTGCGCCGCGAGGAGATCTTCCGCGCGCACGGCCGCTTCGTGGAGAGCCTGAAGGGGCGCTACATCACCGCCGAGGACGTGAACACCTCGCCCGACGACATGGAGTACTGCGCCATGGAGACGCAGCACGTCACCGGGCTTCCGGGCACGTCGGGCGACCCGTCTCCCGTGACCGCGTACGGCGTGTACCAGGGGATCAAGGCCGCCGCGAAGCACCGCTACGGCAGCGACGACCTGAGCGGGAAGACGGTGACCGTGCAGGGCGTCGGCCACGTGGGCTACTACCTGTGCCAGTACCTGCAGGGTGACGGCGCCCGGCTGGTGGTGACCGACATCGACGCCGAAAAGGTGCAGCGCGTGGTGCGCGACTTCGGCGCCACCGCCGTGGGCCCGGACGAGATCTACGCGGTGGAGGCGAACGTGTACGCGCCGAGCGCGCTGGGCGCCACCATCAACGACCAGACGCTGCAGGTGCTGAAGGTGGACATCGTGGCCGGCGCCGCCAACAACGTGCTGGCCGAGGAGCGCCACGGCGACGAGCTGCACCGCCGCAACGTGCTGTACGCACCCGACTACGTGATCAACGCCGGCGGCCTGATCAACGTGTGCGGCGAGCTGAACGGCTGGGCGCCGGAGCGCAGCATGCGCAAGGCGGGCGACATCTACAACACCCTGCTGCGCCTGTTCGAGCTCTCCGCCGCCGAGGGGATCCCCACCTACCAGGCCGCCGACCGCCTGGCCGAGGACCGCATCGCCAGCGTCGGGAAGATCCAGCGGACGTGGGTGTGAGGGACCGCGGGAGTGCTGGGTGCTGAGTGCTGAGTGCTGAGTGCTGAGTGCTGAGTGCGAAAAGAGCGCGGGCTGCCGGATCGGCGGCCCGCGCTTTCGTTTGCACCACCGCGTCCGGACCTGAGCCCGCACCGCACACCAACGTTTCAGCCGGATCTGGTTCGATCCGCCTATTCGCGGCGAAGGGGGTAGAGGCGCACCTGCTCGGTCCCGTCCTGGTCGGTGGCGCGGCCCAGGACGAAGTCGGCGCCCACCTGCATGACCTCCAGCTCGGCCGGGGTGTGGACGGTGGCCTGGAGGTGGCCCGTCGGGTCGAACACCGACCACGTGCCCTGCTGGCCGGGCGGCGTGTAGTCCGCGATCCACGCGTTTCCGGCGGCGTCCACCCGCAGCGCCGCGAAGGCCGGGAAGGTCTCGGGGAACGGCACCTGGGCCAGGATCTGCTCCTGCTGCCGGCGGTAGCTTTCCACCTGGATCCGCGACAGCCGGTCGCGCCGGTAGCGCTCCCGGTCCGCGGCGGTGACGGCGGCGGGAGACACCGGCTGGGCGGCCTCGCCCACCACGCGTCCGCCGGGGTCCAGCATCCGCACGCGGTACTGCTCGCTGTTGCCCACGTACACCCGCGCCCCCGCGGCGGCGACGAACAGTTCCCGCGCGAACGGATAGGGATGGGTGGAGAACGAGCCGCCGCTGCGCGCGACGTACTCCTGGTTCCCCGGCAGGCGCGCCAGAGTGCCGGCGAGCGCCCCGTCGCGCCCGTAGCGCAGCAGCGTGACCGAGTCCTGCCGTACGCCCGGGCGCGACGCCGCGAGCCCGGGCACGTTCCAGCCGGACGACACCACCAGCGAGCCGTCGTCCAGCGCGCCGCGCACCTGCGGAAACATCCCGGGCGGCTCGGGGCGCGGCGTGACGGTGCGCACCAGCCGGCCGTCGGCCGTGAACACCGACCAGCGCAGGAGGCCGCCGTCCCACGCCACCAGCGTGTCGCCGGGGAGCCGGCCCACCCAGGCCAGCGACTCGAACTCGCCCGGCCCACGCCCCTCGCGCCCGAAGCGGCGGACGAAGCGCCCCGCGGCGTCGTACACCCGCAGCTCGCCGCCGCCGCCGTTGGCCACCACGATGCGCCCGTCGTCCAGCCGCACGCCCGCCGCCACGCGGTACAGCACGTAGTCGGGGTCGCCCTCGGCCACGCCGATGCGCACGGCGGGGTGGTCGGGCAGGTGCCACTCGGGAACACGGCCGCGCGAGCCGGTGCTGCTGGCGTCGGCGGTGGCTCCGCACGCCGCCAGCACCAGGGCCAGCGCGCAGGGCGCCAGGGGGGTCGATCGGCGCATGAAGGCCTCTCTCATCGATGGGTTCCCGCCCCGCCGGGCGGCGGCCTGCGGTAGAGCTCCACGCTGTCGTGTCCGTCGCCGCCCCGGGCCCGCACGGCGAACGCAGCCGGCCCCACGGCCAGCAGCTCGCGCCCGGGCGGCAGCCGCACCTGCGCGCGCAAGCCGCCCGCCTCCACCCACGCCCACACCTCACCCGAAGACGCGGGCGTGCGCTGGACCCACACGCCGCGCGCGGGGTCGGGGAGGAGCGCCAGCACGGCGGGAAGCGTCGCGGGAAAGCCCAGCTCGGCCCGCGCCTTCGCGCGGAGCGGCTCGAACACGCGCTGGCCCATGAACTCCCGCGGGATCGCGTCCGCCAGCCATCCCTCCCGGTCGGCGGGGGTGACGGGGTAGCTGCCACGCGGCAGGCGAAGGCGCCCGCTCCGCCGCCCGCGCGCGTCCAGCAGCGTGATCTCGCTCGAACGGCCGTCCCAGAACGCCACCCCGCCCGCCGGAAGCGACGTCCACGCCGGCGTGGGCGCAAACGGCGGGGCCACGCTGAAGGCGGGGCTGCCGCGTGCCATCAGGCGGACGGGGTGCGGCATCACGAAGCGCAGCAGCGTGTCGGTCGCGGCGCCGCGCAGCCGCACCACGGCCGCGCTGTCGCTGCGGAACGCCAGCAGCGAGACCAGCGTGTCGCCGCGGGACACGCCGGTCCACGTCGCGATCGGCCCCGGCAGCGGGCGTGACGCGGCCGGCCGCCCGTCGGGGGTGAAGGACTCGAGCGTCTGGCGCCGCGCGTCGCGCACCAGCAGGCGCCCGCTCGTCCACGCCGGGTCCGCGGGCGACTGCAGCCGGCCGGGCGCGCCCCACAGCCGCAGCCGCGTTCCCTCGGCGCGGTGGATGGTCGCCGGCTCGGCGGTGACCACGAAGAGCGCGGCGCCGTCGAACGCCGCCGCCGTCACCCGCCCCAGCGGCGCATCGGGCACCAGCACCGCCACCCGTTGGAACGCCGTCTGCGCCGCGGCGGGAATCGCCAGCGCGAGCGGCGCCAGCGCGGGCACCACGCGGCGGGCCAGGCCCATCAGCGTGCCGGTTCCGGCGCGGGAACGCGCTTCCGCAGCGCGTCGTGGATTTCCCGGTCCAGCCGCAGCCAGCTCACGGACCGGCCGTCCACCGTCCACAGCGGCACGAGGTCAACGCCGCCCTCCTTCACCATCGCCCAGCTCCGCTCCACCCGGGCGGCGCGGCCCGCGCCTTCGCGCTCCAGGCACCCGCGCAGGCGCAGCGTGTCGGCCCCGGCGCGCCCGGCCAGCCCCGCGAGCGCCGCCCCGGCGTCGGGCGCGGCGAGCCACTGTGCCTGCGCCGCGTAGAGTGCCGCGTGGTAGGCCCAGAACGCCCCGGGCGAGCGCTCGGCCACGCACCCGGCCGCCACGGCGGCGCGCACCCCGGCGCGGTGGCGGGGAAGCGGCGTCTGGTACGCCGTGTATCGCACGGCGCCCGCGCGGACGTAGCGCTCCACCACGGGCCACACCCGCGCGTGCGCCAGCGCGCATCCCTCGCATTCGTAGTCCGAGAGCGTGGCCACGTGCACGGGAGCGCTGGGCGACCCGAGTGACACGCCCGCGCCGGCCGCATCCAGCCGGTCGAACACCGCGGCGGGGAGCGCCGGAAGCGGCGGCGGCGTGGAGCGCCCGCGCCACGCCACGGCGCCGCCCACCAGCACGATGGAGAGCGCGCCGGCGACGAAGTACGGGTCGATCGGCAGTCGAAGGCGTTGCACGGTGAACCCTGTTGCTGTATTCGGGACGTCCGGACGCCGCGAGCGGCGGCTCTCTCCTGCCCGGGTCGGCGATCGTACGGGGGTGTTTCAGTGCTCCACTGCGCGTCCTAGCTGATCCGCTTGCAGGAGATGATCTCGCCCGTCTGTGAGTCTATGGTGCAGCACACGCTTTCGGTGCAGGTCAGCACCAGCTGGCGCTGCGCCGCCGCGGGCGCCGGCGCGGCGGCGACCGCCGCCGTGAGGAGTGCGCCGCCGAACAGGCAGCCGGAGATGAACCGCGTGAGCTTGCGCATGAAGTCCTCCCTGGGTTCGTGGGATGATGATGCCTGGCCACCTGGATTGGAGAGAGCTGCCTTATGGATCCCGCGGCCGCATCGGTTCGCGGACCGCTGCGCACGCCGTATGTCTGGAAAGACCTTTCTCGCACAGAATAGGCGAAAAGGACTGCACTGTCAAGAAAGGCGTAAAATGCTCGTACGTAAAAGATTGTGCGCGTAACAGACGCCACGATCAGCACCGCCATGCGAATTGGGCTGTGCGCCGCCAAGTAGATTAAAGTGTATTGCAGATGCAGGGATGCGAGGCATTCGACACGGCGCGACACATACGTGGCGCCACGTTTCCCGTTCCTGCAAGTACCCTCTCAAACGAGAGCCGGCTTCGTCACGGTGTCCCGTTCGATGCGCAAGGGAGCGCCTTGCAGAACGTAGTGAACGGATGCGGTCCACGGTCCGGGACTGCCGGACCTGGCTTCGGCGCACGACGAAAAGCGCCTCCCCCGTAGCCGGGGGAGGCGCTTGGATTCAGGCTTGCTGGCTGATCAGTAGTCGACGCGGTGGCTCTTGTCGACGTTGTTGCCGATCACCGCGCCGGCCACGCCGCCCAGAACGCCGCCGACCACGGCACCGCGCACCCGGTGGTGACTGCCGCCCGCCACCGCGCCGAGCACCGCGCCCGCGCCGGCGCCGATGGCGGCGTCACGGCGGGTGTGCTTCACGGTGGTCACCCGCGGCTGGCGGTAGACCGGCTCGCTGCTGGCGTAGGTCCCGCTCGAGCTGCTGCGGCCGCTGCTGCTGCGGTGGCGGCGCGCGCTCGACGAGCGGTGGGTGGTGCTCGACGTGCTCTTCTTCTCGGCCACCTTGGTCTCGGCCACCGGGGCCGCGGCGGGCTGCGCCACGGGCGCCTGGTTCAGCTCGGTGGCGGTGGCGGCCACCACGGGCTGCGCCGGCTGCGTCATCAGGCTGTCGAGCCAGGTCAGCTGGGGCTGCGCAGGCTGCTGCGCGGTCTGTGCATCGCGACCGCAGGCCGCCGCGCCCACCAGAGTGGACATGATCACCGCAAGTTTCACAATACGCATCGGTCTGCTCCTCCGTTCGATCGCAGTCGCGAAGCCCAGCGCGGCCTGCATTCTCGCCGCCTCTCGCGGAGACACCGTCTCACGCGCTCACTGACGCTCCGGGTGGGTTCGGCCTTCTCCTAAAGCACGGACGGTGCCAACCTGCCCCATCCGCCCGTAAGTGCTTCTAATATAACACCTTACCCGTAAACACGCCACTCTCTGATACCCAGGCCGTAGCACATCGCGGAGCAGACGCAAATTCCTTTCGAAATCTGCCACACGAGGGGGACACGTGCCGTCCTCTCCTGTCCCACGGCAGCAACCGGACGGACCTGTGACCTGTTCCTCTCGCGGATTCCCCATCATCGGTCCGCCACGGGCCGCGCTGACGGCCAAGGACGCTGAGAACGGGAGAGGGGAGGAAGGCCGGCGAGACGGATGCCCGTCTCGCCGGCCCCTGCCCTGCTCCGGGACCGGTCAGCGGCGGAAGAAGCCGCGCGCGCGGTCACGGAGGTGGTCCCACCCCTCGCGCACGCGGTCGCCCACGTCCTCGTCGTAGCCGCGGGGGCCGAAGTCGCTGCCGTAGTCACGACTCCGGTTGGAGGCGCCATAGCCTGACGTGCCGCGGTTCATCCCGCCGCCGTAGCCGCCCTGATAGCCGTTCCAGCCGCCGGAACGGCCGCCGAGGCCGGACCCGCCGGAGTACCCGCCCGCGTTGTACCCGCCTCCCATGTAGCTCCCACTCGCGAAGCCGCCGGTGTATCCGCCGCCCTGGAAGCCGCGGTCGCGGCCGGCGGTGAAGCGCTGGTAGTCGTCCAGGTCGTAGCCGCGGCTCCCCGCCCCGCCGAAGCCCCGTCCGGACGAGCCGTATCCGCCGCCCTGGTCCCGTCCGCCGCGGCTGCCGCTCCAGCCGGCCCACCCGGCCTCGCCGTAGCCGCCCTGGTCCAGGTTGCGGCCCGCCCCGCCGTAGCCGCCCCATGCGCCCTGCCCGCCCGCTCCGTAGCCGCTCGACGGGCGGGCGTCGCGGCCGCCGCCGGCGAGCCCGCCACGGTCGATGTGCCAGTCGTTGTGGACGGTGTTGTACTCGCGGGTGCCGGCGGTGAACTCGTCACGGTTCCAGTCGCCACCCTCGCGGAAGTCGCGCGCGTAGTCGCCGGAACCACGGAAGCCGCGGTCGTAGTCCAAGCCGTAGCGAGCCATGAGTTTGCCTCCCCTTGCAGGGTTTCTCCCCGGAACGCGCGGGCGTGCCGTCCGGATTTTTCGGGGCCGTCGGGGGATGCACGTTGCGGGCCGGTGCGGCATGGAGGAACCGGCGGCTGAAGCCGCGGCGCAGCCCTCTCGACCGCCTGGCATGGACGCCCCGGCAAGCCAAATCCGAACGACGAAAGCGCCTCCACCCTCACCCGGGCAGAGGCGCCTCGATCTTCACTCAGCACTCAGCACTCAGCACTCAGCACTCAGCACTCAGCACTCAGCACTCAGCACTCAGCACTCAGCACTCAGCACTCAGCACTCAGCACTCAGCACTCAGCACT
>DASSME010000245.1:0-3287 GCA_035689035.1 Longimicrobium sp. | reverse complement strand
CGTGATCCGCGTGGAGCACACCGACGGCGGCCGCGCCATCGGCACCCCCGAGGGGCGCGTCACCATCCGGGGCGCCGCGGACGCGGGGAGGAACGTGCGCCCCCGCGGCGAAGACGTGCGCGCGGGGCAGACGGTGCTGCGCGCGGGGACGGTGCTGCGCGCGCCGCACCTGGGCGTGGCGGCGTCGCTGGGGTGCGCGGAGCTGTCCGTCCATCGCCGCCCCGTGGTCGCCATCGCCACCTCGGGCGACGAGCTGGTGGACGTGGACGGGTTCGACCAGGTGCTGGCCGGGCGCAAGATCGTGAACGGCAACAGCTACGCGCTGGCCGCGCAGGTGGCCGAGAGCGGGATGGAGCCGCGCATCCTGGGCATCGCCCGCGACACGCCCGAAAGCCTGCGCGAGGTGATCGAGGGCGCGCGGGGGTGTGACGCGCTGGTCACCAGCGCCGGCATCAGCGTGGGCGAGCACGACCACGTGCGCACGGTGATGGACGCGCTGGAGACCGAGGTCGAGTTCTGGCGGGTGAAGATCAAGCCGGGATCGGCGCTGGCGTTCGGCCGCGTGCGCGGGCTGGGCGGCATCCCCTGGTTCGGCCTGCCGGGGAACCCGGTCTCCACCATGGTGACCTTCGAGCTGTTCGTGCGGCCCGCGCTGCTGCGCATGGGCGGCCACACCCGCGTCTACGCACCGCGCGTGGAGGCGATCGCCCGCGAGCCCTTCTCGGCCCGCGGCGGGCTGACGCTGATCCCCCGGCTGCGTCTGGAGGGGGGGGAGGGCGGGGCGGTCCACGCGACCTCCACCGGCGCGCAGGGGTCCGGCGTCAGCAGCTCCATGGCCGCCGCCGACGCGCTCGGCATCCTTCCCGCCGGCGCGGAGGTTCAGCCGGGCGAGCGGATCCGGGTCGTGGTCCTGGGCGGCGCGCCGCTGGTGGAGGAGCCGTACTTCGGGCCTCCCGAGGGCATGGTGTAATAGCTATACATTGGCCACCGGTGCCATGGTTGCCGTGTGCGGGCGTATCCTGGCCGCTCAGCCGACGGATCCCGCGTCCGCAACCGCCCGCTTCACTTCGTACCGCAGCGCCACCATCCGCACGGGTATCCCTCGCCTCGCCGCGCTTGAACTCTCGCCCACAGATCTGTACTTTACATCGTAAAGAGCTTGGCCCCTTATGGAACGCAGAGTGAGTACGAGCCGCCAGGTCAGGAGGCGATCATGCGGAAGTGGCTGCGGCGCATTCGCGGGGCGATCGGGATGGGCTTCATCTGGGGAGCCGCGTGGTCCGGCGCGGGCACCGTCGCGCGTTGGGTGTTCGGCATCGAGACCGACCTCCCGCTCCCGCTCCTCTTCGGAGGGCTCGGGTTCATCGCCGGCGTCACGTTCTCCGGGCTCCTCGTGCTGACCAGGGGTCGCCGCGGATTCGATCAGATGTCGCTTCCGCGCTTCGCGGGGTGGGGGGCCGTGGGCGGCCTTCTGCTGTCGGCCCTCTTCGTCCGGGGCGCGTCCTATGGCTGGGGCGAGGTGCTGGCGATCTCCGCGACGTTCGCCGTCGCCTCCGCGGCCTGCGCTTCTGGAACCCTCGCCGTGGCCAGGCGAGCGGTACGGCGAGAATTGCCCCTGCGGCCCGCGGAGGCCGGACTTCCCCGCCATGAGCAGCGGGAACCGCTGGGGCGCGGCGACTGAACCGCGCCGGCTCCGGTGCATGCGCCGGTTGGCGCGTCAGCCATCGCGGCGCTGCCGGTTCATGCAAACCTCGGCTCCGGGCTGCGGCGCTCCAGCAGCAGCACGTCGCGCCAAGTGCCGTGCAGGCGGCCGATGCGCTCGCGGCGGCCCACGATCCGGAAGCCGTGGCGCTCGTGCAGCGTGATGCTGGCGACGTTCTCGGGGAAGATACCGGCCTGCAGCGTCCAGATCCCGTTCTCCTCGGAGCCGCGGATCAGCGCGCCGAGCAGCGCGCCGCCCACGCCGCGCCCGCGGTGGCTCGCGGCCACGTAGACGCTGACCTCGGCCACGCCCGCGTACACCGGCCGCGCGGAGACGGGGCTCAGCGCCGCCCAGCCGGCCACGCGCTCATCTTCCAGCGCCACCAGCCGCGAGTGCGGGTGATGGCCGGCGTCCCACGCCTCCCAAGCGGGTGCCTCGGCCTGGAAGGTGGCGTTGCCCGTGGCCATCCCCTCGAGGTAGATGCGGCGCACCTCGTCCCAGTGCGCCGGCTGCATCGGCACGAGCGTGGGGATCATCCCGCGGCGGGTGGGCGGACGTCGCGGATCGCCGTGCGGCGGTCCGGCTCGCCCAGCTCGGGCCGGGGATCGTTCTCGGAATCGCTCCACATCAGCTCGTCGCCCGTGTCGCCCATCACCCAGCGCGTGTGGCGGAAGGTGGCCGTTTCCCAGTCGTGGCGTTCGATCGGGCGCTTCAGCTCGGCCTCGATCCAGTCGCAGGCGAAGGCCGCCAGCGCTTCGGGATCAGCGGCGCGAAGGGTGGCGGAGCGCCGTGCGTCCGGTGGATCGGTGAACTGCCCGGTCGGGTCCTCGCCCACCACGACGGACGCGTAATCGAAGCGCACCTGGAAGCTGCGGACGATCGCCGCCGCGTCGCGATCCACCACGTCCACGCCCAGGCGAAGGAAGGGGAGGTCTTCGTCCGGGAGCACGAACGCCTCGTCCGGGCGGACGCCGAGCGCCGCCCACCCCAACGCCCTCGCCCGCATCGCCTCCACGAACCGCCGCTCCTGGCCGTCCCTGTAGTCGCCCATGTCGAACGGCGAATCCGGGTCCGCCCACCCGAACTCGGGGACCTCCGCCTCGTCCGTCATCCTCGGCAGCTCCTGCTGGTTGATGCGGCCCGCGCTGCGCGTTCCGCGGCGACCTCCGCGCACGGAGCGTCCGCGCGCATCGCGTGCCGCCGTAGCCGCCACCCCTTCCGCACCCCGCGGGGGGCGGCGGGCGAATGAATTCGCTGCAACAACCACACGAAGTCCCCCTTCGCGGCGCCTTCGCGGACTACCGGCGCTCCTTCCTCCGATGAGACGGAGCGCGGAAGACGCCTCGTGGAGACGCAAAGTAGCCGCGCGAAGCGCCCCCGGGTCCCTCCCCCAGGTTGTTTTGGGGGAGGGACAGGCGTTCAGGACGCGACGCAGTCGCGCCTGGACGCCAGGGAGAGGGCCCCGCGGCGGCCATGAGCGAGGTGCCGGCGGATGCGCACGGACCCTGCGGACACTATACTTACGCGCATCCGACACACCCCGCCGCAAGGCGCAGCACAGGGACGCACGCACATGAGCATCGCC
>DASSME010000244.1:0-11967 GCA_035689035.1 Longimicrobium sp. | reverse complement strand
GCGGTCGGCTTCGTACTCCTGGTAGTTGCCCTCGAACCAGACGACGCGGCTGTCGCCCTCGAAGGCCAGGATGTGCGTGGCGATGCGGTCCAGGAACCAGCGGTCGTGGCTGATCACCACCGCGCACCCGGCGAACTCGAGGAGCGCATCCTCCAGCGCGCGGAGGGTGTCCACGTCCAGGTCGTTGCTGGGCTCGTCCAGCAGGATCAGGTTGCCGCCCTTCTGCAGCACCTTGGCCATGTGCACGCGGTTGCGCTCGCCGCCGCTCAGCACCTTCACCGACTTCTGCTGGTCGCTCCCCTTGAAGCCGAACCAGCTGCAGTAGGCGCGCGCGTTCACCTCGCCGCGGCCCAGCTTGATGCTGTCCTGCCCGCCGCTGATCTCCTGGTACACCGTCTTGTCGCCGTCCAGCGTGTCGCGGCTCTGGTCCACGTACGCCAGCTGCACGGTGCTGCCGACGCGCAGCGCGCCCGCGTCCGGCGTCTCGCCGCCGGTGATCATGCGGAAGAGCGTGGTCTTGCCGGCGCCGTTGGGGCCGATCACCCCCACGATCCCGCCGCGCGGCAGGCGGAAGTCCAGGTTGTCGATCAGGAGCTTGTCGCCGTACCCCTTCTGCAGCTTCTCGGCCGTCACCACCTCGTCGCCCAGGCGCGGGCCGTTGGGGATCACGATCTCGGCGCGGGAGAGCTTTTCGCGCGGGTCCTCGTTCAGCAGCTGCTCGTAGGCGCTCACGCGGGCCTGCGCCTTGGCATGGCGGGCGCGCGGGGCCATGCGCACCCACTCCAGCTCGCGGGCCAGGGTGCGCTGCCGGGCGGACTCGCTCTTCTCCTCCACCCGCATCCGCTCCTGCTTCTGCTCCAGCCAGCTGGTGTAGTTCCCCTTGAAGGGGTGCCCCTCGCCGCGGTCCAGCTCCAGGATCCACTCGGCCACGTTGTCCAGGAAGTAGCGGTCGTGGGTGATGGCCACGATCGTCCCCGGGAACTCCTTCAGGTGCTGCTCCAGCCAGGCGACCGATTCGGCGTCCAGGTGGTTGGTGGGCTCGTCCAGCAGCAGCATGTCGGGCTCTTCGAGCAGCACGCGGCAGAGCGCCACGCGGCGCTTTTCGCCGCCGGACAGGTTCTCCACCCGCGCGTCGGACGGCGGCAGGCGCAGCGCGTCCATGGCCACCTCGATCTTGCGGTCCAGCTCCCACAGGTTCCCCGCGTCGATCCGGTCCTGCAGCTTCGCCTGCTCCTCGATCAGCGCGTCCATGTCGGCGTCGGGGTCGGCGAACGAGTTGTTCACCTCGTCGTAGCGGCGGAGCACGTCGCGCTGCTCGCGGACGGCCTCCTCCACGTTGCCGCGCACGTCCAGCGACTCGTCCAGCTGGGGCTCCTGGGGCAGGTAGCCGACGCGGATCCCCTCCATCGGCCACGCCTCGCCGTTGAAGTCCTTGTCCACGCCGGCCATGATGCGCAGCAGGCTGCTCTTGCCGCTCCCGTTGGGCCCGACGACGCCGATCTTGGCGCCGGGGTAGAACGAGAGCCAGATCCCCTTCAGGATCTCGCGCTGCGGCGGCACCACCTTGCGCAGGTCCTTCATCACGAAGATGAACTTCGACGTATCGAGCGCCATTCTCAGGTCACGGATCGGGTGTTGGATGATCGGACCGCGGCGCTTCGACGGAGGTGCCGCGGGCGCCCCAACTTATCAGCCGGGGCGCGATGGCGGGAGACGGCGGCCCACGCAGCTGCCGCCGCGGGCGGCCGGCGGCCAACACTGCCGAGCTTCCATACGTGGTTTTCACCAGGCGGCAGGTGCGGGCAATTCTTCGTTCACGTGCACTCACCGTCGTACGTCGGTCCGGACGGATCATATCCTGCTTGACACGGTTTTACTCTTTAGTTGCATTGTACCGCTCGAAAGGCGGCTGCCCTACATCGGACGTGTGAGCCATGACGACCCAAGCGCCGGAGCAGCATCGCCTCGGGATCAACGAGCGAAACCTTACGCGGGACGAGACGCTCGCCGCTGCCGGCGTGCGGATCCCGGACAGGAGCGTGTCGCGCGCGCCTCGGTTCGCCGGTAAGACTCGGCCCTGGTGGCTTCGTATCTTGCTGCGAGCGTTCACCTGATATGGAGCCGTGTACTTTCTCGACACGAGCGTTCTTCTAAAGTCGTATCTGCCGGAAAACGGAAGCACTGAGTAGCAGCGGGCGCGACAGGGGCGGGGTTGCGCGCCCGGCACGGCGCCGTTATCATCCCCTCGCGTCTCAAACGGCGCCGCGGCGAGTTCTGGCGATTGCTCCGCGTTACAAATGTGCTAAAGCGCTCGGGGGCCCCCGGCGCACGCGCGCCGGGGGCCCCTTTGACATTCCAAGGATCCGGCCCGCCTTCAACCGGCGGGCGGCGCGGGCGCTTTGAGAGCGACAGCTTGGCGGGCCCGCGCCAGCAACGGATCGCCGCCTAAAGCGTCGACCAAAGGGACCCCGTCCACCGGCGACGCGGGTCCTTTTCCGTTTCCGGCACCGTCGCCGGGCCAACCACGAGCCAACCGAAAGGCCTGACCGCCATGAGCACCGTTCTCGACCCCACGCGCGCACCGGCCACGGTGGCGTACACCTTCACCAGCGAAAGCGTCAGCGAGGGTCACCCCGACAAGGTGTGCGACACCATCGCCGACAGCATCCTGGACGCGCACCTGGCCGCCGACCCCGCCAGCCGCGTCGCCTGCGAGGTGCTGGTGAAGGGGAACCGCGTGGTGCTGGCGGGCGAGATCACCAGCAGCGCCGTGGTGGACTACCCCGCGCTGGTGAAGCAGGTGGTGGAGCAGATCGGCTACGTGGACGCCGACCAGGACTTCCGCCCCGACAACCTGGAGATCCACGTCTTCCTTTCGGCCCAGGCCGCCGAGATCGCGCAGGGCGTGGACGCCGACACCTCCCTGAGCGGCGAGCAGGGCGCGGGCGACCAGGGGATCATGTTCGGCTACGCGACCGACGAGACCGAGGAGCTGATGCCGCTCCCGATCCTCCTTTCGCACAAGCTGGCCCACTCGCTGGCCGAGCACCGCCGCAAGGGCACCGCCGCCTGGCTGCGCCCCGACGCCAAGACGCAGGTGAGCGTCCGCTACGAGAACGGCGTCCCCGTGGCGGTGACCGACGTCCTGGTCAGCACGCAGCACTCGGCCGACGTGGACCGCGAGACGATCCGCCAGTTCGTGGCGCTGAACGTGGTCCCCGAGGCGCTGGGCCGCTGGTACCGCGACGACATCAACCTGATGGTGAACCCCACCGGCTCGTTCGTGCAGGGCGGCCCCAGCGCCGACGCGGGCGTCACCGGCCGCAAGATCATCGTGGACAGCTACGGCGGGATGGGGCGCCACGGCGGCGGCGCGTTCAGCGGCAAGGACCCGAGCAAGGTCGACCGTTCGGGCGCGTACTTCTGCCGCTTCGTGGCGCGCGAGGTGGTGAAGGCGGGGCTGGCGAAGCGGGCCGAGGTGCAGGTGGCGTACGCGATCGGCGTGGCGCAGCCGGTGTCGGTGAAGGTGGACACCTTCGGCACCGGCGACGAGCGCAAGGCCGAGGAGTTCGTGCGCGAGAACTTCGACTTCCGCCCCGGCGCCATCATCGAGCGCCTGAACCTGCTGCGCCCGATCTACCGCCAGACCACGAACTACGGCCACTTCGGCAAGCCGTACCTCCCCTGGGAGGCGTGAGGCCGTGAAGCAGGCCCGCTGAAGCGGGAACGCCTGCTCCACACGGGCCGACGTACGGGAGGGGCGCCCACGACCGGGGCGCCCCTCCCTGCGTTTCCGCAACGTGGCCTCATCTTGTGTTTTCAGGCCGATGGGGTGTTATTCAGGGCCTGCCCGCCGCTGAATGTTTCCATCGCCCCATCCGCAGCACACGCTCCCCCGCATGGCCGCCGTCACCTCTTCGCCCCCGAAATCGCGGCCGCGTCCGGCCGACGCGCCTCGGCTTCATCCACCGGAGGCCACCCGGTACGTCCGGGCGTTCCGCGCGGTGCTGGGACTTGCGTTCCTGGCGTCGCTCGCGGTGTCGTATCCGCTGTGGGTGGGGAGCCGCGACTATCCGCTGGTCCCGCTGATCCCGGGCCTGCATCTGCCGTCTCCGCTCGACACCGTGCTGTTCGGGGCGATGTGCCTGGCGCTGCTGGGGGCGGCCGTGCTTTCGCGGCCCCGGCGCTTTCTGCAGGCGGTGCTGGCGATCGCGGCGGTGTGGGCGGTGCTGGACCAGAGCCGGTGGCAGCCGTACTTCGCCTGGTACCTCACGGCGGCCGCCTGCCTGCTGCTGGCGGAAGGCAGGGCCGCGGCGCAAGGATCGAAGCACGGGGCGGCGTGGGCGCTGGCGCCGGTGCAGCTCCTCACCTGCTGCATGTACCTCTATTCCGGGCTCCACAAGCTGAACTTCCACTACCTGCACACGGATTTCATCCTGACGGCCAGGCCGCTGCTCGGCTGGTTGCACGTAGCCCCCGCGTCGCTCGCCGGCGGCGCGGTCTGGGGGCTGGCGATCGCGTCGGCACTGGCCGAGCTGGGGCTGGGGATCCTGCTGATGGTGCCGCGCGGCCGCCGCGTCGCGGTGATCGGCCTGACGGCGATGCACGCGTTCATCCTGCTGATGATCGGGCCGCTGGGCACCGGGTGGAACCGGGTGGTGTGGCCGTGGAACGTGGCGGCCGTGGCGGCGGTCTGGCTCCTGTTCTGGCCCGCGGCGCCGTACGAGCGGTTCCGCGCCTTCGTCCGCGCGTGGTGGCGGCGCGAGGACGGAAACAGGCGCGGCGCGGCGGCCGGGTTGCCGCGCGCGCAGCGGATCGCGTGGGTCGCCGTGCTGGTGCTGTTCGGCGCGATGCCCGCGCTCAGCTTCATGGGGCTGTGGCCGGCGTCGCTCTCGTTCCAGCTGTACGCCGGCAAGGAGCGCATCGCGCTGCTCTACTATGACGCGAAGCAGCCGCACGCGCTTCCCCCCGCGGCGCTGGCGGCGAGCCGCGCGCCCGGCGAGGTGAACCTGCTGGCGTGGTCGCAGGCCGAGCTGAACGCCGCGCCGGTGCTGGACGACCGCGTGCTGCTGGGGATCGGCCGGTCGCTGGCGCGGCGCTCGCCCACCGGCCTCGTCGGCCTGCTGATCGCCAGCCCGCCTGCGTTGACGACCGGCGAGCGCACCACGCGCTTCTTCGTCTTCCGCGGGCCGGCGCTGGAGCCGGTGGACGCGAGCGCCGAGTACACCGTGCAGCTCCACGAAGACACCGGCGCGCGGTAGGGCGGTCCGTCGCCGCACACCGGCGTACGCGGCACGTCCGCTCGCACGCATCCGATCCTCCGCCCGGCCCGGTTCCCAAGCGCGAGGGATCGTTGTATCCTCAGTCGTCCCAACCCGAACGCCGCCCACTCCACGCATTCCCGTCCCCATGCGCAAGTTCCTTCCGCAGCTGGCCTGGGCCGTGGTCGCCGCGCTCGGCGCCGTGGCGCTGGCGCTGATCGCGCTCCATCGCGGCGAAACCATCAACGCCGCCTGGCTGGTGATCGCCGCCGTCTGCACCTACGCGATCGGCTACCGCTTCTACGCCAGGTTCCTCGAGACGCGCGTCTTCGGGCTGGACGACCGCCGCGCCACCCCGGCCGAGCGGCTGAACAACGGCGTCGACTTCGTCCCCACCAACCGCTGGGTCCTGTTCGGCCACCACTTCGCGGCGATCGCGGGCGCGGGGCCGCTGGTCGGGCCGGTCCTGGCCGCGCAGTTCGGCTACCTGCCGGGGACGCTCTGGCTGATCATCGGCGTGGTGCTGGCGGGCGCGGTGCAGGACTTCGTGATCCTGTTCGCCAGCATGCGGCGCGACGGCAAGAGCCTGGGGCAGATGGCGCGCGAGGAGATCAACACCGTCGCGGGCTTCACCGCGATGGTCGCGGTGCTCGCCATCATGGGGATCCTGCTGGCGGTGCTGGCGCTGATCGTGGTGAACGCGCTCAAGCACTCGCCGTGGGGGATGTTCACCATCGCCTGCACGGTGCCGATCGCGCTGCTGATGGGGTGGTGGATGCACTCGTTCCGCCCCGGCCGCGTGGGCGAGGCGTCGGCGATCGGCGTGGTGCTGGTGCTCGCGGCGACGGTCGGCGGGCGGTGGGTGGCCGAGAGCCCGGCGCTCGCCGCGATGTTCACGGTGGAGGGGAAGACGCTGGTGTGGCTGCTGATGGGGTACGGCTTCATCGCCTCGGTGCTGCCCGTCTGGGTCCTCCTCTGCCCGCGCGACTACCTTTCCACCTTCCTGAAGATCGGGACCATCGTCGCGCTCGCGGCGGGGATCCTGGTGACGCTGCCGACGATCCACATGCCGGCGCTCACGCGCTTCGTGGACGGCACGGGGCCGGTGTTCGCGGGCAAGCTCTTTCCCTTCGCCTTCATCACCGTGGCGTGCGGGGCGATCAGCGGCTTCCACGCGCTGGTCGCGTCGGGGACCACGCCCAAGATGCTGACGCGCGAGAAGGACGCGCGGATGGTGGGCTACGGGGCGATGCTGATGGAGAGCTTCGTGGGGGTGATGGCGATGGTGGCCGCGGGGATCCTGCAGCCGGGCGTCTACTTCGCCATCAACTCGCCCGCCGGCGTGGTGGGCGCGTCGCTGGCCGACGCCACGCGCACCATCGCCACCTGGGGCTTCGTGGTGACGCCCGGTGACATGCAGCAGCTGGCCGCGCAGGTGGGCGAGACCACGCTGCTCGCGCGGACGGGCGGCGCGCCGAGCCTGGCCGTGGGGATGGCGCAGATCTTCTCGGGGGTGTTCGGCGGGAGCCTGCTGGCGGTGTGGTACCACTTCGCCATCATGTTCGAGGCGCTCTTCATCCTCACCACCATCGACACCGGGACGCGTGTCGGCCGCTTCATGCTGCAGGAGCTGCTGGGGCACGTCTACAAGCCGCTGGGCCGCACCTCGTGGTACCCGTCCATCGTCCTTTCCAGCGCGCTGGTGGTGGGCTTCTGGGGCTACTTCCTGTACCAGGGCGTGGTGGACCCGCTGGGCGGCATCAACTCGCTCTGGCCGCTGTTCGGCATCAGCAACCAGTTGCTGGCCGCCGTCGCGCTCTGCGTGGGGACCACGGTGCTGATCAAGATGGGGAAGGCGCGCTACGCGTGGACCACGCTGGTGCCGCTGGCCTGGCTCGGCGCCGTCACCTTCACCGCCGGCTGGCAGAAGGTGTTCTCGGCGGACCCCAAGCTCGGCTTCCTGGCCCACGCCCGGATGATCGGCGGCAAGCTGGCCGCGGGCACCCTCCCCGCGGGGGCGAAGACGGTGGCCGACGCGCAGCGTATGCTCTTCAACGACCGGCTGGACGCGATCGTGGCGCTGGTCTTCATGGCCGTGGTGGTGATGGTGCTGATCGCCTCCATCCACCAGTGGTCGCTGATCATCTCGCGCCGCAAGCCCGCCGTGCTCACCGAGACCCCCTTCGTCGCCAGCGCCTTCGCGGGGGATTGAGGGACGATCCGGGGGACGGCAGACGCGCCGTCCCCCACGCGTTCCATCCCCGGCGATGGAATCCTCCGCCCCCTCCGCACCGTACTCCGCCGCGCAGCCCGCCGCCGGCCCGCGGCCCGCAGCTCACCCGATGCCGACCCGCTCCGCCTCTCCCCCCGCTTCGACGTCTTCGCCCGTCCGCCCGGCCGGCGTGCCGCACACGCGCGTCGGCGCGCTCGTCTTCCGGGTGAAGACGGCGGGGCTGCAGCTGGCCCGCGGCGCGCGCAACCTGCGCGGCGGCCCGCGCCGCCACGCGCGCGGCGCCGCGCTGGCGGACGCGCCCGTGCTGGCCGAGTCGGTCACCGAGCTGTGGACGGACGGCGAGCCGCGGGAACGGCCGCTGGTGCTGGGGAAGGTGCACAACCTGCGCCTGGCGCTGCGCGGCGTCCACGGCGTGGAGGTCGCCGCCGGCGAGGTGTTCGGCTTCTGGGCGCAGGTGGGGCGGGCGTCGCGGCTGCGCGGCTACGTGGCGGGACGCGAGCTGCGCGAGGGGTGCATCATCCCGTCCGTCGGCGGCGGGCTCTGCCAGCTCTCCAACGCGCTCTACCAGGTGGCGCTCGAGGCCGGCTGCGAGATCGTGGAGCGGCACGCCCACACCCGCCCCCTCCCCGGCTCGCGGGCCGAGGCGGGGCGCGACGCCACCGTCTTCTGGAACTACGTGGACCTGCGCTTCCGCTCGCCCGCCCCGCTGCGGGTGGAGGCGTGGATGGACGCGCACACGCTGACGGTTCGCCTGCGCGGTCCGCGCCCCGCGGGCGCGCCGGCGAAGCCGGCACCACGCGTGGCCGAGCTGCGCGTGATCGGGAGCGCGCCGCGCAGCTGCGTGACGTGCGGCGAAGACGGCTGCTTCCGCCACGTCGATCCGGCGGAGGAGCCGTCAGCCGGCCGCACCGCGCACCTGGTGGACGCGTGGTGGCCCGAGCTCGACCGTCACCTGGCCGAGACGCGGCGAACGGGCGACGTACTGGCGATCCCGCTGGACGGGCGCCGCTTCGGCAAGCCGCAGTACGCGTGGACCACCGCGGGCGCGGCGCGCGTGCACCAGAGCTGGCGGGTCACGCTGGTGCGCGCGTGGCGTTCGCGGCGGCTGGCCGCGCAGGGCGCCCGGCGGCAGCGCGCGCTGCTGGCCGCCGCGGCCGCGCTGGCCGAGAGCTACGCGCCCATCCTGCGGGCCGACGTCACGCACCTCGTGGTGGCGCAGAACCTGTTGCCCTTCCTCTGGCGCGCCGGTCACCTGGGCGGCCGCACCTTCGACGTGCTGATGACGGCGCCGCCTATGGACGAGCTGCACGCCCGGCTCGACGCGGCGGCCCGGCTTCACCCCGCCAGCCGCACCCTGGCCGACTTCCGCGCCGACCCCGCGCTGCTGCGCGACGAGGCCGCGGCGCTGGCCTGCGCCCGGCGCATCATCACCCCGCACGCCGCCGTGGCCGCGCTCTTCCCCGGCCGCGCCGAGCTGCTGCCGTGGGAAAGCCCCGCGCCGCGCACGCACCGGCCCAACGCCGGCCCGTGCCCGCGGATCGTGTTCCCCGGCCCCACTGCGGGGCGCAAGGGCGCCTACGAGCTGCGCGAGGCGCTGGCGGGTATGGACGTGGAGCTGGTGGCGATGGGGTCGCAGCTGGAAGGGCCCGGCTTCTGGGAGGGCGTGCGCCTGGCGGCGCCGGGGGCGAGCTGGATGGACGGGGCCGACCTGGTGGTTCTCCCCGCCTTCGTCGAAAATCAGCCGCGCCGGCTGCTGGCGGCGCTCGCCGCGGGCATCCCCGTGGTCGCCACCCCCGCCTGCGGCATCGCCCCGCGCGCGGGCCTCACCCTGGTCCCCGCCGGCGACGCGGCCGCGCTGCGCGGTGCGTTGGCGGCGGTGCTGGAGGCGCGCGCGGCGGTCCGGTAGCGCGCCGCGTCTCGCGCCCCGGAGCTCAGCCCCGTGCCAGCCGCGCGAGCACGGCTTCCCACACGTTGGACAGACCGTACTCCGCGGCAAGCGCCGTGATTCGGGCCCTGTCGATCTCGGCGCCCGGACGGCCGAGCATGCCGGCGACATCGCGCAGGTGCTTCTCCGACCAGCCAAAACCGTAGTACTGCAGCTTCTTCAGGATCAATTCCTCGGGAGCCGAAAACATCGCCGTTCCGCCGGAAGGAAGCGGCAGGCGGCGAGCGTGCGCGATCTGCCGCTCGGAAATCTCGTCATCGGCCACGAAAACGTCGATCTTCAACCCGCGTTCGTTGTCGATGATGTTGAACTCACCGCCGGTCCGCACCGCTTCGAGTGCGGCCCGTTGGTCGTGATAGAACTCGGAGAGCGGAAAGCGCGCGAGCAGCCGGGGAACGTCCACGCCGCGCAGGCTCACCACCACGTCCACGTCGCGCGTGGTGCGGAGCTCTCCGTAGGTCATCGATGCCATCGAGCCGCCGATCGCGTAAGGAATCCCGAGGTCCTCACACGCACGGGCGACGATCTCCAGCAGGTCAAAGGCTACCTTCAAGCTGCCTCCGCGCCACCTCGCGTTCCACCTGCTCGCGCGACCAGTCCGGGTGAAGAGCCTGGAGCTGCGCCGCCACGGCCATCAGCATCGCCCGGGTCTCATCCGCGGCAGCCCGCAGACGCCTGTCCGCCGGCCAGTGGCCGTACGCCGCCAGCAGTCTCCGGTCCGGGAGCTCCACCACGATCTCCCGCGTTTCGCCGTTGATCGTGTGGAAGATGCCGGTGCGGTTGTCGACCTTGTCCACGGAACGCGCCGATTGGAGGATCTGGAGCCAAAACGCGGCCGGATCGTGCCCCGTGCACCAGTGTTGCCGACGCCACGATGCCGGTAGTCTGCGAAGGCGGCCTTCCTGTGGTTGCTGCAGCGAATTCAATTCATTCGCCCGCCCCAGCCGCGGCTGCACCGAATCTAAACGGAAGCGCCCGCACGGCAAAACGCCGCGCCCCCAAGGTCTGGAGGCGCGGCGTTCGTGTCTTCGCTGCGGACGACGCTCAGGAAGTCGTTCCGCCGAGCTGCTCCAGGATCGCCTGCAGGCGGTGCTGCTTGTCGTGCAGCGCCTGGCGCAGGTCGTAATCGTCGGTGTGGGTGATCTCGTCGTGCAGGTCGTTCAGGTACGAGCGGATCACGTCGGCCAGCAGGGCCACGTCCTGTTCCACCAGTTGCAAGGTGCTCATCGTCCGCCTGGAATCTCGTTTACGTTGAAGTCGCCGCCACCGCAACGCTATCACCGCTCCGCCCCGGCCGACAAGGGCGCGGCGCGTCGATCCGGCGGTAGTCAGATGTGGATGGCGCGCCCGAGCACCGCCAGCGCCGCTTCCTTCACCGCCTCGGGGAGCGTGGGGTGCGCGTGCACGCTGCGGCCGATGTCCTCGGCGCTGCCCTGGAACTCCACCGCCAGCGCGCCCTCGGCGATCATGTCCGACGCGCGCGGGCCGAGGATGTGGAGCCCCAGCACGCGGTCCGACGTCGGGTCGGCCAGCACCTTCACGAAGCCGTCCTGCTCGGCCATCGCCTTGGCGCGGCCGTTGGCGGTGAAGGGGAACTTGCCCACCTTGTACTCGGTGCCGGCGGCCTTCAGCTCCTCCTCGGTGCTCCCCACGCTGGCGATCTCGGGCCAGGTGTAGACCACGTTGGCCACGGCATCGTAGTTCACGTGGCCGTGCTTGCCCGCGGCGAACTCCACCGCGGCCACGCCCTCTTCCTCGGCCTTGTGCGCCAGCATCCGCCCGCCGATGGCATCGCCGATCGCGTAGACGTTCCCCACGCCGGTGTGGTAGCGCCCGTCCACCTGGATCATCCCGCGCTCCAGCCGGATCCCCTGCTCCTCGAAGCCCATCCCCTCGGTGTACGCGCGCCGGCCGACGGATACGAGCAGGTAGTCGGCCTCGATCGGCTCCTGCCCCTCGATCGAGACGATCACCTTGTCGCCCTTCCGCTCGGCCCCGGCCACGCGCTGCCCGGTGCGGATGTCGAAGCCCTGCTTGCGCAGGATGCGGTCGGCGGCCTTCACCACCTCGCCGTCCATCCCGGGGAGGATCGACGGCATCGCCTCGAGCACGGTCACCTTCGCGCCCAGCCGCAGCCACACGCTCCCCAGCTCCAGCCCGATCACCCCGCCACCGACGACCACCAGGTGCCCCGGCACCTCGGGAATCGAGAGCGCGCCGGTGGAGTCGATGATGCGCTCGTGGTCGAACTTGAGGAACGGCAGCTCCACCGGCACCGAGCCCGGCGCCAGCACGATGTTCTTCGCGCGGACCGTGGTGGTCTCGCCGCCTTCCGCCGTCACCTCGATCGTCTCGGGCGACGTGAGCCGGCCGAAGCCCCTGATCCACTCGATCTTGTTCTTCTTGAACAGGTAAGCCACGCCGTCGGTGAGCCCCTTCACCACGCCGTCCTTGCGCTTGTGCAGCGCGCCGACGTCGATCTGCGGCTCGGCGACCTGGATGCCGTGGTCCTTCGCCTTGTGGCGGAT
>DASSME010000243.1:0-3978 GCA_035689035.1 Longimicrobium sp. | reverse complement strand
ATCTACCAGGACGTGATCACCCGCGAGCGGCGCGGCGAGTACCTGGGCGCCACGGTGCAGGTGATCCCGCACATCACCGACGCCATCAAGGGCGCCATCCGCCGGCTGGCGCCCAACCACGACGTGGTGATCACCGAGATCGGCGGCACCGTGGGCGACATCGAGAGCCTGCCGTTCCTCGAGGCGATCCGCCAGTACCGGCAGGAGGTGGGGCGCGAGCACACGCTCTTCATCCACCTCACGCTGATCCCCTACATCGCGGCCGCGGGCGAGCTGAAGACCAAGCCCACCCAGCACTCGGTGCGCGAGCTGATGGAGATCGGGATCCAGCCCGACGTGCTGATCTGCCGCGCCGAGCACGCCATCAGCCCCGAGATGAAGCGCAAGATCGCGCTCTTCTGCAACGTGGACGTGAACGCCGTGATCGAGGCGCGCGACGCCAGCACCATCTACGAGGTGCCGCTGGACTACGCGCGGCAGCGGCTGGACGAGCTGGTCACCTCCAAGCTGGGCCTGCACACCGAGAAGCCGGCGCTCACGGAGTGGAAGCAGCTCGTGGAGCGGGTGAAGAACCCGCGCAAGGGCGAGGTGCGCATCGCCGTGGTCGGCAAGTACGTGGCGCTGGTGGACAGCTACAAGAGCGTGCAGGAGGCGCTGATCCACGGCGGGATCGCCAACGACGTGAAGGTCAGGATCGACTGGCTGAGCTCGGAAGACTTCGAGAACGGCCAGAGCGCCGAAAAGCTGGCCGGCTACCACGGCCTGCTGATCCCCGGCGGCTTCGGCGTCCGCGGCGTGGAGGGGATGCTCTCGGCGATCCGCTGGGCGCGCGAGAACGGGCTCCCCTTCTTCGGGATCTGCCTGGGGCTGCAGACGGCGGTGATCGAGTTCAGCCGTTCGGTCTGCGGGATCGAGGGCGCGCACAGCGCCGAGTGGGACGCGCAGACCGCCGACCCGGTGATCTGCCTGATGAACAGCCAGCGCGAGATCACCGACCTGGGCGGCACGCAGCGGCTGGGCGCCTACACCGCGCGGCTGCTGCCGAGCTCGCTCGCCTCCGAGATCTACGGAGCGCAGGAGATCAGCGAGCGGCACCGGCACCGTTACGAGGTGAACAACAGCTACCGCGAGCAGCTGGAAGACGCGGGGCTGCGCATCAGCGGGGTGAGCCCCGACGGGAACCTGGTGGAGATGATCGAGATCTCCAGCCACCCCTGGTTCGTGGCCACGCAGGCGCACCCCGAGCTCAAGAGCCGGCCCGACCAGCCGCACCCGCTCTTCGCCTCGTTCGTGGGCGCCGCGGCCAAGCGGCGCGGCCCGGCGGCGCCGGCGTCATCGGCCGAGGCCGCGCAGGCGGCGGACACGCCGGCCGGACAGCCGCGCGTGGCGGCGCTGGCGGGGGACTGATGGGGGAGCGGAGCGACGGCCGCGTGCACGCCGCCGAGGTGGTAGCGGGGATGGACCTGGAGGCGCTGCTCCCCGAGGGCGAGATCGTCGTGCCGTTGCGCGGCGGGCCGGTGGTCAGGAGCGGGCCCGACGTGGCGAAGCTCTTTCGCATCGGCGCGCCGTTCTGGGTGATCGCGGGGCCGTGCGTGCTGGAGAGCGACGCGCTGAACCTGACCGTGGCCGAGGCGCTGGCGCGCCTCGGCGACGACCTGGGGGTGCCGATCGTCTTCAAGGCCAGCTTCGACAAGGCCAACCGCTCGTCCCCCGGCTCCCCCCGTGGCCCGGGCGTGGACGACGGGCTGCGCAAGCTGGAGCGCGTCCGCGCGGCCACGGGATTGCCGCTGCTGACGGACGTGCATCTCCCGGATCAGTGCCAGCCGGTGGCCGAGGTGGTGGACGTGCTGCAGATCCCCGCCTTCCTCTGCCGGCAGACGGACCTGCTGCTCGCCGCGGGGGCCACGGGGAAGCCGGTGAACGTGAAGAAGGGGCAGTGGATGGGCCCCGCCGAGATGAAGGGCGCCGCCGCCAAGGTCCGCGGCGCCGGCGCGCCCGGCGTGGCGGTGACCGAGCGGGGGACGTTCTTCGGCTACGGGAACCTGGTGGTCGACATGCGCTCGTTCGCGCTGATGCGCGAGGCGTGCGAGGCGCCGGCGATCTTCGACGGGACGCACAGCGTGCAGCGCCCGGGCGAAGGGCAGGGCGTGAGCGGCGGCGAGCCGGGGCACATCCCGGCGCTGGTGCGCGCGGCGGTGGCGGCGGGAGCGGACGCGCTCTTCCTGGAGACGCACCCCGATCCGGCGAAAGGGCTGTCGGATACGACGAACATGCTCCCGCTGGACCGGCTGCGGCCGCTGCTGGAGCAGGTGCTGGAGATCCGCGCGGCGGTGCGGCCGTTCGGCTGGGAGGCGGGTGCGCGTGGCTGAGCCGATCGCCGCCGAGCTCGCCCGCCGCGTGAAGCTGGTGGTGCTGGACGTGGACGGCGTGATGACCGACGGCGGCGTCTACCTGGGCGCCACCCAGAGCGGCGAGCCGGTGGAGCTGAAGCGCTTCGACATCCAGGACGGGCTGGGGATCCGGCTGATCAAGGAGGCCGGGATCCAGGTGTCGATCGTCACCGGGCGCGAGAGCCACGCCGTGGCGCTCCGGGCCAGGGAGCTGGAGATCGACGACGTGTACCAGGACCGCACCGCCGCCAAGCTCAAGATCGTGACCGAGCTGCTGGAGCGGCTGGGGATCGGGTGGGACGAGGCCGCGTTCCTGGGCGACGACCTGCCGGACCTGCCGATCCTGCGCCGCGTGGGCCTTCCCGCCGTGGTCGGCAACGCCACGCCGGACGCGCGCGCCACAGCGGTGTGGGCGGCGGAGAAGCACGGCGGCCGCGGCGCGGTGCGCGAGTTCGCCGAGGCGCTGCTCACCGCGCGGGGGGAGTGGTCCGAACGGGTGGAGGCGTACGTGACCGAGCGCGAGGCCGGCGCGGAGCGGAGCGCGGGGCAATGACCGACACCGTCCTGGCGCCCGCCGAGCCCGCGCTGTCGCTGGCCGAGACGCTGGAGCGCGCCCGCCGCGTGGTCCGCCAGGAAGCCGAGGCCGTGGCCGCGCTGGAGGAGCGCATCGGCGACGACTTCGCCGGCGCGGTGGAGGCGATCCTCCACGCCAGCGGGCGCGTGATCGTGAGCGGCGTGGGGAAGAGCGGGATCATCGCCCGCAAGATCGCCGCGACCATGACGTCGACCGGCACGCCGGCCACCTTCCTCCACCCCGTGGAGGCGCTGCACGGCGACCTGGGGATCGTGGGCGGGGGCGACGTGGCGGTGCTGCTCAGCAAGAGCGGCGAGAGCGAGGAGCTGCGCGGGCTGGTGGAGTACCTGGGGCGGATGGGGGTCCGTCTCGTCGCGATGACCGGCCGCATGGCGTCATCGCTGGCACGGCAGAGCGAGTTCGTGCTGGACTGCTCGGTGGCCGAAGAGGCGTGCCCGCACGACCTGGCGCCCACCTCCAGCACCACCGCCGCGCTGGCGATGGGTGACGCGCTCGCCGTCGCGCTCCTCCTGCGCCGCGGCTTCGGGCGCGACGACTTCGCGCGGCTGCACCCGGGCGGCGCGCTGGGCCGCCGGCTCCTGCTGCGCGTGGCGGACGTGATGGTCACGCGCGACCTGCCGCTGCTGGAAGAAGACGCCACCATGCGCGAGGCCGTGGTGCTGCTCGCCGAGCGGCGGGGCACCGTCGCCGTGGTGGACGCGCACGGACACCTGCTGGGCGTGCTCACCAGCGGCGACCTGACCCGGCTGATGGAGCGCGAGGAACGTTTCTTTTCGGTAAACGTATCCGATGTGATGACGCGGCAACCACTTACGGCCGAGCCCGAACAGCTGGCCGCCGCCGCCGTCGGCGTGATGGAGCGGCACGGGGTGATGGCGCTGCCGGTGCTGGACGAGGAGCGCCGCGTGATCGGGATGGTGCACCTGCACGACCTGATGCGGGCGGGAGCGGTGTAGGGGAGGTTGAGGAGTGCTGAGTGCTGAGTGCTGAGTG
>DASSME010000242.1:0-6508 GCA_035689035.1 Longimicrobium sp. | reverse complement strand
CCCCGGTCCCCTGGCCCCTGTCCCCTGTCCCCTGTCCCCTGTCCCCTGTCCCCTGTCCCCTATCCCCTATCCCCTGCCGTACCGCCGCACCATCCGCGCGCAGAAGTCGGCGAACTCGTCCACCTGCTGGGGGGGGCTGGTGTGGTGCGGGGCGATGCCGCGGCACTCGGGGGTGAAGCAGAAGGTGACGGTCACGTCGAACTCGTCCAGCGCCTGCATCTGCCGGTCGAACCAGGCCTGGGCGTCGCGGTCGTGGTCGTCGCTCCAGGCCAGGCCGGTGCGCACCTTCTTCACGCCCAGCTCGCGGAACCAGCGCACGGCGTCGTCCAGGCGCGGATCCTGGTAGTGGAACCACTGGCAGAGGCCCAACTCGGGCGCGTACTGGGCGAAGGTCTCCGCCGCCTTCTTGGGCGTGCCGTCCGGGCGGACCAGGCCCATGTGGAAGTGGCGGAAGTAGCTGCTCCCCTCGCGCTCCTTGTGGCGCGTGGTGGCGCCCCAGGCGCGCGGCAGGTCGAAGAGCGAGTACCAGTGGACGCGCTCGGCCTGGCCGCGCAGCAGCTCGGCCGTCTGCCGCAGGCCGAGCTGCTGCACGTCTTCGTTGGCGTAGGTGCTGACGCCGACTTCGGTTACCCACACGGGGAGATCGGTCGCCTCGCGGACGCAGGCGAGCTTCTTCGGCCAGTCGTCCACGCTCCACAGGTTCCAGTCGAGCGGAAAGCCGTGGACGGCGACGACATCGACCTCATCCAGCGCCCCCTGGCCCTCCAGGTTGCGGATGAAGCCGGGGTCGATCGGGCTCATCCCGCCCAGCACGCGGGTGAGCGACGGGTTCTCGGCGTGCACGGCGGCGCCGGCCCGCTTCACCATCTCGGCATAGATCCGCCACCCCTGGTCGAGACCGAAGTCCCAGTGGGATAGGTTGTTCGGCTCGTTCCAGAGCATCACCGCCTCGATCACCGGCCGTCTCCCGGTCGCGCGGGGTAGACGGCGCGCTGCAGCTCGTCGGGGACGGCGGCGGCGCGGCAGAGGTAGACCTCCTGCTCGGGGTGCGCCACGATCTCGAAGCCGCTGCTGCGCAGCATCGCCTCGGCGCAGGCGGCGTTGGGGACCCACCAGTTGGTCGGGTCGTCGGCGTAGCGGTGCTCGATGAAGTGCAGCTTGGGGTACGCCGGCAAATCGAAGAGCTCGGTCTCCCAGAACTCGTGGTTGGCGCCCACGTCGATGGAATCTTCGGAGCCGCGCTGCATGCTCTGGAAGAGCAGCAGGTCGCCGACCACGTGCTCGCGCAGCAGGTCGAGCGCGAGGAGCGGGTGGCGCAGGTGGTAGAGCACGCCCATGAAGATGACGAAGTCGAACTTCTCGCCCAGCTGCGCCACGTCGTAGACGCTGAGCTTGCGGTACTCGATGTCGAGCCCGTTCACCTCGGCGGCGAAGCGCGCCTGGTTCAGGTACAGGTCCTCGCTGTCCAGGCCGAGCACGCGCGATGCGCCGCGGCGCTTCATCTCCATGCTGTAGAAGCCGGCGTTGCAGCCGATGTCGAGCACCGACTTCCCCGTCAGGTCCCGCGGGATGACGTGCGCGAAGTTGGCGAACTTGAAGCTGGGGTAGTCGCCCAGGAAGTGATCCGGCGCGGTCTTCACCCCCTTCAGGTCCAGGTTGTGGAACCAGGGGCCCAGGTCGCGCACGCGCTGCTCCAGCACCTCGGGTGTCCAGGTCTCCGCGTCGGCGGTCACGCTCATCGTGTTCGGTCTCCAGGTCGGTTGAATCGAATCTGTCGGGGCCTCGGCTTCCCACCGGTCGGGCTGACCTTCGCGACGGGCGGGCTTCGCACCGGCGGCTGAAGCCGCAGCTACAACCACAGGAAGCCTCGCAAACGGCGCGAGGCTGCGGCCGCGGCATCCGTGCCGTTACAGCAATGACCGTGCATTCCGCACCCACAATCACACCCCCGTCATCCTGAGGCGGACCACGGTAGCATCGCGGCATGAGTGATGGGTCGCAGGCCGAAGGATCCATCGCCGGTCGGCGCAACATAGCCGAGGATAGCGCATCCGACGTCATAGATCCTTCGCGCTGCGGCCATCGTGGCAAGCCTCAGCGGAGGTGTGGTCGCGCTCAGGACGACGAACTCGGCTTCGGCTCGCATGCACAGTCGATCACCGAAAACGCAGTCAGTCGTGCGGGTCGGTGGCCACGCCCGTGGACCAGAACGCCCGCGCCGCGCCGACGGCCGGATGATCGCGCCGGAGTGAGCGTCGGTCGCGCCCCAGCGCGGCGAGGCCGGGACCGGAGAGGCCGCCGCGCAGCTCCGCGGCTTCGTGCGCCGTGAGCGGGAGGAGGCTCCAGTGCTGCGGGTCGTCGCCGTTCGCCCAGTCCACCGTCTCGATCAACACCGAGAGGTACCGCTGGCCGCATGCGCCGCACACCAGGAGCATCGTGTGGAAGTGCGGCTCGTCCACCAGCTCGGTGTCGCGGCGGAGGGACTGCCGGGCTTCCCACGCGGCGTCCGCGTCCACGGGCCAGCAGCGGGCACAGCCGAATCCCCCACGATGCATCGTCCTAGACTCCGGCGGGGCGCCAGGACTGCGGCGCCACCGTGAACCCGTCGCCCTGGTGATGCGGCGGGCGCTCTTCGAGGACGTGGATCGCCTCGCGGTAGCCGTGCAGCGTCCCCACGTCCACGTACGCCTCGCCGGCGCGGATGCCGCGCGCGCGGCCGCCCTGCTCCAGCCACGCGTTCACCAGCGTGCCGATGTACTCGTCGCGGCGGCCGCGTGCCTGCCACAGGTCGTGCAGCTGGGCCAGGGTGCGCGCGGGGAGCTTGAAGGCGCCCCACACCCAGTGCGTGGCCGCGCCCGGCTGCTTCACCTGGATGTGGCTGACGTTCCCCTCATCGTCGTGCACCACCGCGTCGAAGAACTCGGGGCGGTCGACGGGGAAGAGGAGGAACGAGAACTCGCCGTCCGGCAGCGCCGCGAAGCCGTCTTCCGGGAACCAGAGGGTGTCCGGCAGCCCCACCAGCACATCGTCGTCCAGGTTGACGAAGGGGAGCGCGCGAAAGACGGAGTCGCAGAGGCCGCTCGGCCTGGGCTGCACGACGTAGCAGACGCTGGCGCCGCCGATCTCGCCGCCGTAGTAGCCCAGGATGTCGCTCTTCCCCGGCGAGATCACGAAGCAGATGTGGTCCGCGCCGCCGCGGATCATGCGCTCCACCAGGTACTCGCTCACGGCGCGCGGCCGCTCGACGCCGTCCTCGTCTTCGCGGCTGCCCACGGGGAGAAGCTCCTTGCTGAACGCCAGCGGCTGGATGCGCGTCCCCTGCCCCGCCGCCGGCACGATCCCCCACGTCATGCCCCCGCCTCCATCGCCAGGGTTTCCGCGCCGGCCTCGTCGTCTGGCGAAGACCACGGCTCACCGCGTGCCGCGGCATGGAGCAGGTCTTCGAGCTGGCCCGCGCGCACGTCGGACGTGTGCTCGTCGAGCACCCGCTCGCGCGCCGCGGCGGCGATGCGCGCCAACTCTTCGCGCGGCAACGAGATGGCTTCGATTGCGTCCTCGGAACTGACCGCGGTCAGGATTTCACTGGCGGGGGTGAAGAAGGCGTCCAGCCCGTCCCAGGTGTCGGTGAGGATGGGGACGCCGCACGCCGCTGCTTCGAAGAGCCGGCCGCTGGGGCACCAGCCCATCTGTGCCATCGCCCGGCGCGTGACGTTGACGGTGAGCGCGCTGGAGCAGAAGAACGCCGGGTGCTCGGGCGGCGGGAGGTGGCGGCGGAAGAAGACGTTGTCCGTCCACGGGAAGTCGTGCGGATACTGCGCGCCGGCGATCAGGAAGCGCCGCTCCGGCATCCGCCGCGCCGGCTCGATGAACAGCGCCTCGAGCGCCGCCTGCCGGTCGGCCGCGTAGGTGCCCAGGTAGCTGACGTCGGCGAACTCGCCCTCCAGCGGCGGCACGGGGCGATGCACGTCCGGATCGACGTGGCCGTAGAGCGGCGCCGTGTGGCGGGCGCCCAGCCGGGCGCGCAGCTCGGCCAGCGCGGGCCCGCCGGTGAAGGAGAGCACCAGGTCGAAGCCGCCCAGGCCCTCGGGCGGGAGGTAGGCGATGTCGCTGCCGGCGCGGAGCCCGTCGAGGGTGACGGGCGTGTCCAGGTCGTAGAAGGTGCGGAGCTGCGCGGGCGAGTCGAGCGCCAGGCGCGTGGCAGCGACGGCGTCCGGGCAGTAGCTGGTGACCATCGCCACGTCGGCGTCGGCCAGGTGGCTCTTCGCGTAGGGAAGAACCTCATCCCAGCTGGAATACAGCACCAGCTCGCCGCCGGGGATCTCCCACAGGTCCCGGGTGCCGGCGTAATACGGAACGTCTTTCTCGAAGAAGACGAAGCGGTGCCCGCGGCGGATGAGCGCCCGCGCCAGCCCGCGCCAGAGCGTCGCGTGCCCGTTCCCCCAGCTGGAGCTGATGGTGAGGCCGAACACCACGATCTTCATGCGCACCCGCGGAAGCGAAGGGTACGCGCCTGCGGCGGGACTGCTCTGGACATGGGTTCCGGAGGCTGGTTGGCGACTGCCGTTCACTCCGGGCGGCTCGGATGCAGAAGCCGAGCCAAGGCAGGATCTACGTAGAAGCTGATGCGAGGATCTACCTTGATGATCTCGCGCACCTCGGAAGAGGCGGGCTCGCGTAAGCGCGGGTCCGCCCCTTCAAAGTCGTTAATCAGGCGGCTGTATGACGGGCTCTCAGCACCACGACTGGCAGGCGCGTTCGTGGTATACCCAAAACGAATCAGACGTGACGCTCTGGCCTCCAGAAGTGACGATCACACGCAGTTCGAAGGAGTTCGCTTCGGCGACTACGTACGCTTCGTACGAGCTGCTGTTGGTACCCACGTTGTACCAGGGGTTGGCATTCTGGAGATGCACCTCGTCCGCCGGGCGGAACTGCCACTGGTAGGAATACGTCCCGGTCCCTCCGGAGGCTGACGCATTCCACGTGTTGTAACCCGTACTAACCTCGGAGTCGCCGTAAATAGACACGGATAACGCATCCATGATGGACTGCTCCGGAATCGGCTTTACGACGCGGGTGACCACGGGTCCCGACTGAGTCTGCCGGGCTGCAACTTCAGGCGCGCTCGGCGTCTCAGAGCAAGCCGCGAGCGCAAGGGAGAAGGACAGGGCTGAAACGAGGAGTTTGCTGCGCATGCCAGGATCTCGCTGTGCTCCGGGAAGGATCACATTCCAGCCCGCGCTCCGGAGCAGCGCACGCGGTGCGGGAGGAGGATAGGTTGTTCGCCATCCCAGCGGCCAATTGACGCAGCCAATGTTGGAGGATCGAACCACCGTAAGTAATTGGCGGATTTGGTACACTAGAATAAAGTCGCAATCGGAGCTACACAAGCCTTCTCAGGATGAAAAGCTTAGCGGGGTGCAGAAATATGCGCTTAACTGGCAACAGAGATGGCTAGTGGAGGGCGTAGACTAATCTTCGTGGGTTCTTGGTCGGGGGGCGAATGAATTCTCGGGAACCGCCGTCAAAACGGCGCCAACCGGCCTGCTCGACTAAATGGGCGGAGTCGCATCAAGATACCTCGGCTCGTAACATCACACGGTGCCCGCGGCAGATCGGCGCCCGCGCCAGCCCCCGCCAGAGGGTCGCGTGCCCGTTCCCCCAGCTGGAGCTGATGGTGAGGCCGAACACCACGATCTTCATGCGCACCCCGTGGTGAGCGGGCTGCGCGCGTGCGGCTGGACTGCTCTGGACATGGGCTCCGGAGGCTGGTTGGCAACGTGCCGTTCACGCCGGTTCGCTCCGATGCAGAAGCCGAGCCAAGGCAGGATCTACGTAGAAGCTGGGTTCAACATGTATATAGACTGGCATTCATGAGAACGACCCAAGATTCGCTACCCACGTGAATCGCGACGTTACCCCAGTATGACTGCGATCCCACCCCTCACGGACTCCCAAGCGTTCGCCAACTCACTTTTTTCGGGAGAATCTTCGCGTTTCCTGACGCATAGCTCCACTAAAGGAAAAGACGCTTTTGCGCGAATCAAACGGATGGATGGACCTCTTTCACCAGATTTCCCACTGCGGTGCGCGAGTGTAACTTTCTTTAAATCACAATCATCGCGGATTTCAGAGCTAACAAGATACTTCTCCCGTAGATTGATAGATTCTAGTGCAATGCCAAATTCGGCAAAAGCCCTCGAGCTGCTACTGTACAATAGGCATTCATCGATTTCATAAGCTTGTACAAGTCTTGCAATAGAGACATCTTCATTCATCAGACCAGAAGATAAGCCTCTTAGCGCTCCACCAAGAATAGATGCAAGGAACGATCGATACGCATCTGTACGAATTGATGATGTTGAAGTATATCGAGCACTGCTTCTCTCATCGATCGGAACCGGTACAACCAGTAATCCTTTGGCAGTTTCCACCGTTGAGATAACTGCATGCATAGCACGGGCATCAAAGATGACAGGGTAGAACACGACGCGCTCAAAATCCGCCT
>DASSME010000241.1:0-20694 GCA_035689035.1 Longimicrobium sp. | reverse complement strand
ATCCCCGGCCCGCGCCTGATCGTGGTGACGCGCGCCATCGTGGCGAGCGGCGCGTACGGCCCGCGCTGGGCGCCCGAGTGGCGGCTGCCGCAGGGCGCCGAGGAGGTGAGCGGGGTGCCCGAGGCGATCCGCGTGACCCGCGACCAGATCGGCCACGGCGCCGACTGGGTGAAGGTGTACGCCGACTACCGCTGGCAGAGCGGCGAGCCGTCGCGCCCCACCTTCAGCGAGGAAGAGCTGCGCGCGATCGTGCAGACGGC
Organism: Longimicrobium sp.; assembly: GCA_035689035.1. Classification (GTDB taxonomy): domain Bacteria; phylum Gemmatimonadota; class Gemmatimonadetes; order Longimicrobiales; family Longimicrobiaceae; genus Longimicrobium. Next base: position 20,434 of record DASSME010000241.1, on the reverse strand, counting down.
CACCGACGCGGGTCGCCCGGTCGTCGCCCACTCGGGGACCCCCGAGGGGATGCGGCGCGCGGTGCTGGCCGGCGTGGCCACCATCGAGCACGGCGACGAGGGGACGCCCGAGGTGTTCCGGCTGATGCGCGAGCACAACGTGGGGTACTGTCCCACGCTCGCGGCCACCGAGGCGGTGCAGCAGTACCGCGGCTGGCGGAAGGGGCAGATGCCCGAGCCGCCGCAGGTCACGCAGAAGCGCCGCAGCTTCCGCGCTGCGCTGGACGCCGGCGTGGCGATCTGCATGGGCGGCGACGTGGGCGTGTTCCCGCACGGCGACAACGTGCGCGAGATGGAGCTGATGGTGGAGTACGGGATGACGCCGGTCCAGGCGCTGATGTCCGCCACGTCGGGGAACGCCCGGATCTTCCGCATCGACAACCGGACCGGCAGCATCCGCCCCGACCTGCAGGCCGACCTGGTGGCGGTGGAGGGCGACCCCACGCGCGACGTTTCCGCGCTGCGCCGCGTGCGGTTCGTGATGAAGGGCGGCCGGGTCTACCTGGGTCCCGGGATGTAAAGCGGGAACAACGCGGGACGGTCGCCCGGATGGAGTTGGGCCGAGGCGGCCGAAGCGCGGAGAAAGCAAACCATAGCCTCGCGAAATCGGGGCTGAACGACCGAAATCCCTCGCTGGCGGCACGCTCGAGGGGGATGTAATCCCGCACGTCCCTGCTCACCACCCAAATCCGCCAAGCGTGGATTGCGGCGCTTGTGTGGAGGAAAGGAAGATGTTAACATGAATGTTAAGCAAGGGGTACTGCCGGTTGATTTCGATGAGCGGGGACTGCTGCCGCCAGGTGAGTACGAGGTCAGCTTCGAGGAGCTGCGGAAGTCGCTGCTGGTGCGGGGGCCGCGAACCCCGGTTCCGCATTGGAACGAGGAGTGGCGCTGGTATCTCACCCAGCAGGCGGAGACCCTGGTCGATCAGCTCTGGGCGGTGGGGATACGGGATGTGTACCTCGACGGGTCGTTCGTGGAGGACAAGCCGAAACCCAACGACATCGACGGCTACTTCGTCTGCGATGTCGGGCCGTTGGCCGATGGGTCGCTCACCCGGGCGCTGAACCTTCTCGATCCGCGCAAGGTGTGGACGTGGGACCCGCGCTCGAGAAAGCCATACCACGGCTACACCAAGAGGCAGCTGCCCATGTGGCACGCGTACCGCGTCGAGCTGTACCCGCACTGGGGCCAAAGCTCCGGGATCTGCGACCAGTTCGGCAACGAGCTGCAGTTTCCGTCCGCGTTCCGCCAGCGGCGCGGCACCTGCGAGCCCAAGGGAATCGTGAAGATCCGCCTTCCACCGCGAGAGCCATGATCCGCACCGAACAGGAGTACCAGCGCGCCCTCGCGAGCCTCCAGCGCGACGCCCAGGTGATGGAGGCCCAGCGCAGCCAGCTTCGCGAGCAGGGCATCTCCGGCGAGGGGGCGGAGCTGGCGCTGCAGCCGATGGAATCGTTCCGCCAGCAGCTGGAGGAAGAGGTCCGCGCCTACGAGCGGATCAAGCGCGGCGAGTTCGACGTGCTGCACAGCCTTACGGGGATTGGCCGGTGGCTGATCGGCATCCGGATCGCGCGGGGGATGACGCAGCGCGAGCTCGCCGAGCGCCTCTCCGTTTCCGAGGCGCAGGTCTCGCGCGACGAGCGGCACGAGTACTACGGCATCACCGTCGAACGGGCGCAGCGGATTCTCGAAGCGCTCGAAACGCGGTTCCGCATGGAGATCGAGGAGCCGGCCGGGGCCGCGCGCGTGTCCGCCTGACCCGCGCCGGTTCCCACGCATCCGGCGTGAAGCCGCCCCGGAGAGCTCGGCGCTCTCCGGGGCGGCTTTCGTTGCGGGACCAGCCCCGGCCGGGTCAGCCGCGGACGTGGCGCTCGGCCTCGGCTTTCATGGCGGGGAGCGCCTGGCTGTGCTCCTCGTACTCGGGGAGCTTCTTGGCGACCTCGGAGTCGTAGGATTGCAGGAAGCGCTGGAAGAGCGCTTTCGCGGCAGCCTGGTTGCCGCGGCTGCGCTCGGCCTCGGCGGCGCTGAAGAGGCCGAACAGGTGCGTGGGGCTGCCGGCCAGCAGCGTGTCGGCCTGCGCGCGCGCCGCGGCGAAGTCGCCGGCCACCAGCTGCAGCGCGGCCAGGTGGTAGCGCCCGTCCGCGTCCAGCGAATCGACGCGCTGGTAGGCCATCACCGCCATGGGCACGAACCGCCGCGCCTGCGCCGTGTCGCCGGTGCTGACCGCCGTCATCACGCGGTTGAACAGGCGGTCGGCGGCCTCGCGCGGGGTCATGCTCGACAGGTCCACGGCGGCGGGGTTGCCGGCGGGTGCGCCGGCCACGGGGCCGGCCGCGGGGGCGAAGGGTGGCTGCACGGCCGCCGCCTGCTCGCCGCGCCCGCCCAGCCGCGGGATCAGCACCACGGCGATCAGCGCCAGCAGCGCCAGCCCGGCCACGGCCCACGGGAGCACCGAGGGGCGCGCGGCGGCGGGCGCGGCACCCGCGGCGGCCGGAGCCCCGCACATGTTGCAGAACTTGGCGCCGCGCGGAAGCGGGTTGCCGCATTCGCGGCAGGCGGCGCTCAGCGCGACGCCGCAGTTGTCACAAAAACGTCCGGACGCCGGGGCGCCGCACGCGGGACAGGTTTCGGCCATCGGGTCCATCACCATTTCAGGGGCTCTTCGGAAACGCGCAAAGCTACGCGCCACCCGCACTTCACACTAGTGTGGCGGGCGCTGCCGGGGAGGAGGCCGCATTGGCGGAGGCCCCGTCTCCAGACAGCCGGAAAGGTCACGATGCCGCACCAGCTTTTTCGAAAACCCGCACGACGGATGGGCGTCCATTGAACGACCTTGTGCAAAGCTGTACATGCACTTGCGGCGCAAACAGACGAGATTGTGCAGTCTCAGGCCAATATCGATTGGTACTCCCTTGCCGGCACGCGAAATGCGCCGTCCTGTGACCTCGATCATCCAGAAGACAGCACCACGGAATGCGAGATGATGCCGAGGACCGCCGAAGCCACCCAGCGCGACCTGCCGCCCCTGGCCCCCGCGTCGCGACCGATCCGCGCGCTGCCGATCGAGCTGGTGGAGCCGGACCCGGCGGAGCCGATCATCCGCCGTCTGGCGGCCGACCGCCTGCGCGACCTGGCCGACGACGGGGTGACGCTGGCCTACATGGCGCGGATGTACGAGATCCCGCCCGAGCAGATGGAGCGCCTCCGCGACGAGCTGCTCCCGTCACGCCGGTAAGGCTGGGAGCCGGCGAGTGGAGAAACGAAGGCCCGGCGGGATGCTTCCCGCCGGGCCTTCGTTCGTGCGGAATCACCCGCGACCATTCCACCTCATCCCGTCCCCCCCGACCGGGTCGTGCGCGTCGCCTTCGACCCACGCACAACTTCCGCACTCAGCACTCAGCACTCAGCACTCAGCACTCAGCACTCAGCACTCAGCACTCAGCACTCAGCACTCAGCACTCAGCACTCAGCACTCAGCACTGCCGTCACCCCGCCGACACCTTCACCCGCGGCGCGGCCACCTCGGGCTCGGGCGTGAAGTCTTCGCCGGGGTTGATGAAGCGGTCGCTCTCCAGGGCGTACTGGCGGTCGTGCAGCTCGCGGTAGCGGCCGCCCAGGGCCATCAGCTCGCGGTGGGTGCCGCGCTCCACCACCTCGCCCTTCTCCAGCACCAGGATCTGGTCGGCGCTGCGGATGGTGGAGAGGCGGTGCGCGATCACGAAGCTGGTGCGCCCCTGCCGCAGCCGGCGCAGACCCTCCTGGATCATCGCCTCGCTCTCGCTGTCCAGGCTGCTGGTGGCCTCGTCCAGGATCAGCACGCGCGGGTCGGCCAGGATGGCGCGGGCGATGGCGATGCGCTGCCGCTGGCCGCCGCTGAGCTTGATCCCCCGCTCGCCCACGACCGTGTCGTACCCCTGCGGAAAGGCGCGGATGAAGTCGTCGGCGTAGGCGACGCGCGCCACCTCCTCGATCTCGGCGCGGGTGGCGTCGGGGCGGGCGAAGCGGATGTTGTCGGCCACGGTGCCGTCGAAGAGGAAGTTCTCCTGCAGCACCACGCCCAGTTGCGCGCGGTAGTCGGCCAGCTTCAGGTCGTTCAGGTCTCGCCCGTCCACCAGCACGCGGCCGGCGATCGGCCGGTTGAACGCCATCACCAGGCTCACCAGCGTGCTCTTCCCCGACCCGCTGCTGCCGACCAGCGCGGTGGTGGTGCCCGCCGGTGCGTCGACGTTCACGCCCCTGAGCACGGGCTGGCCCGGCTCGTACTCGAACCAGACGTCTTCCAGCCGCACGTCGCCGCGGATGTGGCCGACGGCTTCGCGGGTGGCGTCTTCCTGGTCTTCGGTGGCGGTGCCCATGATCTCGCGGATGCGGTCGAGCCCCGCGAACGCCTCGCTCACCTGCGTGCTGATGCTGGCGATCTGCAGCACCGGCGCGGCCAGCACGGCGGTGAAGGCCAGGTAGGCGAGCAGGTCGCCCTGCGTCATCGACCCGTCCAGGATCGCCCGGCCGCCCACCATGATCATCACCATGGCCACCAGCCCCGTGACCGCCGTGGCGATGGAGGTGACGGCCGAGACGCCGGTGATCGACCGGGTCACGTTGCGGAAGAGCCGGTGCGCGCCGCGGGTGAACACGCGCTGCTCGCGCTTTTCGGTGCCGTACGCCTTCACCACGCGGATGCCGCCCAGCGTCTCGTTCAGACGGCCGGTGACCTCGGCGGTGATGGCGCCGCGCTCGCGGAACACCGGGCGCAGCTGGTTGAAGATGAAGGCCATGACCGCGCCGAACGCCACCAGGATCAGCAGGATCCAGAGGGTGAGCTGCCAGTTGAGGTAGAGGAGCGCCACGACCGCGAAGAGCGCCGTGATGGTGCCGCCCACCAGCTGGACCAGCCCCGTGCCCACCAGGTTCCGGATCCCCTCGGCGTCGGTCATGATGCGGCTGATCAGCACGCCGGTCTGGGTGCCGTCGTAGAAACGCACCGGCAGCCGGGTGACGTGCTCCATCACGTGGCGGCGCATGTCGGTGATGGCGCGTTGCGCGGTGATGCTGATCACCTGGCTGAGCGCGAACGAGCCGGCGGCCTGCACCAGCGTGGCCACGGCCACGGCGGCGGCCAGCGGCAGGAGCAGGTCGCCGCGATGCTGGCCGATCACGTTGTCGAGCAGGTACTTGGAGCTGGCGGGAAGCACCAGCCCGGTCAGCCGGCTCACCAGCGTGAGCAGCAGGCCCACCGCCAGGTACCTGCGGTGGCGCCAGACCAGCGCCCGCGCCTCGCGCCAGGCCTCGGGGCTGCGCGCGGCCTTCTTCTTCGCCGGCTTGGCGTCCTTCGTTTCGGGTTTCGCCAACGGTCGGTCCCTGTGCTGTTCGGTTCGAATGTCTCGAAGATGCGTTTCGGTCAGTGGGGACCGTTGCCGCGCTGAATACACCGGATCGGCGGAAATGAATCTAGCCGGTCCCCGGCTCACGCGCCTCGGCGAGGAGCGCTGACGTGCATCGGGGTCTCACGGAGGGAGGAACCACGGAGCAGGCGGCGGTTTCTCCGTGCTTCGCCCCTCCGTGAGACCTCGTGCCGATCATCCCCCGCCACGGAGCCCCGAAGATTCGCGTTCAGGCCCGCGCGGCCGCCAGCGCGGCGGAAAGGCTGAGCCGTGGACGCGCGGCCACGGGGCCGGGGCGGATGATGATCCCCACGGGCTCGTCGCCGCGTGCGGCGGACGGAGCGGGACGCGTCTCGGGGTCCACGGGCACCCCGCGGGGCAGGGTCAGCAGCGCGAACATCGTCATCCCTCGTTCCTCGGATTCGGGTCGATGCGCCGCGGCGGAAGGAGATCCGCCGCGGCGCGTGGGTCAGCTCGCGGCCACTTCGTCGAGCGTGGGGTAGTCCACGTAGCCGTTCTCGGCGCCGGCGTAGAAGGTGGCGCGGTCGGGTGTGTTGAGCGGCGCGCCCTCGCGGTAGCGGCGCACCAGGTCGGGGTTGGCCAGGAACGGCACCCCGAAGCTCACCAGGTCGGCCTGCCCGCCGGCGATCACCTGGTTGGCCGTGGCGGCGTCATAGCCCCCGTTGGTGATCAGCGGGCCGCGGAAGATGGCGCGCATCGTGGGGGTGATGCGCTTCCCCGGCACCGCCATCGGCCCCGCCACCGCGTCGATCAGGTGCAGGTACGCCAGGCGGAACGGGTTCAGCGCGCCGGCGGCGTAGCCGAAGGTGGCCGGCGGGTCGCGGTCGCTCATCCCGTTGGCGGTGCCGTACGGCGAAAGGCGCACGCCCACGCGGTCGCCGCCCCACACGTCCACCACCGCCGCCGTGACTTCGGCCAGGAAGCGCACCCGGTTGGGGATGCTGCCGCCGTACTCGTCGGTGCGCTGGTTGCTGCCGTCGCGCAGGAACTGGTCGATCAGGTAGCCGTTGGCGCCGTGCAGCTCCACGCCGTCGAAGCCGGCCTCGTACGCGCGCTCGGCCGCGTGGGCGAACTGGGCCACCACGCCCGGGATCTCGTCCGTCTCCAGCGCGCGCGGGGTGACGTACGGCTGCAGCCCCTCGTACGTAAGCACCTGTCCCTGGAAGCCGATGGCCGAGGGGGCAACGGGAAGCTCGCCGCCGTGGAAGGACGGGTGCGACACCCGCCCGGTGTGCCAGAGCTGCGCGAAGATGCGCCCGCCCTGCTCGTGCACCGCGTCGGTCACCTTGCGCCACGCGGCCACCTGCTCGGCGCTGTGGATCCCCGGCGTGCTGGTGTACCCCACCCCCTGCGGCGAGACCTGCGTGCCCTCGGTGACGATCAGCCCCGCGGTGGAGCGCTGGCGGTAGTACTCCACCGTCAGGTCGGTCACCACGTTCCCCTCGGCCGCGCGGCTGCGCGTCATGGGCGCCATCACCAGCCGGTTGCGCAGCTCGTACGGGCCCAGCTGGAAGGGCGTGAACAGGTTCCGCTCGCGGTTGCTTCCGCTCATCGCATCCTCGTTCTCTTCGTCGTTACAATCGAAACCGTATTCGTTACAGTTACGGATACGGACACACGAACCCCTCCGCCCGCCGACCCGACTGCGGGCTCCCGCTCGTCCATCTCCCTCACCCGTGCGTCACCGCGGCGGCCGCGCGACTTCTTCCCCGCGCTCGGTCACCAGCCGCTCGCGCGGGCGGGCGGTGCCCAGCCGGGCGATCAGCGTCTCGCGCCCGCCGGGTTGCAGGTCGACCCGCAGCTCGCGCACGCGGTAGCCGGCCCGCTCCACCCGCAGCGTGTACTGGCCAGGGGTGACCCGCGCGAACTCGAAGCCGCCCGTCTCGCCCGTGGTCTCGGTGCGCACCGCCGCGGCGCTGTCGGCCGACACCAGCGCCACCTTCGCATCCGACACCGCGTTCCCCACCCCGTCCGTCACCCGCCCGATCACCCGCCCCGCCTGCGCCGGGGCCGGCGAGCTCAGCACCGCCGCCAGCGCCAATCCCACCAGGAATCTTCCCATCGCGCCCTCCATCGTCCCCGCGTTCCCGCCCTTCCTGCACGCTTCGATGCACTGCAACTGCTTTGGTTACAGATGGATGGACAACATTCGCCCACCGTTCTCCCCCTCACGCACGCGCCCGTTCCCGCGCCAGCCCCTCCACCACCTCCGACACCGTGTCGGCGCAGCAGCCGCCGGCGGACCGTGCCTGTTCCATCACCTGCTGCCCCACGTCGGCGATGCTGACCTCGGCCAGCACGCCCTCCATGGCGCGGTGCGCGCGGCAGAAGATGGGGCGCAGCACGTCACGGATGTGCCCGCCCACGTTGCAGTTGCGCGACGGCTCGGACGGGTGGAGCGAGAACAGCTCGTCGCCGTCTTCCACCGCGCGGTACACGTCGAGGAGCGAGATGCCGGCCGGGTCGCGGGCCAGGGTGGCGCCGCCGCCCACGCCGGGCTGCACGGTCACCATCCCGGCGTTGCGCAGGGCGCCCATGATGCGCCGCACCACCACCGGGTTGGTGTTCACGCTGCTGGCGATGCGCTCGGAGGTCTGCGCCTCGGACCGCTTCCACGCCATGTACGCGAGCACGTGCACCGCGACCGCCACCCTGCTGCTGATCATCTCGCTCGATCGGGTTGATGGACGACAACTGTAACTACACTAGTTGCGGATAGGGCGGAAGTCAAGAGCGGGTGATCCACGCTGTCGGCGGCTTCCGGGCGGCCGCAACGCCGGTACGCGGCACGGGCGCCGCGGGCCCTCACCCTGGCGTCCAGGCGCGACTGCGTCGCGTCCTGAACGCCTGTCCCTCTCCCAAAACCTGCCTGGGAGAGGGACCGGGGAGCGCTGCGCGCGGCTACTTCGGCTTTCTCGGAGCGAGTGCCGAGCGATGAAATCTCGGCCGAGACGAGGGTTGTAGTCCGCGAAGGCGGACTTCGTGTGGTCGTTGCAGCGACGTCAGTCGCCCTGGCTTTCCTTCGCTCCTACCGCGGCGTGATGCGCCAGAGCTCGGCGCTGTCTTCGTCCGTCACCACGTACAGGGCGCCGTCGGGGCCCTGGCGCACGTCGCGGATGCGCTTGCCGCGGTCGGCCAGCAGGTGCTCTTCGCCCGTCACGCGGCCGTTCTGGAGCACCAGCCGCACCAGCCGCGCGCTGGCCAGCCCGCCGACGAACAGGCTGCCGCGCCACGCGGGGAACAGGGTGCCGGTGTAGAACTGCGCGCCGGAGGGGGCGATCACCGGGTCCCAGTAGTAGACGGGCTGCTCCATCCCCGGGCGCTGCGTCTGCGCAGGGCCCAGGGCCGAGCTGATCGGCGCGCCGCGGTACTCGATGCCGTACGCCTGCACCGGCCAGCCGTAGTTCTTCCCCTTCTGGATGCGGTTCAGCTCGTCGCCGCCGCGGGTGCCGTGCTCGATCGTCCAGAAGGTGCCCTGCGCGTCGAACGCCGACGCCTGGATGTTGCGGTGCCCCAGCGACCAGATCTCGGGGAGCGCGCCCGCCTGGCCCACGAACGGGTTGTCGCGCGGCGCCGAGCCGTCGGGGGCGATGCGCAGCGTTTTGCCCAGGTGGCTGTCCAGCTGCTGCGCCTGCGGACGGGTGACGTTGTCCGACCGCTCGCCCATGGTGACGTACAGCATGCCGTCGGGCCCGAACGCCAGCCGCGAGCCGAAGTGCATGTTGTTGGTGTAGGTGGGCCGCGTATGCAGGATCACGCGCACATCTTCCAGCCGCGCGCCGTCGGCCGAGAGGGTGCCGCGGGCCACGCTGGTGCCGTTGCCGCCCTCGCGCGGCTCGGTGAAGCTCCAGAAGATGGTTCGATCCGTGGCGAAGCGCGGGCTGACCGCAACGTCGAGCAGGCCGCCCTGCCCGCGCGCATCCACCGGCGGCACGCCGGCGATCGGCGCGCCGATCTGCCCGCTGGCGCTCACGATGCGCAGGTTGCCGCCCTTCTCGGTGACCAGGAAGCGCCCGTCCGGGAGCGGCTCCACGCTCCACGGCTTGGCCAGCCCGCGCGCCACCACCGTCACGTTGTACGGCACGCTGGAACGGATGCCGCAGATCCGCGTCTGCCCCGCGAACGCCGGCTGCTGGCCGGTGCCGTTGGGCGCGCGAGTCTCCAGCGGCGTGCACGACTGCGCGGCGGCCTGGGCTGATCCGGCGGACGCGCCTTCGCTCGGCGCCGCCTGGGTATCGGGGTTGACCTTCGGCGCGCACGCCGCCACGGCGCACGCGAGGAGGATGGGTACGGCTGTGGTCTGGCGCATCGGTGCTGTCCGGCGTCGGTGGGATCGGCCTGGTACAGGGTTCGTACAGGGCCGCACCCCGCTGCAAGATCGGTGCGCCCTCGCCACCACGATCGATGGACGCGGAGCGGAATCATCACCCCGAACGCCTTTGCTGGCGCGGGGCAGGCTCCTACATTCGCGCACGGAGCCGCTGGCCGTCCCCTGTCCCCTGTCCCCTCTCATGCCGCAGCCCTTCACCATCGACCCGAACATCGCCCGCGCCCAGACCCTGCCGGCCGAGGTGTACCGCGACCCGGCCTGGTACGCGCTGCAGAAGGAGCGGGTGTTCGCGCGCAGCTGGCAGCTGGTCCGCGGCGCGGAGCGGGTGAAGGCGCCGGGGCACCTGCTCCCCTTCACGCTGCTGGAAGGCTGCCTGGACGAGCCGCTGGTGCTCGCCTGTGACGACGAGGGGGTGACGCGCTGCCTGTCGAACGTCTGCACCCACCGCGGGACGGTCGTCTGCGAGGGCGAGACGCACGCGCGGGGGATGCGCTGCCGCTACCACGGCCGCCGCTTCGGCCTGGACGGGAAGATGACGTTCATGCCCGAGTTCGAGGGCGTGGAGAACTTCCCCTCGCCCTCCGACGACCTGCCGCGGCTGCCGCTGGAGCAGTGGGGCCCGCTCTCGTTCACCTCGATCGACCCGGCGTGCACCTTCGGGGAGTGGATCGGGCCGGTGATGGAGCGGGTGGGCTTCCTGCCGCTGCACGAGTTCGTCTTCGACCCGGCAACCAGCCGCGACTACCTGATCGAGGCGAACTGGGCGCTGTACGTGGACAACTACCTGGAGGAGTTCCACATCCCCTACGTGCACGCCTCGCTCAGCGACGCGCTGGACTACTCGACGTACCGCACGGAGACCTTCGCCTGGTGCAACCTGCAGTTGGGTACCACGAAGCACGCAGCCGAGGCGTTCACGTTGCCGGAGGGGCACCCGGACGCGGGAGAGCTGATCGCGGCGTACTACTGGTGGCTCTTCCCCAACCTGATGCTGAACTTCTACCCGTGGGGCCTGTCGGTGAACCTGGTGCAGCCGCTTGCCCCCGAGCGCACCCGCGTCAGCTTCCTGAGCTACGTGTGGGACGCGAGCAAGCGCGACCGCGGCGCCGGCGCCGGCTTGCACCGCGTGGAGATGGAAGACGAGGAAGTGGTCGAAGCCGTGCAGAAGGGCGTCAAGTCGCGCCTGTACCACCGCGGGCGCTACTCACCGCGGCGGGAGGTGGGGACGCATCATTTCCACACGCTGCTGGCGGAAAGATGTAAGTTCTAGAGCAACGGGAGTTCCGACTGCATATCATCGGTATCTTGGTTGTGCCCGCGAAGTTCCTTACTCAGTGACAGGACACTGTCTCCTATTTCGAAGTCACCCCTCTCCGTGAAATAATGTGATACGGAAAGAACGAAATCGGATATTGGGCCCGTGCTTACTGCCGCAAGTGACTGGCTCATCCGAGATCGTGCGACAATGCTTTTGAACCAAAAACGCGAGATGAACGCCACTAAATAAAGCACGGGAGCACGAGCCTGGTTGGGCAAGGAGGTTCGGGCGATGCTTTCGAGCCGGTTCAACACGGCAAGAGCGAGGTGGAACTTCTTCAGTTCTAATGCAGTGATTCCCATATTGTGCAAGCCGCGCGCGGCCAAGGGTAAAGGAACACGGGGGGCAGAGACACTTTCGAGATATAGAGAAACCGTGGAATCGGAACAATAGCGAATGCTTTCCGTGCTGAGTCGTTCGAGTGTCCGAACTGCTGCCGTAAAGTCGCTGCTGGTATTCGATGAGCATCGGTCCAAAATTGAATTCAGAATCCGGCCTCCTTCTTGAAAGTTTTGATCATCCGCACGAAGGTCCGCCGCTGAGAGAATGGTTCCAATGCCCATAATGACAGCATCCAGCTGCCCGTGTTGATAGTGTTTTGCGCTTTGCACAGCTTTTGAACAGTATTCTAGTGATAGCAGAACTGCTTTTTTCTCTGTACCCGGACGACCGCGAATCCCCAAGAAAACGATATCGGCGACTGCGATATCGTTCACCTGATACTTCGATGCTCGTTTGACAACGGCTTTTTTCTGAAGCTTGACCAGCACGTTCTCCCTGGAAGCCGAAGTAAGAAGATCCCACCAGAGAGCCACAGTAAGCAGCAAAATTACTGTAAGGACGATACTCCCGATCCACTCACGAACACCTTTCGGTGAGATATCGGGGGGGTGTAGAACCCACACATACGACAATACCGCAGCTACGTACAGAAGCACTCCAAAAAGAGTCCATCTCCCTCCGCCCAATACTCGCCGCGATGCAAGACGTTGTACCTCTGGCGAAAGGGTGATTTGGAGAATTATTGCCGGGATGCCGAGGGCAAAAATGAGCAGAGTCAACGCAGACTGCAGGAATGCGCTACTCCATGTTTCGGTCAATGGCACCGGCATCTTCACTCGCTTTTGCTCATCGTGATCGCATCCAGCAGATCCAGTAAAACCGATCTAGAGGGGGCAGCTCCCTTTTGTACGAAGTGGCGAATCTGCAACTCCGTGAGCACTTCTGCGAGCTCCGACTCACTCTCCACTGACATCACGCCCACACGGGACGCGTCGAGCCACGACTGGTGCTTGGGGACGTAAACCTCTTTAGTCACACGGCCGAGGCACGTCTGGAGAAAGGCAATTCCGAGCCGAGCCCCTGCGCTACTGTTTCCTTTTCCACTAAATAATCTGATCCAAGCGGGATCTTCACCGGGCGGTAATCTGATGTCCACAACGATCGCATCGAACTCTCGTGTCGCGATCAATCTCATAGCGTCGGTAACGTTTACCGCAATCGATAAATCATATCGACCAGACATGTAGACGGGACCTACGAGTTCTGGCAGATCTTCCAGCGCTCCGTCTTCGACCCATAGGGCACGGTAAAGCTTATTCATCACTTACGAACTCGAAGGGAGAAAGGGAGGCCAATCGTCACCGTAGTCAGGTGCGGCTGGTCGCGGAGACTTCCCGTACGTTTTCCAGCAGGCCGGCTCTGTACTTCTACACTCCCGCCATGGTTCTCAACCACTCGTTTGGTGTCGGTAAGCCCGATCCCGGTGCCGGTTCGGCGCCGATCACCTGCAAACCGCCCTCTGAAACCAAATCTAAAAATTTGGCCGCGTTCTATTTCATCGAGAGGGATCGGTATCCCGAAATTGCTAATTTCTATTTCCACAACATGGCTCTGTCCTGCAACATAACGCGAGTGAATTTCGACATATACCTGTTTCGGCGGTTCCACGCGCCAACTATATTTGATTGCATTATGGAGCACGTTCGAGAATGCTCTGGCCAAGTCACGTTCATAACACCGGATCAGTACATCAGGCTTTGCGAGCTTTTTTCGGATCGACACTTGATTCACTCGTGCGTAATTAACGATGTCTCCAATGGCAACTGATAAGATGTGCGATAGTGAAACGAGACGAGGACTTTCCGCGGTTCTACCAGGCTGTAATATGAATTCACGAAACGCTCGAATCTGGTAGTCAAGGTTTAGAATCACATGTTGTATCCGTAGAAGGGCGTTAACGCAACACGCCTTTTCCAAATAGGAAGCATGCTTCCTGATTTCAAGCCGAACCAGATTACTTACTCCACCCGTCTCGGCAGATTGTATGTCCTCGATAATCTGAATCGCGACATCGCGCAGAATGGGGACGCGGAATTCTTTAACTTCGACCTTTTGCTCGATGTCTTCCAGCCAAATGAGGCTGTCAGAGAGCCTTTGGATGGCATGATGTGAGGCTGTATCTTCTGGATGATGCTCGATTTGCCCAAGTGCCAACCTCAAAAACCCTGCTAAGTCTTTCGCGATCAGTTGTATGGACTCTGCCGACCCGTCCAGAGCGCGTTCCGGTTGATCAATTTCCCGAACCAGTGCAGTGACGGTAGGGTGGAGCGATGTCTGGATCATCTGGAGAGTCGCCGCGTATGTGTGCAACACCTGCCCTATATCTTTCGTTAGCTCTTCAATTTGGCGACGAGGATCAAACGCCTCATGGTCATCGGATAGTGCACCCAATTCAGGCATATTGGAGCCGCGCTTGCCATTCATGGCCCTCAGTCAGCAGAAGTGATTTACGACGCTGGCATACGTTAGCTTAAGGTGCAACGCCGCAGGCGGCAATCGGCAAACGTTGTGAGGCGACTCCGTTGCGCGTAATACAAAGGCCGGCGGCGAATGCCACCGGCCCCGTTCTGCTGCCGCCTGTCTGTTCGGCAGAGCGCGATCAGCCGTTCTGCTGCTTGCCGTTGTCAACACTCGACGAGCCGAGCTCCTGCGTCTGCGCGGTGCCGCCGATGTCGATCTTGCGGCGGCGGGCCTTCTCGCTATTGGGGATGCGCACGGTGAGCACGCCGTCCTCGAAGCCGGCCTGGATGTTCTCGGCGTCCACGTCACGCGGGAGGACGAACGAGCGGGCGAAGGTGCCCCAGCGGCGCTCGGCAATCGCTGGGACCTGAGATCTCCACGTTGGATCCAAACGTTTTCGGCGTCGCCCGCATCGGATCGATGCAGGCCGCGCCGTCTCTCCTTTCTCTCCCTTGATTCCGATGCGACGACCCGCACTCTTCCTCGCGGCGGCACTGGCCTTCGCGGGCAGCGCACAAGCACAGTCACAGACGCAGCCGTCGCCCATCTCCCACGTCGGCGAGGTGGCGCCGGTGGCGTACTACCGGCGGATGCTGCGGGCCGACAGCCTGCTGGCCGCGGGGAGCGCCGCCGCCGCGGACGCGTACCCCGCGCTCCTCCGGGCGTATCCCTGGGACGGCGCGGCCTGGCGCCGCATGGCACGGGCGCTTGCCGCCGCCGGCAGGCACCGCGAGGCCGCCCGGGCGTTCGCCGAGGCCGACGCGCGGGGAGTCTCGCCGTACCCCCACTACAACGCCGTCGATGCCGCGCGCTCGTTCCTTCGCGCCGGGGAGCGGGACAGCGCGTTCGCCTGGCTGCACGTGGCGCTGGAGCGGTACCGCTACGAGTGGCTGCCGACGCTGGCGAGGGACACGGCGTTCGCCCCGCTGCAAGGCGATCCCCGCTTCCAGGCGCTGATCCGGCCGGCGGCTCCGGACGAGCGCAACGCCGGGTGGCGGGCGGACCTGGATTACCTGCTGGGCGAAGTGCGGCGCATGAACGCTGTCTACAGCCACGCGCCGCTCCCCGACAGCCTGGTGGCCGCCGCCGGTGCGCTCCGGCGGCGCATCCCCACGCTCGGCGACGCGCAGGTGGCGGTGGCGATGCAGCGGCTGCTGGCGATGCTGGGCCAGAGCCACAACAACCTGTTCCTGAACGTGCCCGGTGCGCGCGTCCGCTTCGGCGCGCTTCCGCTCACGCTGTACCAGTTCCCCGACGGCGTGTACGTGATCGGCGCGGACAGCGCTCACGCCGGGCTGGTCGGCTCGCGCCTGCTGAAGCTGGACGACACGCCCGCGGACAGCGCGATGGTGCGCCTGCGGGCGCTGACCACGCGCGACAACCCACGCAACGAGTGGGTGGGGCCGGGCTACCTGGCCGTCCCCGCGGTGATGCACGCGCTCGGCGTGGCGCGCAGCCCCGGGGAGCTCCGCCTGACGCTGGAGGACCGGGCGGGGCGGACGTTCAGCCAGACGCTGGCCCCCGCGCCGTTCGATGCTCCGCGGCGCCTGCAGGCGCCGCGCGGCACGCCGGCCGGCGCGGCCCCGCTCTACCTGTCGCGCCCGGACGACGGCAACTGGCTCACGCGGCTGCCGGACGGCACGGTGTACGTGCAGTCCAACACCGTGTTCAACGGTCCGGGCGAGTCGCTCGCCCAGTTCGGGGTGCGGCTGCGCCGCCTCCTGGCGGACAGCGCGGCTCGCGACGTGGTGGTGGACGTGCGCAGGAACCTGGGGGGGAACACGTACATGTATCCCGAGCTGCTGCGCACCCTGATCGCCTTCGACACGGGGAAGGACCACCGGCTGTTCGTGATCATCGGCAGGGCCACGTATTCGGCGGCCACCAACTTCATCACCGACGTGGACCGGCTCACCAACGCGGTGTTCGTGGGCGAGCCCAGCGGCGGCGCCCCCGTCCAGACGGGCGGCGACGAGAGCAGCACCGTGCTGCCGTACAGCGGCCTGCAGGCCGCGCTCTCGGCCGGGAGCTGGAACCTGTCCGCGCCGCGCGACACCCGCCCCTGGATCACCCCCGACCTCCCCGTGGTGCTCACCGCCGCCGACTACTTCGCCAACCGCGACCCCGCGCTGGAGGCGATCCTGGAGATCACCGGGAGCGGCGGCGGATGAGGCAGGCAACCGGGCACCCGCACGCCCGTGGCGGACGAGCGGACGAACCGGATGTCCTTCTCGCCGATCCGCCGGACGCAGCAACTCCGCACGCGGCGCAGGCCGGCCCGCACCGCGTGGAGATGGTGGACGAGAGGTGGCCGAAGCCGGTCATGCCGGCGGGATCTTACGCCTACAGCATGCTGGACAGGCACGCCAGACTTGCCGCAAGGCTGCAGCAGAATGCGATCATGGCGGCGGCGAGCAGGATTCGCTTGTGCCGCAGCACCCGGTCCACCTGGCGGCACATCTGGTGGATCTGATTGCCGAGCGCGGTGAGCATCCGGATGTCGCGGGGGCCCTCCAGCAGCTCCAGTATCGACGACGTGCGCATGTAGTCCGTCTGCAGGAGAATCGTGCCGGCGGAAAAGATGATCGAAAGGAAGAGAAAAGCGAACGCGACGACGGCGAACTCCAGCATCCGGTGATCCACCTTCGCGATCTTCACGACCGCCGCCAGCAACGCTTGGAGCCCCGCTGCCAGCGCGATCATCTGTTTTGCGCTCTGGTCGATCCGGTCCGTGGTGGCCAGCGGCGCATCGATTCGGGCGTTCATCCAGTGCTCGGCGACCCGCCCGAGCAACTCATCGGACTTCGCCGCCTCGGCCAATGCAGTGTCGGTCATTTTCGTTGGGGGGATTCAGGTGAGCGTTGCCTCCTCCCTCGTACATAGTTGAATCTGCAGTGCTTTACGCGGCAATCCTAGACTTCTGTGTGTTTGCTGACGCCAACGGCGCCGGGGTGCGGCCCAACACCCGAACGGGGCCGGCGGCGTGTGCCACCGGCCCCGCTCGCGTTGTCGGCCGTCGAGCCGCGACGCCGCGATCAGCCGTTGTTCTGCTGCTCGCCGTTGCCGTTGCTGCTGCCGGGGTTCGACGAGCTCAGCTCCTGCGTCTGCGCGGTGCCGCCGATGTCGATCTTGCGGCGGCGGGCCTTCTCGCTCTTGGGGATGCGCACGGTGAGCACGCCGTCCTCGAAGCCGGCCTGGATGTTCTCGGCGTCCACGTCACGCGGGAGGACGAAGGAGCGGGCGAAGGTGCCCCAGCGGCGCTCGGCCAGGTGGTAGCGGCCGTCCTGCCCCTCGGTGCGCTCCTCGCGCTTCTCGCCGCGGATGGTCAGGACGTTGTTCTCCACGTCCACCTCGATGTTCTCGCGCTTCAGCCCCGGCATCTCCACCAGCACGCGGATCTCGCGCTCGGTCTCGACCACGTCGGTTTCGGGGGCGCGCATCATGTTGGCGTTGGTGCGGGCGCCGGCGTTGCCGAACACCTGGTCGAGCAGCCCGAACGGATCGGCGGAGAGACGGTTGTAGGTCGGTGCGATGGCCATGGTGGTTTCTCCTGTGCTGGTGGTCCGGCGGCCCCCCGCGCGGAGGGCCGCTACACGGGAAAAGGTCGAGTATCTGCGCGGCCCCGTTCGCCGCGCGGCTGCCCCGGAAAAAGGCAAGCGGCGGACCAGTCAATTTCGGCCAGAACGACAAACCGGCCGATCAATCCGACAGACGAGACTGCATCGTCGGCAGACCGGGGCGTCGCGGCATGAGCGAGCGGTTGCAGGCCGAAGGATCTGGGTCCAGTCGGCGCGAAAAATCCGGCCGTGGCGGGCCGCCGATCACAGATCCTTCACGCTGCGGCCATCGTGGTGTCGGCGGCGCGGGCGTGGTCGCGCTCGGGATGACGGAGCCCCGGGGGCCCCCCGGCCGCACGGTCGATCGTACGAGCCGGTATCGGGCGCAACCGGGTGCGGATGAGAGATCAGGGAGTGGTGGAGTCGGCTACTTCGGCCGCGAGGTCGGCCCAGGCGATGTAGACGGGGGTGGGGGCGAGCTCGCCCGGCTTCGTGTGGATCGCGTTGAAGTTGATGACCAGGTCCAGGTACGGCTGCAAGAGGTTCTCGATCTGCGTGCCGGCGGTGCCGGGGATGGTGTGGAGCAGCGCGTGTTTCACCACCCGCCCACTGGGCGTGACCACGAACACGATCACGTCGTTCTCGGCCATCCCGGCGGCCAGCACCTGCGGATAGTACCGCTCCAGCGCCGCGCGCGGGGTGAGCTTGGCCGCCGGCGGCGCTCCTGCCGTCGCGGCGGGCGCGGCGGCGGGCGCGGGGCTCACGGGCACCGGCGCCGCGCACGCTGCCAGCGCCACACCGGCAAGGGCGGCGAACGCCGCGACCCGCGGCTTCATTCCTCACCTCGCTCGCGCAGGCGCTCTTCCAGCAGCTTCTGCATGCGGCGCAGCTCGTCGTCGCCCAGGCCGCGGTCCGATACGAGGTGCGTGAGCAGCAGCTCGGGCGAGTTCTTGAAGAGCTTGCGGGTCAG
This sequence comes from Longimicrobium sp., assembly GCA_035689035.1. GTDB lineage: Bacteria > Gemmatimonadota > Gemmatimonadetes > Longimicrobiales > Longimicrobiaceae > Longimicrobium. Next base: position 2,013 of record DASSME010000241.1, on the reverse strand, counting down.
GCGCCGCAGCACGCTGGCGCCGGCGTCCTGCCGCTCGACGAGGGGGTGGTAGCGGTACGCCTTGCCGGCTTCGGTGTGGCCCGCGTACCCCTTTTCCTCGAGCGTGCGGAGGATGGTGAGCACCGTGGTGTAGGCGAGGTCGTCGGGCAGCCGGTCACGCACCTCGGCCACGCTGGCGCTGCCCAGGTCCCACAGCACGGACATCACGTCCAGCTCGCGGTCGGTGAAGGCGATCTCCACGTGCGGTCTCGTTTCGAAGAAGGTTCAGCGCCCGGGCGCGAAGGTGATCACCATGTACGTTTCCCCGTTGCCGGAGAGGACCAGCTCGTCCGCCACGGCGCGCGCGGCGGCGAAGAAGCGCGGATCGCCCCGCACCACGCCGGCGAAGTGGGCCGTGTCGTGCTTCACGCGGAGCCGCACCCCCACCTGCCCGCCGATCCCCGCCCTGCGCAGCGCCGGAGGGTAGTGGCGGCGCAGGGCGCGGGCGTACGCGCGGCGCTGCGCCCGGGCCGCGCTGGACTCCTGCGCCCACGCGTCGGCCGGCGTGGGGCCCAGCGTCGCCACCTCCACGGTCGACAACGTCGGCCCGAATTCGGGGAACACGCCGTAGAGGGAGGAGTGCCCGCCCACCTGGGTGCCGTAACGCAGGAGCTCGCGCTGCACCGCCGCGTCGGGACCGCGCTCCCCCGGCCTGGCGCGCACCAGGGTATGGCTCAGCAGCTCGCCGTTGAAGTCCAACACGAACACGGCCGCCTCGTCCGCGCGCATCCCCTCGCGCAACACGCGCGGGTAGTACCGCTGCATCAGCGCGCTCAGCCTGGACCTCGGCACCACGTCGGGACGCGCGGACACGTACCAGCCGGTGCGCGGCGCGGGAGCGGGCGCCTGCCACGCCGCCGCGCCCACCAGCACGGCCAGCGCGCAGAAGCCGAGGGCCTGGAGGCGCGGGTGGCGCTGCCGGGGCGCGGTCATGATGCGGATCCGGCGTTCCAGCGCGGACATCGGCCCGGCGCAGGCGAACGCGGTGGAGAGACGGGCCCGCGCGGCGCGGCGGCCCGCCTCCAGCAGCACCGACCCGTAGGCGCGCGGGTCGCGGCGGCGGAGCACGCGGGCGTCGCAGTCCACCTCCATCGCCAGCCGCAGCCGCCGCAGCTGCCACCACACGGCTGGGTTCCACGGCGTGAGCACCGCCAGGGCCAGCGCCAGCGCCAGCAGGCCCGGATCGCCGGCGCGCAGGTGCTCGCGCTCGTGCTCCAGCATCGTGGCGCGGGACTCGGCATCCAGCTCGAGCACCCAGCGCGGCAGCACGATCCTGCTGTCCAGCAGCCCGACGACGGCGGGGCCCACGTCCGGCGAGAGCAGCACCGGCACGCCGTCCAGCTCTTCCGCCACCCACCCGCGGCGCCGCCGGCCGAGCGCCGACGACAGCACCAGCAACGCCAGCAGGAGCGCGGCGGACGAGGCGAGCCACAGCTCGGCGAGCGGACCCTGCAGCTCGTCCGCGTCGAAGCCGCGCAGCAGCCCACCAGGGCCCACGGGCGCCGGCTGGCCTTGCGGCATCGTTGCCGGCGATGCCGGGAGGATGAGCGGCGAGGCGTCCGCGGGTATCGCCTGGTCCGGCAGGGTGATGGTCGGTGGCGGCGGCGGCGCCCGGAAGGTCCGCACCGCGAAGGGGACGGCGAGCGTCAACACCATCGCGGCCGCCCAGGCCCAGCGGGTCGGCAGGCCGAGCGGGCGCAGCGCCGTCTCCAGCGCGGCGGCGCAGGCGGAAAGGAGCACGCCCACGAGCAGCGAATAGATCATCCAGTGTGCGATCATCCGTGCGGTCCTCCATTCAGTGTCGCGGCCATACGGCGTGCGGTGCGATCCGGATCGCCGATCCCCGGTCAGTGCTGGGCGGAGCCGGACCAGCGGTCGGGGCCCAGGTGCAGCATCAACTCCCCATCGTGGTTCGCGGCGGCCGCGGGAAAGCGCAGCGCCGCGACGACCCCGCGCGCCACCGGCTCCACCGCG
>DASSME010000240.1:0-7032 GCA_035689035.1 Longimicrobium sp. | reverse complement strand
TTCGTGTGGCCGTTCGTCGCGGTGCTGGCGACGCACGGGTGGACGAGGGCGCCCTACGCCGTGGCCGTGGCGCTGGTCCTGGGCCTGTTCGCCGGGGCCGCGCGAGAGCAGAAGGTGAGGCCCTGGCTGGGCGTAGCCGTCCCTCTGGCCGCGATCCTGTTCATCGTGGTGGTGTGGAACGCCATGCTGTACGCGCTGATCCACCGCGGCATCGAGTGGCGGGGGACGCACTACGCGCTGGACGAGCTGCGGGCGAACAAGGTTTGACTGCGTGGAGCAGATCGCACCGAATCGGTGATGATCCGTTCAGCGCGGATCAAGCGGCTTCGGCGCGGCCGCGGCAGCCCCCTCCCCCGCCCCTCCCCACGCTGCGCGGGGGAGGGGAGCACTTCGCGCGCGGGTGGACGTGGTCCCCCCTGCAAGATGCTCGCGTGGGAGTCCGCGAAGGCGCCGCGAAGGCGGACTTCGGGCCGTGGTTGCCGCGGCTTCAGCCGCCCCGGTGCCGCCGCTGATTCGCCCGACCAGGGCTCCATCGACCCAGCCGGAAACGTGCGCCGGGTTGACACAAACCCGCTCCGGGGCTAGGTTTCCGTACGTTTTCAGCGTACGTGACGGGTATCCGCCCGCGGGCGGGCCGCGCGAGAGGATCAGGGTGCAGGACGCGCCCGGTCCTCTCTCTCTTTTTTTCGTGCGTGCACGGGCGCCCGGCGCGGCGTTGCCGTTTCGTTGCGCTTTGCTGGCGCGCCGTGCATCTTCTCCGCCGTCCATGAGCCGAACCGCACTGATCACGGGCGCCTCTGGCTTCGTCGGCGGCCACCTTGCCGAACGGCTGGCGGGCGACGGCTGGCGCGTGCGCGCGCTGGTGCGCGCGTCCAGCAACACCGACCGCCTGGAGGCGCTCGGTGCCGAGCTGCACACCGGCTCGCTGGACGACGTGGACGCCCTCACGGCCGCCGGCGACGGCGCCGACACGGTGTTCCACCTGGCGGCGCTCACCACCGCGCCCGACGAAGCCGCCTTCCGCCGAGCGAACGCGGAGGGGACGCGCAACGTGGCCCGGGCGCTGATGCGCGCGGGCACGCGGCCACGGCGGCTGGTCTACCTCAGCTCGTACGCGGCCTGCGGGCCCGCGAACGGCGGACAGCCGCGGCGGATGGACGAAACCCCGGCGCCGCTCACGGCGTACGGGCGGAGCAAGCTCGAGGGCGAGACGGCGGCGCGCGAGGTGGAGCCCGCAGGGATCGAGCTGCTGGTGCTGCGCGCGCCGGCGGTGTACGGGCCGGGCGACCGCGCCTTCCTTCCCGTGTTCCGCATGGCCCGGATGGCGCTGGCCCCGGTGCCCACCGGCCCCGTGCGCCGCGTTCACCTGGTGTACGTGCACGACCTGGTGACGGCGCTGGCGAACGCCGCGGCGGTCCCGGCGGGCACCTATGCGGTGGCCGAGCCGGTGGCGCACCCGTATCCGGCGCTGGTGGACCAGATCGGGCGGGCGGTGCGGGGGAGGAACCCCTTCCACCTGCCGGTTCCCGCCTCGGTGCTGCGTGGCGCGGGGGCGCTTACGGACCGGCTGGGGCTGGGGGGCGGCGGCGTGTTCGGCCGCGAGAAGGCCGACGAGATGCTGGCCGAGGCGTGGGTTTGTGATCTCACCGGGAGCGATGCCCTCCTTCCCGCGGCGACGCCGCTGGAGGCGGGCATGGAGCAAACGGCCCGGTGGTACCGAGATAAGGGATGGCTTTGATGCCGATCGTCGAGCAGCAGACGGCTCGGAAGGCCGCCGACATCTTCGCGAAGTGCGGGCGCTACACGGCCGCGCGCGAGATGATCGACCGCGGCCTGTATCCATACTTCCAGCCGATCGAGAGCTCGGAAGACACCGAGGTGGTGATCCGCGGTCAGCGGCTGATCATGGTGGGCTCCAACAACTACCTGGGGCTCACGCACCACCCGTACGTGCTGGAGAAGGCGCGCGAGGCGCTGTACCGCTACGGCAGCGGGTGCACCGGCAGCCGCTTCCTGAACGGCACGCTGGACCTGCACGAGGAGCTGGAGCGGCGCCTGGCCGCGCTGATGGGGAGCGAGAGCGCCCTGGTCTTCAGCACCGGCTACCAGACCAACCTGGGGGTGATCAGCGCGCTGGTCACCCGCGGCTCGGTGGTGGTGCACGACCGCCTGAACCACGCGTCACTGCTGGACGGCGCGCAGCTGGCCAGCGGCGAGCTGGTGCGCTACGCCCACAACGACATGGCCGCGCTGCGCCGCGCGCTGGAGCGCAACGCCGACGCCAACGGGATCCTGATCTCCACCGACGGCGTCTTCTCGATGGAGGGGAACATCGTCGACCTCCCCACGGTGCTGGACCTGGCCGACGAGTTCGGCGCCCGCGTGCTGGTCGACGACGCGCACTCGGTGGGCGTGCTGGGCGAGCACGGCGGGGGGACGGCGGAGCACTTCGGGGTGCAGCGCCGGGTGGACCTGACCATGGCCACCTTCTCCAAGAGCTTCGCCAGCATCGGCGGCGCGGTGGCGGGGCCCGAGGAGGTGATCCACTACCTCAAGCACCACGCCCGGCCGCTGATCTTCAGCGCCAGCATGCCCCCGTCGGCGGTCGCCACGGTGCTGGCCTGCCTGGACGTGATGGAGGCCGAGCCCGAGCGGCGCCGCACGCTGTGGCGCAACGCCGACTACCTGCGCGGCGGGCTCACGGAGCTCGGCTTCGACGTGGGGGTGAGCGAAACGCCGATCATCCCCGTGACCACGGGCGACATCGAGCACACCTTCGTGTTCTGGCGCGAGCTGTTCGACGGAGGCGTGTTCACCAACCCCGTGCTCCCCCCCGCGGTACCCGAGAGCGCGTGCCGGCTGCGCACCTCGGTGATGGCCACCCACACCACCGACCAGCTCGACAAGGTCCTCGATGCCTTCGCCCGCGTCGGCCGCAAGCTCGGCGTCCGCTGAGCGCACGACTTCCGCCCCGGCGGTCTCCATCCGCGAGATCGGCCGGGGCGAGTCGCTCAAGCCCTTCATCAACCTCTCGTGGACGATCAACGGCGGCGACCCCAACTGGGTGCCGCCGCTGCGCATGGTGTTCAATGCGCTGATGAACCGCGACAAGCACCCCTTCTACCAGCACGCCGACGTCGCCTTCTTCGTCGCGGAGCGCGCGGGGAAGCTCGTCGGCCGCGTCGCCGCGATCGCCAACCACCGCGCCAACGAGTTCCACGGCGACACCACGGGGTTCTTCGGCCTGTTCGAGTGCATCGACGACGAGGGGGTGGCGCGCGCGCTGCTGGACCGCGCCGCCGCGTGGCTCAAGGCGAAGGGGCTCGCCTCGATCCAGGGCCCCTTCAACCTGTCGACCAACGACGAGCTGTACTCGGGCGGAGTGCTGATCGACGGGTTCGACACGCCGCCGGCGTTCATGCTGGGGCACAACCCTCCGTACTACCAGCGCCTGGTCGAGGCGGCGGGGTTCGGGAAGGCCAAGGACCTGCTGGCGTACTGGCTTCCGCACAACGACCCGCCCAAGCGGCTGATCGACGGGATCGACCGGGTGGCCAAGCGCGAGGGGTGGCGCATCCGTTCGGTGGACCTCAAGCGCTTCGAAGAAGAGGTCGCCACCGTGATGGGCGTCTACAACTCGGCCTGGGAGCGGAACTGGGGGTTCATCCCCATGACCGACGCCGAGTTCGATTCGATGGCGCGCGAGTTCAAGCCGGTGGTGGACCCGCACCTGGTGCTGATCGCCGAGAAGGACGACGGCGAGGCGATCGGGTTCCTGCTGGCGCTGCCGGACCTGAACCGGGCGATCAAGCCGATCCGCAGCGGGCGTCTCTTCCCCTTCGGCGTGTTCAAGTTCCTGTGGCACAAGCGGAAGATCCGCACGGCGCGGGTGCTGACGCTGGGGATGAAGCCGGGGTACCAGCGCGCGGGGATCGGCGCCGCGCTGTACCTGAAGGTGTTCCAGATGGGCGCGCAGTACGGCTACGACAACGCCGACTGCTCGTGGATCCTGGAGGACAACGGCCCGATGCGGCAGGCGCTGGAGAAGGTGGGCGCCTACGTGTACAAGACGTACCGCGTCTACGAGCGCCCGCTCTGAACGGCGCGGGAGCGACTCGCCTCAGGTACGTTGGCACCGTTCCGAAATCAGGTGGGTGTGCTGGAGATCGGGCCCACGGTGATGTGAATGTCGATTTCTGAGATGGACGTGGGCGAGCCACGAGGATCAGGCGACAAGAAGCGGAGGTGTTCGGATGCAGGTCGGGTTTGCCCTTCTCATGGAGCACGTCACCGAGGGGCGCGACGGAAAGCTGTCCCTGATTGGTATTTTCGACGAGATTCGCTCCAGATCCGTCCCGGTTACGTTTCCCCGCATGTTTGCCGCCGTTCGATTGCTGGCACGGGTGTCGGAGGGTTCGGAGCATACGGTTCAACTCGTTATCGTCGACGAAGATGGGAATGAAGTAATCAGCAAGTCGCCGCCTCTGCCCGTTCGCCTCACCCCGACCGGGCCGACCGTCCCGATGAGCGCAGAGATCGTCGCGGAATTCGTTGCGGTCAAGTTCCCGCGCTTCGGCGACTACGAATTCAACGTTTTCGTGGATGGTGAAGCTACCCCGCTCGCCAGCGTCGCTTTCTCGGTTCAAGCGATCGACGACTGATGTCGAAGGCGGCGAAGCGACTGGCTGCGCTGCGTGCGTCGCAGACAGGATGGCGTTATCACGAATTGGCGGGTATTCTTCAGTCGTATGGCTTCACCACCGATGAGAAGGGCGGTGGCAGCCACCGCATCTGGAAACATCCCTCCGGCGTGCGTGTAGGTTTGGTCGACTCAGGCTCCGGCACGCTGCTTCCCGCGTACGCTCGGGAGGTCCTGAAGGCGCTCGACTCACTTTCAAAGCCCGAAGAAGGCGCCCAATGAAATTGTCCGACTATCTTCGCCTCCCCTGGACGGTGGTGCGATCGGACCATGATGATGATGGGGAGTACATCGCGCTTCATGTGGCCGAGCTTCCCGGGTTTGTCGTTGCCGCCCGTACCGCGGACGAAGTGGAGGTCCTGTTCTGGGATGCACTCGGCGCATTCCTCTCTTCTTATCTCGAGAGTGGCGAGGAACCTCCGGTGCCGGAGTTGATGCTTCCCGATCGTCCCCAGCTGGAATTGCTCCCCGACCGTGCGGCGCCCCTCGCCCCGGCACGGGCAAGCTTCATGAAAAACCATGCTGCCGAGAACCTTCGGACGGTGTCATCCTCACGGCCCCAGTTCGCGATTGCGTAGACGCTGAACGGCTCGCCATGGCCCCACACGAACGGGCGCCGTGACGCGCGAAGAGAGGGATCGCACGAAATGTCCGCGCGTCCGGGGGTTCGGGCGCGCGGACGATTTGCAGAAGGTTTGTAACTCGCTAGCTTTCTCTCCGGCGCGGCTCCGCGCCCGGCGCCGTCCGTCCCGGGCGGCGCCTCACCGCTTCGGCGCCCCACCCGCCGGGACCGCAGTCCATCCCGATGCACTGGCAGCACACGCCCTTCCTGCTTCCGCTGATGGCCAGCGCGCTGCTGAACGCGGCGCTGGGCGCGTTCGCGTGGCGGCACCGCTCGGTGCCGGCGGCGCGGGCGTTCGCGCGGCTGATGGCGTGCTGCGGCTGGTGGTCGCTCTTCTACGGGCTCTACCAGGCGACCACCGACCTGTGGGCCAAGCACCTGTTCGCCGACCTGGTGCAGCTGGGCGCCATCGCCGTCCCGGTGGCGTGGTTCGTCTTCACCGCGCGCTACACGGGGCGCGACCGCTGGCTCACCCCGCGGGGCGTGGCGCTGATCGCCGCCATTCCGCTCCTGACGGCCGCGCTGGTGCTGACCAACGAGTGGCACGGCTGGTTCTGGAGCCGCTTCGACCTGGTGCAGCGGGGCACCCGCATCGCGGTGCAGACCGACAACGCGTGGGGGTTCTGGCTGCACGTGGGCTACAGCTGGGTGCTGCACTCGCTGACCGTGGGGCTGCTGCTGCTGAAGGTGATGCGCTCGCCGCACCTGTACCGGCAGCAGGCGGCCGCGATCCTGTTCGGCACGCTGGTGCCCTGGGTCGGCAACGTGCTGCACATCGGGCGGCTGGTGCGCTTCCCCGCCAACCCGATGCCCTTCCTCTTCACCCTGAGCGGCGCGGCCTTCGCCTGGGCCATCTTCCGCTTCCGCTTCCTCGACATCCTTCCCGTGGCGCGCGAGGCCGTGGTGGAGCGGATGGACGACGGGGTGATCGTGCTGGACGAGGCGGGGCGCGTGGTGGACCTGAACCCCGCCGCGCGCACCCTGCTGCGCGTCAACGGCACGCCGTTCCTGGGCCGCCCCGGGCGCGAGGTGCTGGGGCCGTGGGGAGTGCTGGCCGAGGGCGGCGCCGACGCCCTCTCCGCGTCGGCCGAGGTGGAGACCGACACGCCGGAGGGGAACCGCCGCTATGACGTGCGGATGACGGCGCTGTCGCGCGGGGGCGCGGTCGGCGGGCGCGTCTTCGTGCTGCGCGACGTGAGCGACCGCGCGCGCGCCGAGGAAGCGCTGCGCCGGAGCGCCTTCTACGACGCGCTGACGGGGCTCCCCAACCGCTCGCTCTTCCTGGACCGGCTGGAGAAGGCGGCGGCGCGCACCAGCCGGGGCACGCACCCGTTCGCGGTGATGTTCCTGGACCTGGACCGCTTCAAGCTGGTGAACGACTCGCTGGGCCACCACCAGGGCGACCAGCTGCTGGTGGCCGTGGCGCGGCGGCTGGAGGGGTGCATGCGGCCGGGCGACACCGTGGCGCGCCTGGGCGGCGACGAGTTCGCGGTGCTGCTGGAGGACGTGGCCGGCACCGACGACGCGGCCGGCGTGGCGGACCGCATCCTGGCGGTGCTGGACCAGCCGGTGTCGCTGGAGGGGCACGACGTGTTCCCCAGCGCCAGCATCGGCGTGGTGATGGGGAGCGACCTCGAGGCGCCACCGGGGCACCTGCTCCGCTTTGCCGACGTGGCCATGTACCGGGCGAAATCGCGCGGCCGCAACCGCC
>DASSME010000239.1:0-5673 GCA_035689035.1 Longimicrobium sp. | reverse complement strand
GCCCCGCCAGGAGAGCGCGACGGCCTCCGGCGTCCGCGCTGCCTGCGCGCGGAACAGGTCGTGGACGCACGCGCCTGCGGGGTACCCCGCGTCCGTGGCGTTCCACTCCTCCACCACCATGCGCCGCTCGGCCGCATCGAGCAGGTCCAGCCGGTGGACCGGCTTCGCGTCGTCGGCGGCCATCTCTTCCAGCACGCGGCGCAGGTAGCCCACGTGCCGCTCGACGGTCGCCCGGTCGAAGAGCGCCGTCGCGAAGTTCAGATCCCCCACGATCCGGTCCCCGCTCTCGGCGAGGGTCAGCGTAAGGTCGAACTTCGCGGTCTCCTGCGCGGATGCCGGCACGGCCACGGAGTGCAGCCCCGGCAGCTCGAGTGTGCCGTCCGGCGCGTTCTGCCACGCGAACATCGCCTGGAAGAGCGGGGTGTACGCCAGGCTGCGCGCGGGCCGCACCCGCTCCACCACCTGCTCGAACGGGATGTCCTGGTTCCGCTGCGCCTCGAGCGCGCGCGTCTTCACTCGCTGGAGCAGCTCCCCCACCCCTGGCCCGTCCGAGAGGTCCACGCGCACCGGCAGCGTGTTGACGAAGAAGCCGATCAGCTCCTCCACCTCCGCGCGGCCGCGGTTGGCGCTCGGGGTGCCGATCACCACGTCGTCCTGGCCCGAGAGCCGGGCAAGCACGGCGGCCCATCCGGCGAGCAGCGTCATGAACAGCGTGGTGCCGTGCCGCTGCGACAACGTCCTGAGCGCCGCGGTCAGCGCCTCGTCGAGCTCCACGTCCACCGAGGCACCGGCGAAGTCCTGCTTCGCCGGGCGCGGGTGGTCGGTGGGCAGCTCCAGCAGCTCCGGCGCGGCGGCCAGCGTCCGGGTCCAGTACTCCGCCTGCGCCTCGAGGACGGGCCCTTCCACCCAGCGGCGGTGCCACACGGCGTAGTCGGCGTACTGCACCGGCAGCGGCGGGAGCGGATCGGGCTCGCCGCGCGCGAAGGCGGCGTACAGCGCGGCCAGCTCGCGGTGCAGCACGCCCAGCGACCAGCCGTCGGAGATGATGTGGTGAATCGTCAGCAGCAGCACGTGATCGTCCGCCGCCATGCGCACCAGCCGCCCGCGGAACAGCGGCCCCTGCTCCAGGTCGAAGGGCGCGCTCGCCTCGTCGGAGATGAGGCGGCGCAGCTCGTTCTCCCCGTCCGCCGAGGCGCGGAGGTCGTGCTCCACCAGCCGGAACGCGCTCTCCTCGGCCGGGGCGATGTGCTGCACCGGCTCGCCGTCCACCGTCGGGAAGGAGGTGCGCAGCGCCTCGTGGCGCGCGACGATGCAGTCCAGCGACCGCGCCAGCGCGCCGCGGTCCAGCTCGCCCCGCAACCGCATGGGCATGGAGAGCTGGTAGGTGCTGCCCAGGTCCCCGAGCTGCTCCAGGAACCACAGCCGCTGCTGCGCGAACGACAGTGGGATCGCTGAAGATCGATCCACCGGCGCGATCGCCATCGCCTCGGTGCGCGCGGCGGTCTCCAGCCCCCGCGCGAAGTCCGCCAGCACCGGCCGCTCGAACACGTCGCGGGGAGCGACCTCGGCGCCGAGCGCCTGCCGCACCCGCGAGACCACGCGCACCGCCAGCAGCGAGTGCCCGCCCAGCTCGAAGAAGTGGTCGCGCCGGCCCACGCGCTCCGCGCCCAGCAGCTCCGCCCAGATCGCCGCGACCGCCTCTTCCGTCCTGCCGGACGGTGCCTCGTACCCACGCGCGGGGAACGCATCGCCCTCGGGCGCCGGCAGCGCCTTGCGGTCCACCTTCCCGTTCGGGGTAAGCGGAAGCGCTTCCAGGCGCACGTACGCCGCCGGGACCATGTATTCGGGGAGGCGTTCCGAGAGATGCGCCCGCAGCACGTCCGCTCCCGCCGTCTCGTCGCCCGCCACGTAGGCCACCAGCCGCTTCTCGCCCGGCGTGTCCTCGCGGACCAGCACCACCGCCTCGCGGACGCCCGGGTGCTCGGCCAGCCGCGCCTCGATCTCGCCCGGCTCGATGCGGAACCCGCGCACCTTCACCTGGTGGTCGGTCCGCCCCAGGAACTCCAGCTCGCCCGAGGCCAGCCAGCGCACCCGGTCTCCGGTGCGGTAGAGCCGCGCCCCCGGGTCGACGGCGAAAGGATCGGGGACGAAGCGCTCCGCCGTCAGCCCCGGGCGCCCCAGGTAGTCGCGCGCCACGCTGGCGCCGCCCAGGCACAGCTCCCCGGCGACTCCCACCGGCGCCACCGTCCCTCCGGGCTCCACCACGTAGAGCGCGGCGTTCCCCAGCGGCCGCCCCACCATCTGCCGCGCCGCCGCTTCCCCGCCCAGCCGGTGCGCGGCGCAGATGATCGCCGCCTCCGTGGGGCCGTAGAGGACGTGGATCTCCGCGGCGGGGAAGGCGATGCGCATCTCTTCCAGCAGGTCGGGCGCGACCGCGTCGCCGCCCACGAAGGCGTGGCGCAGCGTGCCGAGCACGCCCTCGGGCGTGGCGCGGACCTCCTCCACGATGCGGCGCATCAGCGCGGGCACGGCGTGCAGCACGGTGCACCCGGCGAGATCCTCCACCAGCCGCGGCACGTCCGGCACCCGGTCGCGCGGGACCAGCCGCACGGTGCCGCCGCCCAGCAGGGGGAGGAGCGTCTCGAACAGCCAGATGTCGAAGGCGAAGGAGGCGAGCGAGGGAAACCGGTCGCCGGCGCCGAACCCGAACGCGTCACCCGCCACCGCCAGCGTGGCGCCGAGGCTTCCGTGCGGCACCCGCACACCCTTGGGGCGCCCGGTGGAGCCCGAGGTGTAGATCACGTACGCCAGGTGTCCGGCTTCCAGGCCGTCTCGCCGCGGGTTGCTGGCCGGCCGCTCGTCCCATGCCGCCCCCGGTGCCCCGAGCTCGACCACGGGGAAGGTGGCGTCGGCGAACAGGGGGCGCAGCGCGGGCTCGGTGAGGAGCGCCGCGGGCGCGCCGTCCTCCAGCATGTAGCGCAGCCGCTCGGTGGGATACGCCGGGTCGAGCGGGAGATACGCCCCGCCCGCCTTCAGCACGGCCAGCACCCCCACCACCATCTCCAGCCCGCGCTCCACGCAGATCCCCACCCGCGCTTCCGGGCCGACCCCGAGCGAGCGGAGATGGTGCGCCAGCCGGTTCGCCCGCGCGTTCAGCTCCGTGTAGCTCAGCGTCTCGTCTTCGAAGACGAGCGCGGCCGCGCCGGGCGTGCGCTCCACCTGCGCCTCGAACCGCTCGTGCACGAACACTTCGCGCGGGTGCTCCGCCCGCCCGGCGTTGAACTCTTCCACCACCCGCCGCCGCTCGGGCGCGGAGAGCAGCTCCAGCCGCTCCACGCTCCGCCGCCCGTCCGCCACCATCCCTTCCAGCGCCCGCCGCAGGTAGCCGAGCCAGCGCTCCACCGTCTCCCGCTCGAACAGGGCGGTGGCGTACTCCACCGCCCCCTCGATCCGCCCGCCATCCTCCCAGAGCACCAGCGAGAGATCGAACTTCGCGCTCACCTGCGACGGCGCGTCCCCGGAGTCCGCCGGGTCCAGCGGACCCAGGGCCAGCCCCGGCAGCTCCAGGCGGCTGGCGGGCGCGTTCTGCCACGCGAACATCGCCTGGAAGAGCGGGGTGTGCGCCAGGCTGCGCACCGGCTGCACCAGCTCCACCACCTGCTCGAAGGGGATGTCCTGGTGGTGCTGAGCGCCCAGGGAGCGTTCCTTCACCCGCCCCAGCAGCTCCGCCACGCTGGGCGAGCCCGACAGGTCCACGCGCAACGCCAGGGTGTTGACGAAGAAGCCGATCAGACCCTCGATCTCGCTCCGCCCGCGGTTGGCGCTCGGGGTGCCGACGACGACCTCGTCTTGCCCGGACAGCCGGGCGAGCACGGCCGCCCATCCGGCGAGCAGCGTCATGTGCAGGGTGGCGCCGTGCCGCTGTCCCAGCGCCCGGAGCGCCGCGGTCAGCGCCTCGTCCAGCTCCACCTTCAGCGACGCACCGGCGAAATCCTGCCGCGCCGGGCGCGGGTGGTCGGTGGGCAGCTCCAGCAGCTCGGGCGCGCCGGAAAGCGTCTGGCGCCAGTAGTCCGCCTGCCGCTGCAGGATGTCACCCTCGAGCCAGCGCCGCTGCCACGCCGCGTAGTCGGCGTACTGCACCGGCAGCGGCGGGAGCGGATCGGCCTGGCCGCGGGCGAAGGCGGCGTACAGCGCGCCCAGCTCGCGGTGCAGCACGCCCATCGACCACCCGTCGGAGACGATGTGGTGCATCGTCAGCAGCAGCACGTGGTCGTCCGCCGCCATCCGCACCAGCCGCCCGCGGATCAGCGGCCCGCGCGCCAGGTCGAAGGGCGCGCTCGCCTCGTCGGCCGCGAGGCGGCGCAGCTCGGTCTCCGCGTCCGCCGAGGCGCGGAGGTCGTGCTCCACCAGCCGGAACCGGCTCTCCTCGACCGGGGCGACGTGCTGGGCCGGCTCGCCCTCCACCGTCGGGAAGGTGGTGCGCAGCGCCTCGTGACGGGCGACGATGCGGTCCAGCGACCGCACCAGCGCGCCGCGGTCCAGGTCGCCCCGCAGCCGCAGGCCCAGGGGGAGGTGATAGGTGCTGCCCAGGTTCCCCATCTGCTCCAGGAACCACAGCCGCTGCTGCGCGAACGAGAGCGGAACGTTCCCCGTGCGATCCACACGCTCGATCGCCGCCGCTTCCGCGCGCGCGGCGGTCTGCACCCCACGCGCGAAGTCCGCCAGCACCGGCCGCTCGAACAGGTCGCGCGGCGAAGCCTCCACGCCCAGCGCTTCCCGGACGCGCGAGACCACGCGCACCGCCACGAGCGAGTGTCCACCCAGATCCAGGAAGTCGTCGCGCCGGCCCACGCGCTCCGCGCCCAGCAACTCCGCCCAGATCCCCGCGACGACCTGCTCCGTCTCGCCCACCGGCGCCTCGTACTCGCGGGCCGCATACGCGTCGACCGCCGGGGCCGGGAGCGCCCTGCGGTCCACCTTCCCGTTCGGCGTAAGCGGATACGCCTCCATCCACACGTACGCCGCCGGCACCATGTACCCCGGCAGCCGGTCCGCCAGGTGCGTCTTCAGCGTCTCGATCGCGACCGGCTCGTCCGCCAGGTAGTAGGCGGCCAGGCGCCGGTCGCCGGGGGCATCCTCGCGCACCAGGACGACCGGGGCGCGCACGCCCGGGTGCTCCGCCAGCCGCGCCTCGATCTCGCCCAGCTCGATGCGGTAGCCGCGCACCTTCACCTGGAAGTCGAGCCGGCCCAGGTACTCGATCTCCCCGTCCGCGCGCCGGCGCACGCGGTCCATCACCCGGTACATCCGCGCGCCCGGCGCGCCGAACGGGCAGGGGACGAATCGCTCCGCCGTCATCGCCGGACGGTTCGCGTAGCCACGCGAGAGCCCGTCGCCCGCCAGGTACAACTCGCCGGCCACACCGGCCGGCACGGGCTGGAGATGGCCGTCGAGGACGTACGCCCGCGTGTTCGCCACCGGCGTGCCCACCAGCACCTGGCCGGCGCCGCGGGGAACGACGTAGTAGGTGGAGTAGGTGGTGTCTTCCGTCGGCCCGTAGAGGTTGCCGACCTTCTCCACGGATTCCAGCGCGTACAGCCCCTGCGCCAGCGCGTTCGGCAGCGCCTCGCCGCCCAGGTTCAGCGTCTTCACGCTCGCCGGGATGCCGCCGCT
>DASSME010000238.1:0-16073 GCA_035689035.1 Longimicrobium sp. | reverse complement strand
GTGACGGCGGGGAAGGGGATTGCCTTACAGCGGCGTGAGGGGAGGGGGGACGGGTGCGGGAGTGCGCGAGTGCGCGAGTGCGCGAGTGCGCGAGTGCGTTGGGCGTCGGTGCTGAGTGCTGAGGGCTGAGTGCTGAGTGCTGAGTGCTGAGTGCTGAGTGCTGAGTGCTGAGAGAGCTCGTCCTCGTCGTTCGAGTGGAGGAAAAGCACTGCGTGTGTTTGGAGATGACGTAGCCGCGCGAAGCGCCCCCGGGTCCCTCTCCTGCAGTTCGGGAGAGGGACAGGCGTCCAGGACGCGACGCAGTCGCGCCTGGACGCCAGGGTGAGGGCTCCGCCGCGGCGCGCACCCCCGCGCCCCTCGACGAACCACCGCCCGCCACGATGCTCCGTGACGGGCGGTGATCCAAACGGGCGCTCCCCCGAACGCCCTTACTCCGCCGCGTGGCCCCCCGGCGCGGCGCCGCAGCTGCCACCCAGCGACTCCAGCGACAGCACCATCCGGCCGGCCACGGGGATCTGCGACTCCAGGCGGATCGGCACGTGGCGCGCGTCGTCGGTGAAGTGGATCTGGATCACCCCCTCGCGGCCGTAGTGGTTGGGGTCGCGCACCCGCATCTCCACCTCCACGGCCTGGAAGTCGCCGGCCGGCACGCGGATCAGCCCGCGGCCGATCACCCGCACCCGCACGGGGTTGCGCGCGGGGTCGTAGTGCCGGGTGAAGTCGTAGCTGTCCCCCTCGGCCAGGCGCAGCGTGCGCAGGAAGAAGATGAAGCTCAGCTCGTCGAGCGGCGCGTCGGTGGGCATCACCCCGGCGTCGTGGCCGGTGCCGGTGTAGCGGCGCGACTGGCGGTCCATGCGCACGTCCTGCCGTTTGGTGGACAGCGGCGAGCGCTCCATCTTGGTGAAGCGGTAGCTGGCCGTCTCGGCGGGGTCGAAGTACGAGCGGGTGTGGTTCTCCACCCCCACGATCCCCATCCGCCCGCGGAAGTCGAAGCGCAGCACCCAGTTCCCCTCGCCGGCGCTGTCGCGCGCCACCGAGAAGGTGCCGCTCCCCATCCGCCCCAGCGGGCTGCTGCCGCGGTAGGTGCACGCCTCGCCCGGCGCGAACGGCAGCGAGCCGGGCCGCTGCGCCTTCAGCGGCGCCAGCAGGCTGGCGACGGCCGCCAGCGCGGCGGCGACCTGCCTGGTTCGGTTCGAGCGCGTCATGGTTCCGCCTCCGGGTCCGCGTGGTTGCTTCATTCGACCGGAACGTTACGGGGCGCGAGGGGGTCCGTCAGTCGGGTGTGTCGGGATCTTCTTGTGGGGTGGGGTGCGGGCACGGCGGTAGGGGTTTGGACTGCGCGTGGGCGGGTTTCTGTGCGTGCACGGACGATCGGGCGAACGGGTGCGTGAGTGCGTGAGTGCGCGAGTGCGTGAGTGCTCGAGTGCCTGAGTGCGTGAGTGCGTGAGTGCGTTGGTGGTTCCGGCCGAGGGCCATGCACGGGCCACGGGTCGTCCCGATCTCGGTAGACAACCCACGAGCCAAGCATGGCCGCACGTGGTATCTTTCGGCAGCCGGGCGCCTTGAACGCACTCACGCACTTACGCACTCACGCACCTGTTTCGGTTTGATCGAAGGCATGGCTGACACGAAAATCCTGGTGATCGACGACGAGCCGCAGATCCGGCGCGTGGTGCGGAACGCGCTGGAGGGAGACGGCGTGCGCGTGCTGGAGGCGGCCACGGGGCGCGAGGGGATCGACCGCGTGGCGGCGGAGCGGCCGGACCTGGTGGTGCTGGACCTGGGGCTCGCGGACGTGGCGGGCGCCAGCGTCTGCGCCGAGATCCGCGGCTGGTCCTCCGTTCCGATCCTGGTGCTGTCGGCGCGGTACTCCGAGCACGAGAAGGTGGCGCTGCTGGACGCGGGCGCCGACGACTTCGTGACCAAGCCGTTCAGCACCGCCGAGTTCCAGGCCCGCGTGCGCGCGCAGCTGCGCCGGTCGCGCGCCGGGCCCCGCCCGGGCGGCGACGGGCCGGTGGAGCTGGAGGGGCTGCGCATCGACCTGGCCCGCCGCGTCCTTTCGCGTGACGGCGCGGAGATCCACCTGACGCCCACCGAGTGGGACCTGCTGCGCGCCTTCGTCGCCAACGCCGGGCGCACGCTCACGCACGACCAGATCTTCCGCGCGGTGTGGGGGCGCGCCACGGGCGGCGACCCGCAGGCGTACCTGCGCGTGCACGTGGCCAACCTGCGCCGCAAGATCGAGCGCGACGCGGTACGCCCCACGCTGATCGTGACCGAGCCCGGCGTGGGGTACCGCTTCCGCGCGCTGGACTGACGGGTGGACGGCCGCGCGCGGGGGCTGGTGCGCTGGGCCGCATGGCTCGCCGCCGCCGCGGCGCTCACCGGGGCGATGGCGGCGGTGCGCGCGGACCTCGAGAAGGTGCACGTGGCGCTCGCCTACCTGCTGCTGGTGCTGGCCGCCAGCGCGCTCGGCACGCGGGCGCTGGGGTTCGCGGTGGCGGTGGCCGCGTTCCTGGGATTCAACTTCTTCTTCCTTCCGCCGTACCAGACCTTCGGGCTCAGCGACCGCCGCGACTGGCTGGTCCTGTTCACCTTCCTGACCGTGGCCGCCGTGGCCACGCAGCTCCTTCACCGCGCCCGCCGCCAGGCCGCCGAAGTGGAGCGGCTCTCGCTCGAGGCCGGGCGCGCCCGGGCGCTGCGCGAGGCCGACCGGCTGAAGGACGCGCTGATCGCCTCGGTCAGCCACGACCTGCGCACCCCGCTCACCACCATCAAGGCGCTGGCGCACGACCTGGGCGAGGCCGGCGACGAGCGGGCGGTGATCATCGAGGAAGAGGCCGACCGGCTGAACCGCTTCGTGGCCGACCTGCTGGACCTGTCGCGCCTGAACGCCGGGGAGCTGCGGGTGAGCCCCGAGATCGTGGCGGCCGAGGACCTGCTGGGCGCCGCGCTCCAGCGCGTGCAGGGGCCGATGGGAAGCCGCGAGATCCGCGTGGACCTGCACCCCGGCGAGCCGCTGCTGCTGGGGCGGATGGACTTCGTGCAGTCGCTGCGGGTGCTGGTGAACCTGCTGGAGAACGCCCACAAGTACGCGCCGCCCGCCACCCCGATCGATGTTTCGGCCGGGCGCGAGGGCGAGCGCCTGGTCTTCCGCGTCGCCGACCGCGGCCACGGCATCCCCGATGGCGAGCGCGAGCGCATCTTCCAACCGTTTTACCGTCATCCCGGCGGCGTGGCCGACGTGGGGGGGGCCGGGCTGGGCCTCTCCATCTCGCGGCGCCTGGCCGAGGCGCAGGGCGGCTCGCTGACGCATGAGCCGCGGACGGGTGGTGGGAGCGTGTTCGTCTTCACCCTTCCCGCCGCGGAGCTCGAAGGGGCGCCAGGATGAACCAGGCTGCCGCGCGCACCGGTCTTCACAACATCTTCACGCCCCATCGCCCCCTCTTTGTGCGCCGTTAACGCCGCCGTCCCGATCTTCTCCGACTTTGGCGCGGACCGGAGGCTTCCGGCGCCGCTCGCGGAGGGAACCGGGGCACGGACGTCATGCCAACCATCGAACGAAAACGGCTGAAGCGCGCGGTGCTGGGCAAGCCGCGCGACGTGCGCGATCCGCACACCTATCACAGCATCTCGCTGGTCGCGCTGCTGGCCTGGGTGGGGCTGGGCGCGGACGGGCTGTCGTCGTCCGCCTACGGGCCCGACGAGGCGTTCCGGGCGCTGGGGCCGCACGCGTACCTGGCCGTCGCCCTCGCGGCCGCCTCGGCGCTCACCGTGCTGGTCATCTCCATCGCCTACTCGCAGATCATCCGCCGCTTTCCCTTCGGCGGGGGCGGGTACGTCGTCGCGTCCGAGCTGCTGGGGCCCAGGTGGGGCCTGGTGAGCGGCGCGGCGCTGCTGGTGGACTACATCCTCACCATCTCCGTCTCCATCGCCGGCGGCGCCGACCAGGTGTTCAGCATCCTCCCCCCCGCGTGGCACCGTTGGAAGCTGGCGGTCACCGCCGTCGTCATCCTCCTGCTGGTGATCCTGAACCTGCGCGGGGTGAAGGAGTCGGTGACGATCCTCGCGCCGATCTTCATCGCCTTCCTGCTGGCGCACGCCGTCCTCATCATCGGCGGGCTGGCGACGCACGCCGGGCGGGTGCCGCAGGTGGCGCACGAGGTGTCCGCCGGGTTCCGGAATGGGCTGGGCGCGCTGGGGGCGATGGGGCTGTTCGCCGTGTTCCTGCGCGCGTACAGCATGGGCGCCGGCACCTACACGGGGATCGAGGCCGTCAGCAACGGCCTGCAGATCATGCGCGAGCCCAAGGTGCGGACGGCCACCCGGACCATGGTCTACATGGCCGTCTCGCTCGCCGCCACGGCGGGCGGCATCCTCGTCCTCTACCTCCTCTTCGCCGTGGCGCCGGCACCGGGGAAGACGCTGAACGCGGTGCTGCTGGACCGTTTCGCGGGGGCGTGGCGGCTGGGCGGCGTGAACGTGGGCTACGGCTTCGTGGCCTTCACGCTGGCCACCGAGGCGGCGCTGCTGTTCGTGGCCGCGCAGGCCGGCTTCATCGACGGGCCGCGGGTGATGAGCAACATGGCCATGGACCGCTGGCTCCCCCACCGCTTCACCCAGCTGTCGGACCGGCTCACCATCCAGGACGGCGTGCTGCTGATGGGCGGCGCGGCCATCGCCATGCTGCTGTACACCCGGGGTGACATCACCCGGCTGGTGACGATGTACTCCATCAACGTCTTCGTCACCTTCTCGCTCAGCCAGCTGGGGATGGTGCGCTACTGGATGCGGCAGAAGGGCGGCGGGCGCGGCCGCGGGCTGCTGACCCACGGCGTGGCGCTGGCGCTGTGCGTGGCGATCCTGGCCGGGGTGCTGTACGAGAAGCTCCAACTGGGGGGATGGGTGACGGTGGCGGTGACCGGCGCCGTGGTCACGCTCTGCCTCGCCGTCCGCCGCCACTACGACCGGGTGCGCGACGGCTTCCGCCGGCTGGACCAGGTGATGAGCGGCCTTCCCGCCACCTACGCCGGCGAAGTGAAGCCGCTGGACCCGAAGGCGCCCACGGCCGTCCTCCTGGTCGGCGGATACGGCGGGCTGGGGATCCATGCGCTCCTCTCCGTTCAGCGCCTCTTCCCCGGCCACTTCGCGAACTTCGTCTTCGTTTCCGTCGGCGTGATCGACGCGGCCGCGATGAAGGGGGTGGACGAGGTGGACCGGGTGCGCGAGCGGACGGAGGCGGCGCTGGCGCACTACGTCGAGCTCGCGCGGAAGCAGGGCCTCGCGGCGGACTACCGGATGTCCGTCGGCACCGAGGCCGTGGCCGCGGCCGAGGAGCTGGCGATGGAGATCGCGCAGGAGTTCCCGCGCTCGATCTTCTTCATGGGCAAGCTGATCTTCCGGAACGAGGGCTTTTTCTTCCGCGTGCTGCACAACAACACCGCCGACCAGCTGCAGCGCCGCCTGCAGTTCGCCGGGATGAACGCCATGCTCCTGCCGATCCGTGCGATGGACCTGCCGCGCGTGGCGTAGCGGCCGGATGCGCTCCTCCTCCGCACCCGGATCTTTACGTCCTCTTAACGCCGCGGGCGCGGGTCTTTGTGCGTCCTTAACGGCGTTTGCCGCATCGTTCGGCGCATCCGATGGAGGGGAACGATGACGACGAGCGCGATCCGGTCTCGTGGGGTCCCTTGGCCCGGGCGCTGGATGGCCCTGGCGCTGCTGCCGGCGCTGGCCGCCTGCGTGCCGCACCGCGGCGCCGAGCGCGAACCGGCGGACGCGCGGCTGCTGGACGGGGTATGGACGGTGGAGTTCATGCTGGACACGCCGCTGCTCCCCGGCCACATGCCGCGGCAGCCCGCGTTGCGCGGCCAGATGGCGCTGCTGCGCAACGCATCGCTGTCCGGCGCGGACGGGCTCTCCGGCCGGCCCACGCACTCGGGGAGCTACGCCGCCCGCTTCCGCCCGTTCGGGTTCGAGATCGACGACGGGGGCGTGGTGCCGGGGCTGGAGGCACGCGTCACCCCCGGCGACTCGGTGGAGATCGCCCTGCAGCCGGAGGGCCCCGCCGGCGTGCGGATGCGCGGCGTCCTCGCCGGCGATTCCGTGGCGGGCACGTGGCTGTACGACCACGCTCGGGCCGGCGTCGCCTCGGGGCGCTTCGTGATGCGGCGCCGCTGACAGACGCCCGCGGATGGACGAAAGACGCGAGTACTCGATCGCCATTCCATTGACTCTCCCGCGAACCACCCCCATACTTCACCGGTGAACCATCGGGTTCAGCGGCCCGGAACCTGCGGGTCGAAATGAAGTATAAGTCGTTGATATGGCGGAGTTTGGCTCCGCTGAACCAACCGAACCATCGGGGGCAGAGATGCAAACTGAAAGCGTGGCGACGGTGAACACCGAGGCCCCGGCCAGCCCGATCCTTCTGACCGAGCTCGCGGCGGGCGAGGTTCGCCGCTACATCGAAGAGCAGGGCGCGTCCGAGCAGGCGGGGCTGCGCGTGGGTGTGCTCCCCGGCGGCTGCTCGGGCTTCCAGTACGGCCTGAACATCGAGGACGAGCCCGGCGACGACGACATGGTGTTCGAAAGCCAGGGGATCCGGCTGTTCGTGGACCCGTTCTCCCTGCAGTACCTGCAGGGCACGGAGATCGACTTCGTGTCGACCTTCCAGGGCAGCGGCTTCACCTTCAACAACCCCAACGCCACCGGCGGCTGCGGGTGCGGCAGCTCGTTCACGGCCTGAGCGCCATCGCCTGACGCAGGATAGCAGGACAACGAGAGCCCGCGGACCACACGGTCCGCGGGCTCTCGTGTATCGTGGGGGGCGCCTCACTGGAGGATGATCCGCCCGCAGCGCTGGCCTGTTGAGCACGGCCCGCCCGCCCAGAGCTGTCCTTCCAGGTCCCGGAACACTCCAACCAGCTCACCGCCGGGCTGCGCGGCCGAATCGGCGGTGGTGACGGGTGCCCTGACCTGCGCCGGGTCGATCCCCAGCTGGCGGATGGCCTCGATGGTGTACTGCCGCGTCTGCGCCGTGTCGGCCGACAGGCGCGAAAGCAACTGGTTGATCAGCTCGAACCGCTTCAGATCGTTGCTCTTCCTCATTTCCTCGACGCGGATGCGGTTTGTTTCGCGCGTCGCGGACGAATTCTGCAGAAACGAGAGGTACGAGCCGCCAAAGCCGACCGCGGCGCCGATCAGGGCCGTGATCAGCCATGCGAACTTGTGGATCCTGACGTCGGGCTTTTCGCTCGCGTCCGCAGGCGCATCGTGCCGGGGAGGGGTGGTCGCGGGCGGGGGATTCCAGGCGGGATACTGCGGCGGAGGGACCCGGGGCGAATCATCTCCCGAATCACGGAGGTCCGATTTCTTCCGCTTTTTGCCAGACATGCAGCCGCTCCGCGAAACGTGTGTGTTCCAGCATGCGGGAAGCGCAGAATAGAGGGCGGCTTCCCGGCGCGCCATGCTTTCCCGCTGACCGAACCTTGCGCAATCGCACCGAGCCTGCGATCTTTCTCATGTCGAGAACGTTGGATGCTCGACGCGGATCTGAAGAACGCCGAGATCAACCGCTGGCGCCGGCGTCCCTCGGGGTGCGGCGCCGACGTTCAAAACGGAGGCAGCATGGTCCAGATCGCCGAAAAGCTCAGCACCCCGCTGGAGTACGCGGCGCTCCCCCGCGAGGAGCTGGCCGCGCGCATCGCCGCGCGCAAGGCCGAGTTGAACGCGGTGATCCTGGGGCACAACTACCAGCGGGTGGAGATCCAGGAGGTCAGCGACTACCTGGGCGATTCGCTGGGGCTGTCACAGGAGGCGGCGCGGACGGACGCCGACGTGATCGTGTTCTGCGGCGTGCACTTCATGGCCGAGACCGCCAAGATCCTGTCGCCCGCCAAGACGGTGCTGATGCCGGACCTGCGCGCCGGCTGCCCCATGGCCGACTTCGTCACCGGCGACGCGCTGCGCCGGCTGAAGGCGCGCTACCCGGACGCGGTCGTGGTCGCCTACGTGAACTCCACGGCCGAGGTGAAGGCCGAGAGCGACATCTGCTGCACGTCGGCGAACGCGGTGCAGGTGGTGAACACCATTCCGGCGGACCGCACCATCCTCTTCGTCCCCGACCGCAACCTGGCCAAGTACGCGGCGGAGCGGAGCGGGCGGCCCTACGTGGTGGCCGGGCGCGAGGACGGCGGCGAGGTGGCGCCCGGGACGATCGTGGCGTGGGACGGCTACTGCTACGTGCACGACGACCTGGTGCTGGACGAGCTGGCCCAGGCCAAGCAGAAGCACCCGCGGGCGCTGGTGGTGATCCACCCCGAGGCACGGTCGGACCTGCTGGCCCACGCCGACGTGATCGCGTCGACGGCGAAGATGGTGGACATCGCCGAGCAGAACGACGAGGTGATCTTCGGCACCGAGCGCGGGATCGTGGACCGGCTGCAGAAGCGCTTTCCGGAGAAGACGCTCGTCCCGCTCAGCGGCGCGGCGATCTGCGGGAACATGAAGGTGAACACGCTGGCCAAGCTGGCCTGGTGCCTGGACCACGGCCAGTACGAGGTGAAGCTGGACGAGGAGGTGCGCGCCCGCGCCGAGCGCTCGCTGCGCCGCATGCTGGAGCTGAACCACGGCTGGCTCGCACCGACGGAGGAGGAGAGGGCGCTGGAGGAAGCCGGCCTGCGCAAGAGCGGCTGCGGCTGCGCCTGACCGGCACGAGGACGGACGAGAGGCCCCGGAGCGATCCGGGGCCTCTCGTTTTTCACGGAATCGCGACTCGCTGGATTCAGCGCGAGCGTTGACGCCGCTGGAGGTCACACGGAGCAGCGGAGAGCAACGGAGCAGCGGAGAACTGCAAGTTGCAACGACGGTCTCCAGCCGCGCGTCGGGTTCAGCGATCCCCGAATCCCGGCGGCGAGGGCGGGGAATGCTGCCGCGGGGCATCTTTCCGCCCACGTGAGCCGCGGCCGCAGCGGGGCGAAGGATCGAAATTTTTTAAAATGGACACCTCCCCCGAATCGACATCTCGTGAGGCCGTGTGATCGAGTGGAGGGTCTGGAAGGACTCCGCGAGGTGTCGGATACGGCAGCCAGGTGGGTGCGGCATCGATCCCCCTGATGACGCCGTTGCAGTGGACGGTGCCCCGCAGCCACCGCCCGGGCGACGCGAGGCAGTGGCCGAGCGACGGTGAGGCTGCTACAGGAAAGATGGCATCTCCCATTGCCACAACGGACAATCTGCTCCATCATCCAGTCACAGAATGAACACGACGGTTGATGGAGATCGTTCGATGCCCGCTACCCTGCCACCACCCGAGGCCTCGCGGACGCAGCCGGCGCTCACGCTGACGCTGCTGGCCGACACGTTCGCCGTGTGCCGGCTGGACGCGGGCGCGGTGGTGCCCGAGTGGGCGTGGACGGGCGAGGTGGCGTGCGTCACCCGCACCCGCGACGAGCTGTCCATCGTCTGCCGCGCCGACCTGGTGCCCGACGAGGTTCGGCGCGAGGCGGGGTGGCGGTGCCTGAAGGTGAAGGGGCCGCTGGACTTTTCGCTCACCGGCGTGTTCGCGCGCATCGCCCAGCCGCTGGCCGACGCGGGGATCAGCCTGTTCGCGGTGATGACCTACGACACCGACTACGTGATGGTGAAGAAGGAGCGCCTCCGCGACGCGGCCGCCGCCCTGATGGCCGCCGGCCACACCGTCGAAGCGCGCCTGGGAGACTGAAGGGCCCTCACCCTGGCTTTCCGGCGCGACTGCGTCGCGTCCAGAAAGCCTGTCCCTCTCCCGAACTGCAGGAGAGGGACGTTGGGCGCTTCGCGCGGCTACTTAGAAGGCGGAGGCACACCGTGGCGCGTGAACCGTACAGGCGCCGCGCAGGCGGACTCCGTGTCATCTGGGAGCGCTTTCAATCGCGCCGTCCGTAGCAGCTGCTCCAGCCGTTCCGCGAGTTTTTACAAGGCTGATACAGCCCCGCCCGGCCACGCCACCGTTGCACCCGTCCCGCGGCGGTGCGAATTTGTGCGGCGTGATGCCACCCTCCTGACACACCCGGAGCCACAGCATGGCCGAAGAGCTGCTTCCCGTGGGCGCGCAGGCGCCCGAGTTCGACGCGAGCACCACCGACGGCGGACGCGTGTCGCTGGCGCAGTTCCGCGGAAAGAAGTCGGTGCTGCTGATGTTCTACCCCAAGGACGACACCCCGGGCTGCACCCGCCAGATGTGCACCGCCCGCGACGAGCGCGACGACTTCGAGGCCGCCGGGGTGCGCCGCTTCGGGGTGAACCCGGGAAGCATGGACAGCCACCGCAAGTTCGCCGACAAGTACATGCTCGACTTTCCGCTGATCGTGGACGAGGGGAGCCGCGTCGCCGCCGCGTACGGGGTGCTGAAGGAGAACGGCGGGGTCACGCGCGCCACCTACCTGATCGACCCCGAGGGCCGCATCGCCTACGCGGCGGCGGGGGCGCACGGGGCCGACGAGGTGCTGGGGGCGGTGCGTGGCTGAGCCGCGGGGTGACGTGGTGGTGCGCTCGTTCACCGGGGGCGCGTTCGCGGAGAACAGCTACCTGCTGGTGTGCGCCGCCACCCGGGCCGCCATCGTGGTGGACCCGGGCGCCGCCACGCCGCAGCTGCTCGCCGAGGCGCGCCGCCTGGGCGCCCGGGTGGAGTCGATCGTGCTCACCCACGCCCACATCGACCACGTGGAGGGGCTGGCGCAGGCGAAGGAGGAGACCGGCGCGCCGGTCTACCTCCACCCGGCCGACACGGAGCTGTACCGCAACGCGCCGCTGCAGGCGCAGTGGTTCGGGGTGCGGATGGACCCGCTCCCCCCCGTGGACCACCCGCTGGCCGAGGGCGACACGGTCCGCTTCGGCGAGTGCGAGCTGGCGGTGCGCTTCGCGCCGGGGCACGCGCCGGGGCACGTGATCCTGGTGGGTGACGGGGTGGCGATGGTGGGCGACGTGATCTTCAACGGCTCCATCGGCCGCACCGACCTGCCCGGCGGCGACCTGGCCACGCTGATGCGCTCGATCCGCGAGCAGGTGCTCACGCTCCCCGACGCCACCACGCTGCACACCGGGCACGGCCCCGACACCACGGTGGGCCACGAGCGCGTCTCCAACCCCTTCATCACCGGCAGCTACGGCGGCAGCCGCTTCGCCTGACGGCGCGAGGCAAGTGGAAGAATGCGACGAGGGCCCCGCCACGCCCGGCGGGGCCCTCGTTCACGTCCGTGCTCCGGCTGGCCGGTCCGTGGGTCAGGGCCCGAAGCGCAGCGGGAGGATGTCGGCGCGGCCGCGGGCCACGCGCTCGGCGTACTGGTCGGTGATCACGCGGATCATCGAGCCGCCGGAGTACGATTCCACGATGTACAGGTCGGCCGGGCGCAGGTTGAGCAGGTCCATCAGCCCGCCGTTGGCCCGCTGCTCGTCGATGTAGACCACCGGGCGGCGCAGGTTGCCGCGGACGTAGGCGCAGCTCAGGTCGCCCCCGTCGCCGTTGCTGGGGCCCGTCCCCACGCGCGTGCGGTTGCCGGCGTTGCGGTTGGGCTCGCCGCCGTTCTGGCCGTTGCCGCCGCCGCCCGCGCCCTGGCTGTTCTGGCGCGGGGCCAGCTGCGCGGTGGGGCAGGGCACCGGCGCCACGTCCAGGTGGTCGTGCACCAGCTCGTAGGCGCTGGGCGCCGCGGTCATCCGCAGCGTGGTGCGCTCGATGGTCTGCACCGCCACCCCCGAGGTGGCCCGGCGCTGGCTGAGCTGGCTGGCCACCGCCGTGATCCCCTGCAGCACCTCGGGGCGGGCGAGCAGCGCGATGCTGAACTCGTCGCCGTCCTCCACCTCGGTGCTCTCGTCCCACCTGGTGTAGCCGATGCGCGAGATCACCCACTGGTGCGTGCCCGGCGGCACGCGCTGGAAGGTGAAGTCGCCCGCCGAGTCGGCGAACGCGCGCAGCCCCAGGTCACGCAGCTCCACCAGCGCGCCGGGCACCGGGCCGCCCGAGACGGCGTCGGTCACGTGGCCGTGCACCACGGCGGGCGCGGACGTGCCGGCCTGCGCGGCCAGCACCGCCGGAAGCGGGATGAGCGAGAGGGCGAGGAGACTGCGCAGACGCATGGGCCACCGTGCGGAAGAGGGGAACGCGAAGACGGGCGCGGACCGCAAGTGGAACGTTCGAGAAGACGCAAATTTGACGCGAGCGCGTCCCTAGAAGTTGAGCGGGGTCAGCGACGCGCGGCGGCGGGCCAGGCGCGGCGTAGGGAGGGCCTCTGCGCGGCCAGCGAAAGCGGGAGCGCCGCGAGGGCACCGATGGCGGAGACCGTGATCCTGTGCATGGGCGGGGCAGGGCTGGGGCGGGAGCAAACGGACGGCGGCGAACGCTTCATCAATCAGGTCCTCCGGGGACAATCAATCAAGCCCCGTCGCATTCCGCGGCCCGCGGGCGGTTTGACGCTTTCCGGCGCCCGGGGTATCTTCCGGCCCTCTTTTCCCGGACCGGAGCACACCTTTGGCCGAGCCCAGGCGCGTCGCCGTTCTCGCCAGCGGCGGGGGCACCAACCTGCAGGCGCTGATCGACCACTTCAACCCCGCGCCCGCGCCCGCCGCGCGCGTGGAGCTGGTGGTCGCCAGCCGCGCCGGCGTCGGGGCGCTGGAGCGGGCGGCGCGCGCCGGCGTGCCTTCCGTGGTGCTCGACGCGCGTGAGATCGGGGCCGACGGCCTGGCGGCGCGGATGATGGAGGAGCTGGAGCGTCACCGCATCGACATCGTGGTCCTCGCCGGCTACCTGCAGCTGGTGCCGACGGAGGTGGTGGAGCGGTTCGAGGGGCGGATGCTGAACATCCATCCCGCGCTCCTCCCTGGTTTCGGCGGGCGGGGGATGTACGGGCTGCGCGTGCACCGCGCGGTGCTGGAGAGCGGCGCTCGCGTCAGCGGCGCCACCGTCCACCTGGTCAGCGAGCGCTACGACGAGGGGCGGATCGTGGCGCAGTGGCCCGTCCCCGTGCTGGCCGGCGACACGCCCGAGGCGCTGGCGGCGCGGGTGCTTGCCGTGGAGCACCGCATCTTCCCGCTGGCCGTGGAGGCGCTGGCCCGCGGCGAGGGCGCCGCCGCCCTCCCCCCCGGCCCCGTCTGTTTCGACCTGCTCGACGCCCCCGCGCCGCCCGAATCCTCCCTCCGCGCGACGTTGGCGGAGCTTGGATAAATCGGCTCGCGGCCGCGTCGCGCACCTGACCACCCCTCCCCCAGGCTGTTTTTGGGGGAGGGGTCGGCGAGCCTTGGCGAGCCGGGGGAGGGGGCCCCGACGGTGCCGGGCGAGCGATCAACCTTCTTCCAGATAGACCAGAGCAATGCCCAGGGCGCTGCTGAGCGTGTCGGACAAGACGGGGCTGGTGGATTTCGCGCGCACGCTGGTGGATCGCGGATGGACGCTGCTCTCCACCGGCGGCACCGCGCGGTCGCTGCGCGAGGCCGGCGTGCCGGTGATGGACGTGAGCGAGGCCACCCATCACCCCGAGATGATGGACGGCCGGGTGAAGACGCTGCACCCGGCGATCCACGCCGGCCTGCTGGCCCGCCGCGCCAACGACGACGACCTGGCCCAGATGCGCGCGCAGGGCTACTCTCCGATCGACCTGGTGGCCGTCAACCTCTACCCGTTCGTGCAGACGGTCTCGCGCCCGGGCGTCACCCCCGGCGAGGCGATCGAGAACATCGACATCGGCGGCCCGTCGATGCTGCGCTCCGCCGCCAAGAACCACGAGAGCGTCTGGGTGGTGGTCGACCCCGCCGACTACGCGCGCGTCCTCGCCGGCCTGGACGCGGACGATGCCGACGCGCACGCCCTCCGCCGCCAGTTGGCGACGAAGGTGTACGCGCACACCTCGGCTTATGACGCGGCGATCGCCCGGTACCTCGCGTCCGCCGGCACGGCTCAGGCGGGGGATGACGGGACGGCGGAGTTCGCGCCGGCGATCACGCTGGAGCTGGAGAAGGTGCAGGACCTTCGCTACGGTGAGAACCCGGACCAGCCGGCCGCCTTCTACCGTGACCGCGCGGCCCGCGGCGGCCTTCCGGAGATGCGGCAGCTGCACGGCAAGGAGCTGTCGTTCAACAACCTGATCGACGTGGACGCCGCGCTCCTGGCCGTCGGCGCGTGGGAGGGGACGGGGCTGGCCGCGTGCGCGATCATCAAGCACACCACGCCGTGCGGCATCGCCGTCGGGCACGACGCGGCCGAGGCGTACCGCAAGGCGCTCTCGACCGACCCCACCAGCGCGTTCGGGTCGGTGATCGCCTTCAACACCGAGGTCACCGAGCAGGCCGCCACCCTGCTGCGGCCCAACTTCGTGGAGGCGATCGTGGCGCCCGGCTTCCACGAGCGCGCGCGGGCGATCCTCGGCGAGAAGAAGAACCTGCGGCTGATCGAGCTTCCCCCAGGCGCCGCGGAGAACGAGCTGGACTTCAAGCGCGTGCGCGGCGGGTTCGTGGCCCAGGCTCGGCTCTCGATGCGCTTCCCCGAAGACGGGTGGCGCGTGGTGACGCGGCGCGAGCCGTCGGCGGAGGAGATGGACGACCTGCGCTTCGCCTGGCGCGCGGTGGCGACGGTGAAATCGAACGCCATCCTGCTGGCGCGCGGCGGGCAGGCGCTGGGGATCGGCGCGGGGCAGATGAGCCGCGTCGACAGCTCGCGCATCGCCGTGATGAAGGCGCGCGACAACGGCTTCGACCTGGCGGGCTCGGCGCTCGCCAGCGACGCCTTCTTCCCCTTCCGCGACGGCGTGGACGCCGCGGCCGAAGCCGGCGTGCGCGCCATCATCCAGCCCGGCGGCTCCGTCCGCGACCCCGAGGTGATCGCCGCCGCCGACGAGCACGGCATGGCGATGGTGTTCACCGGGCGCAGGCTGTTCCGGCACTGAGCATCGATTCCAATCAGGACTCATGGAGCGAGCGATGTATCTATGGCAGGTCGCGAGCGGAGAGCCTGGAAGAGATTACCGGAGGCTCTTCTTCGATCATGACCTGATGCTCTTAGGTCCGAGTCATTTGGGCGAAGCCCGTACGGGTGCCTATGCCGGGAGTATTCCTAATTCGGCCGGAAGCCAGGTTCACAATTTTGCTACCCAGCCCCAGCCGGGCGATCGGGTGCTCCTGCGGCTAGGGAAAACGGTGATCGGAATCGGCCGTATTCCGGACGGTTCCGAAGACCAATACACGTTCGACGAAACATTCCGGTGCGTGTATGGGTGGGATCTTTGCCACCGACGTCGCGTAACCTGGGCCGAGGGAGTGGATCTCAACGTCTTTCGAGGAATCTACGATAAAGCCAAACAGAAGCCCTCCTTCACACGTGTTCACGAGACTCACATTGTCGAGATGGTGCGCTCAATACCGGATGCAGCATTTAGCCGCCCGCTGAAGCCGCTCCCGGAGATTGATCATCGGGTGTACACGGAGGACAATCTTGGTGTCGCGCTGTTTACAGCGGGGATCAGCAACAGGAACATAGAAGATATTTTGGGAGCGCTGCGACAGGCGGATCGACTTTGCCAATGGTACCGAGCAAGTGGATCGGGACGGTATCCCACGGAACATGAGGTGGTTTCACACATCGTACTCCCATTGTTCTTGGGGCTTGGCTGGTCGCATCAGCAAATCGCCGTTGAGTGGAATCGAGTCGACATGGCGTTCTTCAAGCGCACACCGACTGACATCAGTAACTGCGTGATGGTCCTAGAAGCGAAGGGGCTGGGGCAGGGTCTCGGCGAAGTATCGGCCCAACCTCAAGCCTATGCAGCGCGCTTGGCGCTGCCAAACGTGCAATACATAGCAACCACAGACGGAGAAAATCTCTTTCTATATCAGAGACACGGCGATTCTTGGGCCGAGAATCCAGTAGGCTATTTGAACGTCACCTGCCTTCAGCACGAGTACATTCTTCCTGAAGGGGCAAATCCTGTTGATACATTGGTGAAACTCCAACCTTCTGCGATTTAGCTGCAGCCCCTCTGTTCACCTCCGCACCAGACTCGATCCCAAATCCCACCAAGCATCGGCCCTTCTACGCGCATTGGCAGACAACT
>DASSME010000237.1:0-4828 GCA_035689035.1 Longimicrobium sp. | reverse complement strand
GGAGCAGCGGAGAGCAACGGAGCAGCGGAGAACTGCGAACGGCGAACGGAAACGGCCGATCACGCGGAGATCGGGGAGCCTCGACGATGCCGTTGGTCCGTCTCACCGCGTGATTCATGAAGTCTGGCCTGATGTTGTTGCAGTTCTCCGCTGCTCCGCTGCCCTCCGCTGCTCCGTGTGACCCCCCAAGACCATCCGTGCCGGCGACGATTACCCGCCGCGAAGAACGGGGCGTGCGTACCTGTGGCTGAATAGGCGCGGCCCGCACTGCCAGCGCTGGATTTATCCAAGGGTGTTGCCCGGACGCGCTCGTTTCGATTACGTTTGCGAAAGAGGGTGCTTGCGCGGCATTGGGGCCGCGGAAGCCTTCTGCCGATAGCCGCTGAAGGAGATCCGATGAATTCCGGTGACATCGTAACGCTGGCCGTGCTGGTCACCGCCATCCTCACCACGGGTGGCGTGCTGATCCTGCGGCCCGTGACGAAGCGGCTCGGCGGGCTGCTCGAGGTGATGACCCAGCACAAGCTGAAGCAGGCCAATACCGACCCGTACGACCTAGTGCGCATTCGTGAGTCGCTGGCGTCCATCGACGGACGTCTGTGCACCATCGAAGAGCGCCAGGACTTCGCGGAAGCCCTGATCTCGTCCGGTGACACCCGGCTGCTTTCCATCCAGGCCGCGCAGGCCGCACAGGAACGCAACTAGAGTCGCCGGCCCGCCAGAACGGCGGACGAGCAGGGGCCCCGCGGACAACACGGCCGCGGGGCCCCTCGACTTTTTCGCATCATCGTCCGGCGGCCGGAGAAACACTCCAGGAAGAACGGGTGGTGAGGGATGAACGCAACACTGGGCAGGGCGGCCGAGGCCCGCGGGAGGCCTTCGCGGAAACCGCCGCCGGGGCGCGCGAGACGAATGCGCCTGCAGCTTCACGAGGTCCGGTCGCTGCTGCGGCTGGCAGGCCCCATCATCGTGGGCCAGCTGGGCGGCGTGGCCATGAACACCACCGACGTGATCATGGTGGCCCCGCTGGGAGCGCAGTCGCTCGCGGCCGCGGGGCTGGGGAGCGGCGTGCACTTTTCGCTGCTGGTGATCATCAGCGGCATGCTGATGGGGATGACGCCGCTGGTGAGCCAGGCGTGGGGCGCCGGCGACCGCGCGGAGTGCCGCCGCGTGGCGGTGCAGGGGCTCTGGCTCGCCCTGGTCCTGTCGGTGCCGGTCACGCTGGTGTCCCTCGCGGGCGGCACGGTGGCGCTGGCGCTGGGGCAGGAGCCGGGGGTGGCGCGGCTGGCCGGGCGCTTCCTGGTGGCCATGGCGCCCGGTGTGCTGCCGCTGATGGGGTTCATGGCGCTGCGCCAGTACCTGGACGGGATCGGCCGCACGCGCGTGGCCATGACCATCATGTTCCTGGGCGTGGCGGTGAACGCCGTGGGGAACCGCGTGCTGATCTACGGCGTCCCCGGCTGGGTGCGGCCGATGGGGGTGGCCGGGTCGGGGCTGTCCACCAGCCTGGTGCGCTGGTCGATCCTGCTGGTGATGGCGGCGTACGTGGCGCTGCACCGCGAGCTGTCGCCGTTTCGCGGCACGCGCCTGGCGCCCGACTTCGGGCGGATCATGCGGATCGTGAAGATCGGCGCCCCGATCGGCGCCCAGATCGGGGCCGAGGTGGGCACCTTCGTGTTCGCGGCGGTGATGATGGGGTGGCTGGGCCCGGTGCAGCTCGCCGCGCACAACGTGGTGATCAGCATCGCGTCGTCCACCTTCATGGTGGCGGTGGGCGCCAGCGCCGCGGGCACCATCCGCGTGGGGCACCACCTGGGCGCGGGGAGCCTGCGCGGGGTGCACCGGGCGGCGATCGCGGCGTATGGGGCGGTGCTGGGGTTCATGGTCGTCTGCGCGCTGGCCTTCCTGCTGCTGCCGCGCACGCTGATCGGCCTGTACACCGGCGATCCGGGGATCATCCGCTACGCCACGGGGCTGATGCTGATGGCCGCGCTCTTCCAGGTGTTCGACGGCGCGCAGGTCACCGGCCTCTCCATCCTGCGCGGCGCCGCCGACACCCGCGCGCCGATGTGGATCACCATCCTGGGCTACTGGGCGGTGGGGATCCCGGTGGCGTACGGGCTGGGTTTCCACACCCGGCTGGGGCACGTGGGGATCTGGGCGGGGCTCACGCTGTCGCTGGCGGTCGTCAGCCTGTTCATGCTGGGCCGCGTGCGCCACGTGCTGTGGAACCGCCCGCTGGCCCCGGTGGCGCCCATGGCGCCGTCCGCCGTCGAGCTGGAGGTGGCCCGCACCGAGCTGATGTCCGGTTCCGTGGCTCCCGTCGCGGGGGATTGATGGCGGATCTATCGTGAAAGATTGGCCCAGTTCGGCGGGGGAGCGGCAGAAGTGGCCGCTCCCCCGCCGATTTTTGTCCTTGCGCCACTTCGACATCCGCGTCTGGAGGGTCACTCGGTTGCGCGGCCACGCTCGTTTCGGGCGGTGGATGTGAGTGGAGTGGACATGTAGGTTCGTGGCGTTCAGATGGTCCACTCCGCACGTCCGCCGAGTTTTCGGGATGATGATCCAGACGTGTTGTTCGATCGGCGGAGCGGGATCCGCGTCGGCGCCACCCGGCGTTCTACACGGCATCTCGGCTGGTGGCCGATGCTCTGGACGGTGCGCGTCGGCCTGCTGACGCTGTTCGGGAGCTTGCTCTACATCTATGTGCTGAACGTCCTGCGCTTCTTCCGCCCGGCCAACGCGAAGGCGATGATTACCGGTCCGCTCCCCCGCCTCCGGCAGGTGGGCGGGAAGATTGCAGGGGTGGAGGCGACGGCGTCGCTGGCGGAAAGTGACGAGTCGCTCGGGCGTGAGGTGGAGGTGGTGAACCGGCGGGTATCCAATGTGCTGCGATACCTCGACGGTCTCTCTGCTCACGTTGGATACCCCGCACCAGGAGAAGGGCACGATGACGAGCCGCGAGTCCATCCAGCGACTGACGGAGGAGATGCTCGCAAGGGATGAAGAATTGTGCGCCGAGATCGCGGAACTCAGGAGAAAACGCTACGCTGCGCTTCGGAGGGTGGTTCGTGCGCTTCCGGATGTGCCGTTGTCGCTGAGGCACTATCTCGCGGAGCCCGACACCGCCGCCGGCCGTCCGACATAAAAGGCGCTCGCGCCATCGATCCGAGTGTCGCCAACGAACAGTTGAGGCGCCCGTAACCGTGAGGGGCGCCTCGTTTGATTGAAGTGACACAGCGTCACGTCACTTCTCGCCCCCCCGCGACGAAACCGCACCACGCTGTTATCTTATCTGCTTCCTCCACACCGCTTTCCGTGCGCTCGCGCCGGGAGCACTCACGGCACGCATCACCCGCAGGCCCTCCATGCAGTGTCCCCACGCCGTCCCGTTCAGGGACGCATCACCCCGCGTGGCCGGCGTTTTCGCGCCGCCGGGCAGATTCATCGCAAGTCGATTCAAACCAACCCACAACGCCGTGCATCAGAGGGGCAGCGGAATGACTGCGCAACCCTCTCCGGCCCCGCTCGATGGCGACGATGCTGGTTGAAAACGAAGCCCCATCGGCTCCCCTGGACGCCACCGTCCAGCGGGCGCAGCAGGGCGACGTGGCCGCCTTCGAGAAGCTGTACCGCGACAACGTGGACCGGGTGTTCGCCCTCTGCCTGCGCATGACCGGCGACGGCGGGCGGGCCGAGGAGCTCACCCAGGACGTGTTCGTCCGCGCCTGGGAGAAGCTGCCCACCTTCGAGGGGAAGAGCGCGTTCAGCACCTGGCTGCACCGGCTGGCGGTGAACGTGGTGCTGGGCAGCCGCCGCGCCGAGGGGATCCGCATCGGCAAGGTGTTCGGCACCGACGACCTGACGGCGTACGAAACGCCCGGCCGGACCCCCGACCCCGGGCACGCCATGGACCTGGAGCGTGCCATCGCGCAGCTTCCGCCCGGCGCGCGCACGGTGTTCGTACTGCACGACGTGGAAGGCTACAAGCACGAAGAGATCGCGGAGCTCCACGGCCTGGCCGTGGGGACCTGCAAGGCGCAGCTCCACCGGGCGCGCCGGCTCCTCAGGGAGGCACTGGAACGATGACGCACGAACAGGCACTGGAACGGCTCGACGACTTCGCCAGCGGCGAGCTTCCCGACATCGAGCGGGTGCTGGTGCAGCGCCACGTGGACGCGTGTGACGACTGCCGCGCCGAGGTGGAGGCGATCCACGCCCTCCTCGCCGAGGCCGCCACGCTCCCGCGGGCCATTGCCCCGCCGCGCGACCTGTGGGCCGGCATCGCCCCGCGGCTCGAGGCGCGCGCCACGCCGCTGGCGGTGGTGGAAGACGACCCGAAGGTGATCCCGCTGGCCCCCCGGCGCCGCCATTGGCAGCCGCCGCGGTGGGCGATGCAGATCGCGGCCGCGCTGGTGCTGGTGGCCGGGTCGAGCGCCATCACGGCGAGGATCGTCCGCGAGAACCCGCCGCGGCAGCCGGGCGGCGCGGTGGCGCTCAACCCCATCACCGCCACCCCGCCGCGGCAGGGCGCGCCGGGCACCGCGGCGGACCCGGCGGCGCCGGCGCCCACCGCGCCGGTGCAGGCGCCGGCGGCGGGCGGCGGGCAGGCGGCGCCCACGGCCTTCGCGGCCTTCCGCCCCGCCGAGCGCGACTACCAGAGCGCCATCGCCGACCTGCAGCGGGTGCTGGACGGCAAGCGCGGGCAGATGGCGCCCGAGACGGCCGAAACGCTGGAGCGCAACCTCCGCATCATCGACGCGGCGATCGCCGAGTCGAGGGCGGCGCTGGAGAAGGACCCCAACAGCCGCGAGCTGCTCGACATGCT
>DASSME010000236.1:0-5754 GCA_035689035.1 Longimicrobium sp. | reverse complement strand
CGAAGGGGTGATCCGCCGGCGGCTGCAGGATGCGGGCGCCCGCGGCCACGGCGCGGGCATGGTGCGCGTCGGCGTCGTCCACGCGCACCATGACCGAATGATCGGCGGCGGGCGCATCGCCACGCGGAGCCGAGCCACCGTCGCGCGCCACCACCGCGCCTGCACCGTACGTCAACTGCACGCGATGGTTTCCGATGCGTACCCGCTCGCTGAAGCCGAACGCGCGGCAGAGCCACGCCGCCGCCTCGGCGACGTCGGCGTATGCCAGGACGGGGATCACGGCCACGTCGGGGATCGAGCGGTTGGCGAGCATCGGCGTCGAGTTGCGGGGGTGTTGGGTCGCGATCCAGGGATCGGGGGGCGAGGGTCAGAAGGGAAGGTCGTCGTCCTCCTCGAGGATCGACGGGTCCCATTCGGGCTCCGGGTCGTTTGGCGGAGACGGCTCTTCCGGCGCAACGAGGTGAGCCCAGTTCGTGGGATCGTCCCAGAACTCGCGGGTCGTCCGGATCGAGCGGGCGGGGTGCGTCGTCCGGCCCGTAGCCTTCCTCACCTTCGGACGGGATGAGCCACCACATCTCCATCTGGTGCAGGAAGTCGGGTTCGGCGTTGCGCCTCAGGAACTCCTCCATCGGCAATCCGTCGATGGTGGGCTCGCGCCGGACGCGCTTCTGCTTGCCGTTGATCATCACCGTCTGGAACTTCGCCTTGCGCTGCCGCCGTGCTTCCTTCTCGGCCGCGGTGCGCCTGCGCTTGCGTTTCGCCACTGCCCAACCGCCCTGGAGGGATGGATCATGCCTGGAACCGCCCCGAGTAGCGTTCCGCGGAGCCAGAGGACCGAACAGCTGGCTCTCACAGAGTGCACAGAGTTCACAGAAAACTGCGGTTGTTCTCTGTGGACTCTGCGTACTCTGTGAGAGACTCGTTTTTCATCCTTCGTGGTCGCGTGCAGCGCGGTGGGCGACTCAGGCTCAGGATGACAAACCCACGGGGCCGGCTCAAAAGGACGGTCGATCACACGCGCTGATCGTACAGGCCGGTATCATCCGTCCTCCCAAGCGCGAGATCAGCCCCGCACGAATCCCATCGGCATCGGGGCGATCTCCATGGCGAAGCCCTGGCCCGAGCGGATGGTGGGGTCGCCGTCGGCAAAGGCGCAGGCGCCGGCCTCGTCGTCGAACTCCACGATGCCAACGCCGAACGCGCCGCGCGGGTCCGCGACCAGGCCGAAGCCGATCACGCGGCCCTGCTTGATCCCCTGGTGCCAGTAGACGGCGTGCTCCTGCATCAGCAGCCGCTCGGCGTCGGTCATGGTCTGCGCGAAGTCGGCCCGCGGCGCCAGCAGCTTGCAGAAGAAGGTCATCAGCCGGGTGAAGTCGGGGGTGGACGATGGAAGCGGAGCGCGCCGTCAGCCGCGCACCGGGCCGAAGGCGCCGTGGCGCAGCACCGGAATTACCTCTCGCGGCAGGCCGCCGTCACGGCTCGCACTTGGGGCAGCGGGGGAGGAGGCCGGCATGGTCGGGGAGCTCGCGCTGGGCCCAGGCGCGCAGGGCGGACTTCATCTCGGCGCAGAGCTGGCGGGCGCCCTTGGCCTTCAGCCGGCCGGGGTGGCGATCGCGGTCCACCTCCTTGCAGCGGGCGCGGTGCAGCAGCGGTGGGTGCCGCGCCCGCAGCGCCAGCACGAACCCATCGGGGTGCGTGTTGACCCACCACGAGTACCCCGCGTCGTCCTCGAACTCCTCCACGTCCTTGAACGGATCCGCCGAATCGGCCATGCGCCCGAATGCCTTT
Organism: Longimicrobium sp.; assembly: GCA_035689035.1. Lineage (GTDB taxonomy): Bacteria > Gemmatimonadota > Gemmatimonadetes > Longimicrobiales > Longimicrobiaceae > Longimicrobium. Next base: position 3,966 of record DASSME010000236.1, on the reverse strand, counting down.
GTTGGATGCGTCGAAAATTCCGGTGCGGGGGCTACTCCCGCACCTCCCACGCGGGGTTCCAGGCGACTTCCCACAGGTGGCCGTCGGGGTCCTGGAAGTGGCCGCCGTAGCCGCCCCAGAAGCGCACCCGCGCCGGGTCGGTGATGAGCGCGCCCGCCGCCGCGGCCTGCGCCATCACCGCGTCGACCTCCTCCTTCGAGCGCACGTTGTGGCCCAGCGCGAAGCCCGAGGCGCTCGGCGGCGTGACGGGGACGCGCGCCTCGTGCGCCAGCGAAGCGCGCGGGTACAGCGCCAGGATCAGCCCCTGGTTCATATCGATGAAGACCACCGCGCCGTGCTCGAACTCGGTGCCGATGATCCCCTTGGTCGCCAGCCCCAGCCCGTCGCGGTAGAAGGCGAGCGAGCGCTCCAGGTCGTCCACGCCCAGGGTGACCAGCGAGATGTGGGGCTTCATGGGTCCGTCGCGAGGGAGGTGATCGGGGAAACCGGTGCGCAAGTGCGTGAGTGCGCATGTGCGTGGGGTCCCGCGCGGTGGCCGGCCCCACGCCGGGAGGCAAACGCACTGGCGCACTCACGCACCTGTTTGCCCGCCCTCCACGAAGCGATAGCTGCCGTGCGAGTCGTAGTCGATGCCGTGCTTCTGCTTCAGCGCCTGGATGTGGGCGAGCTGGCCGCGCGTGTGCGGGCTGGCCACGCCGTCGCCCAGCGGCTCGCAGGTGTGCAGCAGGATCTCTTCCAGCAGGCTGTCCACGCTCATGCGCTTGTGGGCCGCCAGGTCGTGCACCAGCGCGGCCAGGCGCTTCTCCAGCCGCACCGGCACGTCCACGCGCTCGATGGGGATCGGCGGGCCCTGGTTGTACAGCGGGTGGCCGAAGGTGAGCCGGTAGCCGTACGGGTCGAGGACGGTGTAGTCGCGGATCCCGTACTCGCGGTCGCCGGGTGGGTACGCGACCTCGACCCCGTTCCCGCGCTGGTACTCGAACAGCTCGTCCGCGTCGCCCACCATGAAGTAGACCGCGCCGCGACCCGGGTGCGGTGTGCCCTCCTGGAGAAAGAGCTGCACCCGACCCAGCTCCACCCCGGCGAAGGTGGGCGGCTCGCCCCAGAGAAACCCCTCGCTGAAGCCCAGCTTCGTGGTGTAGAACTCCACCGCGGCGGCTACGTCGGGCACCGCCAGCCCGGCGGTGGTCTGCTCGCAATCGACCTTCGGGGCGGGGTTGCTCATGGGCGCTCCGTGGTTGAGGCGCGAAATACCGATGCTGCGGCGCGTCTGGTCCGTCGTGGAGCCTCGCGCAGTTTGCGAGGCTTCTCGTAGTCGTTGCTGCGACTTCAGTCGCCGGTGGCCCGGCCAGACTTCGAGACGACCTGGCGGAGCCGCCTCCGAGACCTTCGTCACGCCGCCGCGGCGGCCTCTTCCGTCTCGGGAAGCGGCGGCGAGCCAACGCGCATCCGCACGGTGTTCAGGTCCTGCACGGCGCGCACTTCCACGCACCCGGTGGCGGCCCAGGGGAAGTGCGACGCGATCTCCACCGCCTCGTCCAGGCTGTCGGCCTCGATCAGGTTGAAGCCGCCCAGCACCTCCTTGGCCTCGGCGTAGGGCCCGTCGAAGGTGGCCATCTTCCCGTTGCGGATGCGGATCGACCGGGCCGTGTTCGCCTCGGCCAGCATGTGCGACCGGGTGAGCCGCCCCTCGCGCTGCATCTGGTCGGCGTGGGCGAAGCAGTTGCGCAGCATCGCGTCGGCCTGGCCCTCGGGAAGCGAGTCGAGCAGCGTGGGGTCGTTGTAGATCAGGGCGATGAACTGCATGGGCGGGATTCCTCGGGTCGTGGCGCGGGGAACGTGAGCGCGCTGCCGTGGGACCGGCAGCCGCGGACCTGACCGTGTGATAGAAGCCGCCGGCCGCCCGCGCAAGCTTTCGGGCGCGGGATGGCGCGTGACGCGCGGCGGGCGGATCGATCAGCATCGATCTCGGCCGAATGAATCCAACGTGCATCGCAGCGGCGGCGGTGGGCAAGAGCGCCGCTCCGGGATTGCGGCGGATGCATCGGTTCCCAACCTTTCGCGGGATTCATCCTTCCAACCGTCCGTACCTTCGCGTTTTCCCCACGCCACGCCCGCACCCGACCGTAACTCCCGATGCGAATCTCCATCCTCGCGATACTGACCCTTGCCGCCGCCGCGCCGGCGGCGGCCGCCGCACGACCGGCCCCGCCACACCCCGTCTTCCGCGTCACGCTGCCGGCGGACACGGCGCTCACGCACGGCGCGCCGGTGAGCGGCCGGCTGCTGGTGTTCATCACCGCCCGGCGCCCCCAGCCCAACACCCGCCTGGCGCCCGACCTGGACCCCGAGCAGGTGTGGGTCGCCGCGCGCGAGGTGTCCGACCTCGCCCCGGGCTCGAGCGTGGAGATCGATGCCGACTCGCTCGCGTTCCCGCGCCCGTTCTCGGCGATCGGAAGCGGCCGCCGCTGGGTGCAGGCGGTGCTGGACGTGGACCATCACGCCAACTGGCGCGTCTACAGCGCCGGCGACCTGGCCACCTCGCTCGATTCGGTGGACGGGCTCGGAACCCGCGCCGCCCCCACGCGGCTGACCCTTTCGGCGCGCGTTCCCGAGCCCCGCATCCCGCAGGTGGAGGGGGTGCAGGCGGTGGAGTTCACCTCGCCGCTGCTGTCCGCGTTCCACGGGCGGCCGGTGAGCATCCGCGCCGCGGTGCTCGCCGCGCCGGACAGCGAGGCGATCGCCACGCCGGCGGGGCCGCGCTTCCGCGCCGTCTACCACATCCCCGGGTGGGGCGGCAGCTACCGGCAGGGGTTCACGCGCGGGCGCGACGAGCAGCGGTACGCGCGCGACGCCGGCGAGCGCGGCGCCGTGCACGTGTGGCTGGACCCCGAGTGGGCCACCGGCCACCCCGTGTTCGCCAACTCGGCCAACAACGGGCCGTGGGCCGACGCGCTGATCCGCGAGCTGATCCCGTACCTGGAGCAGCGCTTCCACCTCCTCCCCGAGGCGCGCGGGCGGTTCCTGACCGGGCACTCGTCGGGGGGATGGGCCACGCTCTGGCTGCAGGTCAACCACCCCGACTTCTTCGGCGGCACCTGGAGCACCTCGCCCGACCCGGTGGACTTCGCGGACTTCACCGGCGTGGACATGCGGCCGGGCTCGCGCGACAACTTCTACCACGCCGCCGACGGCTCGCCGCACCCGTTCATCCAGGTGGACGGGCGCGACGTGGCGACCATCGAGCAGGCGACGCGGCTGGAGCTGGTGATGGGCCCCGGCGGGCAGATGCAGAGCTTCGAGGCGGTGTTCAGCCCGCGCGGCGCGGACGGGGAGCCGCTGCACGCCTTCGACCCGCGGACCGGCGCGCTCGACCAGGACGTGCTGCGCGCCTGGGCCGCGTACGACATCCGCGCGCTGCTGGAGCGGCGCTGGGCCGAGCTGGGGCCCAGGCTGCGCGGCAAGCTGCACATCGTGGTGGGCGGCGCCGACACCTTCCACCTCACCGGCCCCACCCGGCGCCTGTGCGACTTCCTGCGCACGGCCGGCAGCGACGCGACGTGCGAGATCGTCCCCGGCCGCGGCCACTTCGACCTGTTCGGCCCCTATCCGCCGACGTACCCCAACGGCCTGGTCCAGCGCATCGGCGCCGAGATGCAGCGCACCTTCGACGCGTCGCGGTGAGGGTCGATTTCGTGCCCGAGGGCGGGCATCGCCGTGTGATACGAGATCGGGCTGAACTGCATCCTCACGCAGGGTCCGCGGGGTTCGCAGAAAAGCGAGCAGTTCTCTGCGAACCCTGCGGACCGTGCGTGAGACCATGGCGGCGTTTCATGTGAACGAACCACGCGGATCCGGCATAATCCATAATACCCGATCCGCTTGATTCACTGCCGCAAGAGACACTGCTGAAGTCTCACGCAGAGGAAGCAGAGAAGCAGAGGCAGCAGAGAAGAATCCTCTGCT
>DASSME010000235.1:0-11607 GCA_035689035.1 Longimicrobium sp. | reverse complement strand
TGCCCTTGGGCTGGCCGGTGGAGCCGGAGGTGTAGAGCACATACGCCGCGTTGTCGGCGCGGACGCCCGGGTCCGGCGCCTCCGTGCCCAGCCGGGAGAGCTCCTCCCACTCCGGGTCGAGGCAGAGCGCGGGCGTGCCCTTCAACGGGAGCCGCTCGCGGATGTGCCGCTGGGTGAGGAGCACCGCGGGCGCGGAGTCCTCGAGCATGAAGGCGAGCCGCTCGGCCGGGTAGCCCGGGTCCAGCGGCACGTACGCGCCACCCGCCTTGAGCACGCCCAGGAGCCCCACCATCATCGCGGGGCTCCGCTCCACGCAGATCGCCACCCGCGCGTCGGGCCCCACGCCCAGCGAGCGGAGGCGGTGCGCCAGCCGGTTGGCCCGCGCGTTCAGCTCGCCGTAGCTCCAGCGCTCGTCCCCGAACACCACGGCCACCGCGTGGGGACGGCGCTCGGCCTGCTCCTGGAAGAGCTCGTGGATGCACGACCCGGCCGGGTACGCGGCCGCGGTCTGGTTCCACTCCTCCAGCACCCGCGCGCGCTCGCTCTCGGGCATCAGCGGAATCCGCTCCACGGGCCGGCTCTCGTCGGCGGCCAGCTCGTGCAGCACGCGGCGCAGGTAGCCCACGTGGCGCTCCACCGTCTCGCGGTCGAAGAGCGCCCGGGCGTACAGCACGTTCCCCGCGATGCGCCCGTCCGCCTCGTGCAGCGAAAGGGCGAGGTCGCGGGTCGCCTGCGCCTCCGCGGGCGCGTCGGCGGGCGCCTCGGCGGGTGACGCGCCCGCGCCGCCGGCGGGGCGCAGCCCGGGAAGCGACAGCCCGCCGGCCCGCGGCGTGTTCTGCCACGCGAAGAGCACCTGGAAGAGGGGGCTGTGCGCCAGGCTGCGCGCCGGGTCGACCAGCTCCACCACCTGCTCGAAGGGGATGTCCTGGTGGTGCTGCGCCGCCAGCGTCCGCTCCTTCACCCGCGCCAGCACCGCGGCCGCGGTGGGCGCGCCGGAAAGGTCCAGGCGCAGCGCCAGGGTGTTCACGAAGAAGCCGATCAGCCCCTCGATCTCGCGCCGGCCGCGCCCCGCCATCGGGGTGCCGACCACCACGTCGTCCTGCCCCGACAGGCGGCTGAGCACCACGGCCCACCCGGCCAGCAGCGTCATGAAGAGCGTGGTCCCCCGCCGCCGCGACAGCGCCTTGAGCGCCGCCGTGAGCTCCTCGTCGAGCACCACGCGGAGCTGCCCGCCGGCAAGCTCCATCTGCGCCGGGCGCGGGCGGTCGGTGGGGAGCTCCAGCAGCTCGGGGGCGCCGGCGAGCGTCGCCTTCCAGTAGTCCGCCTGCGCCTGCAGCACCGCGCCGTCCACCCAGCGCCGCTGCCAGATCGCGTAGTCGGCGTACTGCACCGGGAGCGCGGGGAGCGGGTCCGGCGCCCCGCCGCGGAACGCCGCGTAGAGCGCGCCCAGCTCGCGGGTGAGCACCCCCATCGACCAGCCGTCGCTGACGATGTGGTGCATGGTGACCAGGAGCAGGTGGTCGTCCGCGGCCAGGCGGACCAGCCGCCCGCGGATCAGCGGCCCGCGCGCCAGGTCGAAGGGCGCGTGCGCCTCCTCGGCCACCAGCCGGCCGAGCTCCGCCTTCGCGTCGGCGTGCCCCTCCAGGTCGTGCTCGCGCAGCGGGAACCCGGCGTCCGCCGGCGCGATGCGCTGCTCGGGGACGCCGTCGGTCTGCGCGAAGACGGTGCGCAGCGACTCGTGGCGCGCGACGATGGCGTCCAGCGCGCGGGCCAGCGCCCCCCGGTCCAGCTCGCCGCGCAGCCGCTGGCGCTTGGAGACGTGGTACGCGCTCCCCAGCGTCCCCAGCTGCTCCAGGAACCAGAGCCGCTGCTGGGCGAACGAGAGCGGCACCCGCCCCTCGCGCGCGGCGGGCTCGATCGGCGGGAGCGCCGCCCGCGCCGCCGTCTCCAGCCCGCGCGCGAAGTCGGCGAGCACGGGGCGGGTGAAGAGCGTGCCCAGCTCCACCTCGGCCTCGAGCACCTGCCGCACCCGCGAGATCACCTGCACCGCCAGCAGCGAGTGCCCGCCCAGGTCGAAGAAGTCGTCGCGGCGGCCGACCCGCTCCGCCCCCAGCACCTCGGCCCAGATCTCGGCCAGCGCCTGCTCGGTCTCGCCGACGGGCTCCTCGTACTCGCGCACCACGTACGCGTCGCCCTCGGGGGCGGGGAGCGCCGCGCGGTCGAGCTTGCCGGCGGGGGTGAGCGGGAAGTGCTCCAGCCGCACGTACGCCGCGGGCACCATGTACTCCGGGAGCCGCTCGCCCAGGTGCGCGCGCAGCGACTCGGCGCCGACCGCCCCGCCCTCTCCCACGTAGTAGGCCACCAGCCGCTTCTCGCCGCCGCCGCCGGGGCCGTCGCCGCGGGCCAGCACCACCGCCTCGCGCACCCCCGGGTGCTCGGCGAGCCGCGCCTCGATCTCGCCCAGCTCGATGCGGAAGCCGCGCACCTTGACCTGGAAGTCGGTGCGCCCCAGGAACTCGATGTTCCCGTCGGGGAGCCACCGCACCCGGTCGCCGGTGCGGTACATCCGCGCGCCCGGCCCGGTGCCGAACGGGTCGGCCACGAAGCGGTCGGCCGTGAGCTCGGGGCGGTTCTGGTAGCCGCGGGTCACCTGGATCCCGCCCACGCACATCTCGCCGGCCACGCCCACGGGGACGGGCTGGAGAAGCTCGTCCACCACGTACAGCCGCACGTTGGCCACCGCCCGCCCGATCGGCGGGGGGCGGGTGAAGTCGGCCGTCTCGATCACCATGGTGCGGACGCTGACCTCGGTCGCCCCGCAGCCGTTGTAGAAGCGGCGGCCCTGCCCCCAGCGCTCCACCACCTCGGCCGGGCACGCGTCCCCGCCCGACATCACGGCGCCCAGCTCGGGGAGGTCGGCGTCGGGGAGCGCCGCCAGCACCGAGGGGGTGAACTTGGCGTGCGTGACCTGGTGGCGGCGCAGCATCCCGATCAGCGCGTCGCCGGGAACCAGCTCCGCCTCGGAGCCCACCACCAGCGTGGCGCCCGCGGCGAAGGTGGGGAAGATGTCCAGCACCGAGGCGTCGAAGTACAGCGGGGCGAAGAAGAGGACGCGCGCCCCGGGGACGATGCGGTACACCTCGCGGAACGCCTCCACCGAGTTCACCACCCCCCGGTGCGGCACCATCACCCCCTTGGGGCGGCCGGTGGAGCCCGAGGTGTAGATCACGTACGCCAGGTGCTCGGGAAGGAGCCCCGCGCGCTCGGGGTCGGTCTCGGGCACCCCGGCGTCCGGAAGGTCGCGGTCGAGGAGGAGGAGCGGCACCCCCTCCCCTTCCAGCAGCCCCGCCAGCGAGGCCTGCGTGAGCACCACCGAGGGCGCGCTGTCTTCGAGCATGAAGCGCAGCCGCTCGGCGGGGAAGGCGGGGTCGAAGGGGACGAACGCGCCCCCCGCCTTGAGCACCGCCAGGACGCCCGCCAGCATCGCCGGGCCCCGCTCCACGCAGATCCCCACCCGCACGTCGGGCCCCACGCCCAGGCCGCGGAGGTGGTGGGCCAGCCGGTTGGCGCGCCGGTTCAGCTCCGCGTAGGTGAGGTGCTCCCCCTCGTGGACGACCGCCACCGCGTCGGGCGCGCGGCGGGCCCGGGCCTCGAAGCGCTCGTGGACGCACGAGTCGGCCGGGTACTCCGCGTCGGTGCGGTTCCACTCCTCCACCAGGCGCGCGCGCTCGCCGGCCGGCATCAGCGCCAGCCGCTCCACCGGCCGGCTCTCGTCCGCGGCCATCTCCTCGAGCACCCGGCGCAGGTAGCCCACCCAGCGCTCCACCGTCTCGCGCTCGAAGAGGGCGGTGGCGTAGGTGACGTTCCCGGCGATCCGGTCTCCCGCTTCGCGCAGCGAGAGCGACAGGTCGAACTTGGAGAGCACCTCCTGCGACGCCGGGCCCACGCCGCCCAGCTCCAGCCCGGGAAGGGACAGCCCGTCGCCGCGGGGCGCGTTCTGCCACGCGAAGAGCGCCTGGAAGAGCGGGGTGTGCGAAAGGCTGCGCGCCGGGGCGGCCAGCTCCACCACCTGCTCGAAGGGGATGTCCTGGTGCTTCTGCGCCTCGAGCACCCGCTCGCGGACCCGCCGCAGCAGCCCGGCCACCGTCGGCGACCCCGAGAGGTCCACCCTGAGCGCCAGGGTGTTGACGAAGAAGCCGATCAGCTCCTCGATCTCGCGGCGCCCGCGCCCCGCCATCGGGGTGCCCACCACCACGTCGTCCTGCCCCGCCAGGCGGCCCAGCACGGCGGCCCACCCGGCCAGCAGCGTCATGAAGAGCGTGGTGCCGTGGCGCTGCGACAGCGCGCGGAGCCCCGCGGTGAGCGCCTCGTCCAGCACCACCCCGAAGCGCGCGCCCGCGTGCTCCTGCAGCGCCGGCCGGGGGTGGTCGGCGGGGAGCTCCAGGAGCTCGGGGGCGCCGGCCAGCGTCCGCGTCCAGTACTCCGCCTGCGCCTGCAGGACCTCGCCCTCCACCCGCCGCCGCTGCCACACCGCGTAATCGGCGTACTGCACCGGGAGCGCGGGGAGCGGGTCCGGCTCACCGCGGCGGAACGCGGCGTAGAGCGCGGAGAGCTCGCGGGTGAGCACCCCCATCGACCAGTCGTCGCTGACGATGTGGTGCATGGTCAGCAGCAGCACGTGGTCGTCCGCCGCCACCCGGATCAGCCGGCCGCGGATCAGCGGGCCGCGCTCCAGGTCGAAGCGGGCGCGCCCCTCCTCGGCCGTGAGCCGGGCCAGCTCGGCCTGCGGGTCCGCCTCGCCGGCCAGGTCGTGCTCCACCAGGTGGAAGCGGCTCTCCCCGGCCGGCGCGATCCGCTGCCGGGGGACGCCGTCCACCTGCGCGAAGACCGTGCGCAGCGCCTCGTGGCGCGCCACCAGCGCGTCCAGCGCGCGCGCCAGCGCCGCCCGGTCCAGCTCGCCGCGCAGGCGCACGGGCGAGCGGAGGTGGTAGGCGCTCCCCTGGTTCCCCAGCTGCTCGATGAACCACAGCCGCTGCTGCGCGAACGACAGCGGCAGCGGCCCGCTCCGGTCCACCGGCTCGATCGGCGACAGCGTCGCCGGGGCCTGCATGGGGGCCGAGGCACGGGCCAGCTTGAGGAGCGCCAGGCGCTCGGCGGTCGACAGGTGCTGCGTATCCAAGCGATTGCGATCAGTGTCTGGTTGCATGGGCGAGGCGGCGCCGCGCCTCGCGAAGGGCCGGGCGCGCCCGGCCACCGTACCCCCTCCCGGAACGCGCGCGGACCGTTCACGCGAAACGCGCGGAACGGCCTTACGCGGACGTCGTCCGGGCCGGCTGCGTCCTCACCCCGGCTCGGCCGCCGCCGGGTCGGCCCCGGCGCCGCGGACCACGTGCGCGAGCCGGGACAGGGTGTCGGGGTCGAAGCGGGCGAGCTGCAGGTCCAGGATCTGGTCGGCGAGCGCCGAAAGCACGGGCTTCTCGAAGACGGCGTCGAGCTCGAGCTCGACCTCCATCGCCTGCCGCACCCGCGAGATCACCCGCACCGCCAGCAGCGAGTGCCCGCCCAGCTCGAAGAAGTTGTCGCCGCGGCCCACCTGCTCCACCCCCAGCAGGTCGCTCCAGATCTCCGCGAGCGCCACCTCGATCTCGTTCGCCGGCGCCTGGTGCTCGCCGGCCGCGTGCGCCTCGCCCCCGGGCGCGGGAAGCGCCTTGCGGTCCACCTTCCCGTTGGCGTTGAGCGGCAGCGCGTCCAGCCGCACGTACGCGGCGGGGACCATGTACTCGGGGAGGGTGGCGCCCACGTGCGCGCGGAGCGCCTCGGCCGTGGCCGCCGCGTCACCCACCACGTAGGCCACCAGCCGGGTGTCGCCCGGCGTGTCCTCCCGGGCGGCCACCACCGCGGCGCGCACCCCGGGGTGCTCCAGCAGCCGCGCCTCGATCTCGCCCGGCTCGATGCGGAAGCCGCGCACCTTCACCTGCAGGTCGGCGCGGCCCAGGAACTCCAGGTTCCCCGCGGCGTTCCAACGCGCCCGGTCGCCGGTGCGGTAGAGGCGCCCGCCCGCCGCGCCGAACGGATCGGGGACGAAGCGCTCCGCCGTGAGCCCCGGCCGCCCCAGGTAGCCGCGCGCCAGCACCGGCCCCCCCAGGTACAGCTCCCCCGCGGCCCCCGCCGGCACCGGCTCGAGGCGGGGATCGAGCACGTACGCCGAGCGCCCGGCCAGGGGCCGCCCGATCGGGACGGTGGCGCCGGACCAGCCCTCGCCCACGTCGAACACCGTGCCGCCGATGACCGTCTCGGTGGGGCCGTAGGCGTTGACCAGCCGGGTGCCGGCGGGGGCGCGCGCGGACGCCGGCGGCAGCGCCTCGCCGCCCACCGTGACGGCGCGCACGCCGGGGAGAGCGGGGGTGGATTCCACCACCTCGTGCCAGTACGCGGGCGACAGGTCGGCCACCGTAACCCCCAGCGCCCGCGCCCGCCCGCCGAACTCCGTCGGGCTCCACCGCTCGGGCCCGCGCAGCACCACAGCGGCCCCGCCCAGCAGGGGAAGGAGGACCTGCTCGAAGGAGACGTCGAAGCTGGCCGAGGCGAACTGGAGGACGCGGTCGCCGGGCGCGATCGCCAGGTAGCGGCCCATCGCCGACAGGTGCCGCGCCGCGGGCCCGTGCTCCACCACCACGCCCTTGGGCCGGCCGGTGGAGCCCGAGGTGTAGATCACGTACGCCGCCGACGCCGGTTGCGCGCCCGCCTCCGGCGCCTCGTCGCGCTCCGTGGCGATCCGCTCCGCGTCCGCGTCCACCCGCACCGTCACCGGCGCCGGCACCCGCCCGGCGAACTCGGCGCGCGTCACCACCACGCCCAGCTGCGCGTCGTCCGCCATGTACGCCAGGCGCTCGGGGGGGAGCGCGGGGTCGAGCGGAACGTAGACGCCGCCGGCCTTCCAGGTGGCCAGGAGCGCCACCAGCAGCTCCGGGTGCCACTCCAGGCACACGCCGACGGGGACCTCGGGGCCCACGCCCCGCGCGCGGAGGTGGTGCGCCAGCCGGTTGGCCCGCCGGTCCAGCTCCGCGCAGGTGAGCTCCTCGCCGCCGAAGACCACGGCCGCCGCCCCCGGCGCGCGCGCCGCCTGCCGCTCGAAGAGCTGGTGGAGGCAGGCGTCGCCCGGCTCCGCCTCGGCCGTGCGGTTCCCCGCCGCCAGCACCCGCGCGCGCTCGTCGTCGTCCATCAGCGCCAGCCGGTCCACGCGCCGGCCGTCGTCGGCGGCCATCTCCTCGAGCACCCGACGCAGGTAGCCGGCGTGGCGCTCCACCGTCTCGCGCTCGAAGAGGGCGGTGGCGTACGTCACGTTGCCGCGGATGCGCCCGTTGCGCTCGGACAGTTGCAGCGACAGGTTGAACTTGGCCTGCACCTCGGCGGGGGCCGCGCCCACGCCGCCCAGCTCCAGCCCCGCAAGCGCCGACGACCCGCCGCCCCGGGGGGTGTTCTGCCAGGTGAACATCACCTGGAAGAGCGGGTGGTGCGCCAGGCTGCGCGCCGGGTCGAGCAGCTCCACCACCTGCTCGAAGGGGATGTCCTGGTGCTGCTGCGCCTCGAGCACCCGCTCCTTCGCCCGCCCCAGCAGCTCCGCCACCGTCGGCGACCCATGGAAGCCGATCCGCAGGGCCAGGGTGTTGATGAAGAAGCCGATCAGCCCCTCGATCTCGCGCCGCCCGCGCCCCGCCATGGGGCTGCCGATCACCACGTCGTCCTCCCCCGCGAGCCGGCCGAGCACCACGGCCCACGCGGCCAGGACGGTCATGAAGAGCGTGGCCCCGTGCCGCAGCGACAGCGCCTTGAGCCCCGCCGTCAGCGCCTCGTCCAGCTCCACCCCCAGGTGCGCGCCCGCGTTGTCCGGCTGCGCCGGGCGCGGATGGTCGGTCGGCAGCTCCAGCAGCTCGGGGGCGCCGGCGAGCGTCCGCTTCCAGTACTCCGCCTGCTCCTGCAGGACGCTCCCTTCCACCCAGCGCCGCTGCCAGACCGCGTAGTCGGCGTACTGCACCGGGAGCGGGGGGAGCGGGTCCGGCTCGCCGCGGCGGAACGCGCCGTAGAGCGCCCCGAGTTCGCGGGTCAGCACCCCGCTGGACCAGCCGTCGCTGACGATGTGGTGCATGGTCAGCAGCAGCACGTGGTCGTCCGGCGCCAGGCGCGCCAGCCGCCCGCGGACCAGCGGCCCCCGCTCCAGGTCGAAGGGCGCGCCCGCCTCCTCGGCCACCAGCGCCCGCAGCGCCGCCTCGGCGTCGGCCTCCCCCGTCAGGTCGTGCTCGACCAGGTGGAACCCGCTCGCCTCCACCGGCGCGATCCGCTGCTCGGGAACGCCGTCCGCCTGCGCGAAGGTGGTGCGCAGCGACTCGTGGCGGGCCACGATGCGGTCCAGCGCGCGCACCAGCGCCGCGCGGTCCAGCTCGCCGCGCAGCCGCAGCCGCTGGGCGATGTGGTAGGTGCTGCCCACGCCCCCCAGCTGCTCCAGGAACCAGAGCCGCTGCTGCGCGAACGACAGCGGCACCCGGCCCTCGCGGGGGGCGGGCTCGATCGGCGGCAGCTCGGACCCGCCCACCAGGTCGCGCGCCCGCGCCATGCTCAGGAGCTTGCGGCGCTCGGCCAGCGACAGCCCGGCCAGTGACGAATCGGTCATCCGTGGAACACCCCGGCGAATCGGGTGGGTCGAATACGCAAGGATCTCCTCGCGGCCAGCCGTCGGGCGGGCCGGGGAGGGTGGTTCGCGCCGCCGGCCGAAGCCGGGCGGCGGGTGCCCGCGGGCGAGAGGCCCCGCGCTCCGCGCGCCGTCATCCGGCGGCGGGCTCGCGCAGCAGGGCCACCAGCCGCGCCATCTCTTCGGGGTCGACCTGGGCCAGCTGCAGGTCCAGGATCTCCTGGGCGAGGTCCGCCAGGACGGGGCGGGTGAAGAGCCGGCCCAGCGGCACCTCCACGTCCAGCACCTGCCGGGCGCGCGAGATCACCTGCACCGCCAGCAGCGAGTGCCCGCCCAGCGCGAAGAAGTTGTCCCAGCGGCCCACCCGCTCCAGGCCCAGCACCTCGGCCCAGATCGCGGCCAGCGCCTCCTCGGTCTCGTCGGCCGGCGCCTCGTAGCCCCGCCGCGCGAAGGCCTCGTCGGCGGGCGCGGGGAGGGCGGCGCGGTCCAGCTTCCCGTTCGGGGTGAGCGGCAGCCGGTCCAGCAGCACGAACGCCGCGGGGACCATGTAGTCGGGGAGCGCGCGGCCCAGGTGCGCCCGCAGGCTCTCGACCTCGGCCCCGTCGCCGGCCACGCAGTAGGCCACCAGCCGCTTGCCGCCCAGCGCGTCGTCGCGCGCCACCACCACGGCCTCGCGCACCCCGGCGTGCTCCTTGAGCCGCGCCTCGATCTCGCCCGGCTCGATGCGGAAGCCGCGCACCTTCATCTGGAAGTCGGTGCGGCCCAGGAACTCGAGGGTCCCGTCGGCCAGCCACCGCGCCAGGTCGCCGGTGCGGTAGAGCCGCGCCCCGGGCTCGGCGCCGAACGGGTCGGCCACGAAGCGCTCGGCCGTCTGGTCCGGCCGCCCCAGGTACCCCCGCCCCACCCCGGCGCCGCCGATGTACAGCTCCCCGGCCACCCCCGCCGGCACCGGCTCGCCGTCGCCGTCCAGCAGGTAGACGCGGACGTTCGGCATCGGCCGGCCGATCGGGACGATGGCGTGGCTCTCGTCGGTCACCCGCACCGGCCCGGTCACCGCGGTGGCGGCCTCGGAGGGGCCGTAGCGGTTGAAGAGGGTGGCGCCCGGAAGCCGCTGGTGAAGGCGCCGCACCAGCGCCGCCGGGAGCGCCTCGCCGCCGCAGGGGACGCGCACCAGCGAGGCGCAGCGCTCCACCCCCGGGTACTCCAGGAAGAGCTGCAGCATGGAGGGGACGAAGCTGGCCGTGCCCACGCCGTGGGCGCGGATCGTCTCCACCAGGTACGCGGGGTCCCGGTACCCGTCGGGCCGGGTCATCACCACGCGGGCGCCCAGCATCAGCGGCCAGAAGAGCTCGTAGGCGCTGACGTCGAAGCTGAGCGAGGCGTTCTGCAGCACCGACTCGCCCGGCTCCAGCCGCCAGCGCGCCTGGATCCCGGCGACGCGGTTGACCACGTTGCGGTGGACGTTCATCACCCCCTTGGGCGTCCCCGTAGACCCCGAGGTGTAGATCACGTACACCAGGTGCTCCGGGCCCACGCCCACCCCCTCCGGGTTCGTATCGGGGAGCGCCGCCCAGGGCGGCGAGTCCGCGTCCAGGGCGAGGACGGGGACCTCCATCCCGGCGAAGCGCCCCGCCAGCGACGCCTGCGCCAGGAGCACCGCCGGCCGGCTGTCGTCCAGCATCGCCCGCAGCCGCGCCTCGGGATGATCGGGGTCGAGGGCCACGTACGCCCCGCCCGCCTTGAGCAGCGCCAGGAGCCCCACCACCATCTCCACCCCGCGCTCCACGCAGATCCCCACCCGCGCGTCGGGCCCCACGCCCAGCGCGCGGAGGTGGTGCGCCAGCCGGTTGGCCCGCGCGTTCAGCGCGGCGTAGGTCAGGCGCTCGCCCTCGAAGACGAGGGCCTCGGCGCCGGGCGTGCGCGCCGCCTGCGCCTCGAAGAGGTGGTGGAGGCAGGAACCGGCCGGGTAGTCGGCCTCGGTCCGGTTCCACTCCTCCAGCACCCGCGCGCGCTCGCTCCCGGGCAGCACGTCGATCCTCCCCAGCGCGCGGCCGGGCGCCGTCTCCAGCGCCTCCACCACCCCCTCCAGCGCGCGGTGCATCAGCGCGCACACCCGGCCGGGCTCGAGCGGCGCCTTGACCTTGGCCTTCAGGCCGAAGCGGTCGCCCATGTCGTCCACCGCCAGGGTGAGCGGGAAGTTGGACCGCTCCTCCACGCGCAGGCTCCGCATCCCCTCCACCGGCGGGCGGGCGGCGGCGGGGGAAGCGTCGGGGCGCAGGCTGCGGCCGCCGTGGCGGTAGTTCAGCATCGAGGTGAAGAGCGGCGCCGACGGCTCCACCGCGCTGCAGCGCTGCGCCAGCGCCAGCGAGGCGTGCTCGTGGCGCAGCAGCTCGGCCAGCAGCGCGTGCGTCCGGCGCACGCCGGCCTCCACCCCCACGCCGCCGGTGCGCACCCGGATCGGCAGGGTGTTGATGAACGGCCCCACCGTGCGCTCGGCCCCCTCGCTCCCCTGCATCCGGCCCAGCAGCACGGTGCCGAACACCACGTCGTCGCGCCCCGAGACCCGCGCCAGCACCTGCGCCCAGGCCACGTGGCACACCGCCGCGGCGCTCACCCCCAGCGCGCGCGCCCGCTCGCGCAGCCGCTCGCCCAGACGCGCCTCCACCACCAGCCGCTCCTCGAGGATCCCGGACCCGTCGCCCCGCACGTCCAGCAGCCCGAACGGCGCGGTCGGCTCGTCCACGTCGCCCAGCATCCCGGTGAAGAACGCCCGGTGCTCCTCGGGGCTCACCCCCAGCCGCGCCTGCGCCACGTGGTCGCGGAAGGGGGGCGGCGGCGGCAGCTCGGCGCCCCGCCCCGCCAGGTGCGCCTGGATCTCGGCGCGCACCACGTCCTGCGTGGTGTGGTCGCTGACCAGGTGG
>DASSME010000234.1:0-5218 GCA_035689035.1 Longimicrobium sp. | reverse complement strand
CCGCCCCGCTCGACTTCGATCGTCCGCCGATCCGGTTCAGCCGGCGATGAAGGGGTCCACGATCTGGAGGACGCGCGCCATGTCCAGCGGCTCGTCGAAGCTCTCGCCGGCGCTGGCGGCGGTCTGGCCGGTGAGCGTGGCGACGTTGAGGCCGCCCTGCACGGTGTTGCTCTCGGCGGGGAAGTTGGCCGCGTCCACGCCGGCGTTGTAGACGGCCTGGATCGGCGCGGCGGCGGCGTCCACCTGGGCGAGGGTGATCCACCCCTTGTACGGCGCCTGCTCGGCCGTGCCGGCGCGCTGGCCGCGCAGGCGGCGCACCTCGGCCGCGTGCCGCGCCTCGACCGAGTGGATCTGCAGCGCGGCCTGCAGCACCGAGTCGATGCTCATCAGGTTGGGTGCCTGGCCCTTGTAGGCGCGCACGCCGGTGTCCTCGAATCCCTGCGCCAGCACCAGGAACTGGGCGTAGCTGGTGAACGGCGAGAACGGCCCGTTGTTGGCGCCGTTGCCGCCGGTGAAGTCGAAGGTGGGCTTGGCCACCGCCTGCGAGCCCAGCACCTGCTGCAGGAAGGCCACGTGCTGGTTCTCGTGGTCGCGGATGGTGGTGAAGATCGCCTGGTCGCCCCCCGGGATCACGCCCGAGGCCACGCCGCGCGTGTAGAACTCGGCCTCGAGGTATTCCAGCGTGAGCGCAAAGTTCAGCGCCTGCACGATGCCCGTGGGAAGCGTCTGCCCGAATGCGCTCTTCGCCATCGCGGCGATCGCGACGGGGACGGAGGCCGCGGCCAGCGTCATCCCCAGCCGGCTCATCCCGAACAGCGCGTCACGCCGCGAGGCCACGCGCTCCTGGATCTCGGGGTCCACGCCGCCGAAGAGGTTCTGCTGCTGCTCCATGATCGGTCTCCCTCGGCTTCAGCGGCCGCGCAGGTGGAAGTTGGCGTCGATGTAGTTGGCGGCGGCGCCCAGCACCGTCACGGGGTCCAGCGCGTCGTCGAAGGCGGCGGGGGCGAAGGCGCCGGACCTGGGGCTGAGCAGGTCGCGGATCGCCGACGCGTGCCGCGCCTCCACCGACACGATCTTGCCGGCCAGGGTGAGCAGCGTGGGGTTCCGCAGGTAGAACCCGGCCCCGTTGTACGCGCCCACGCCCAGGTCTTCGAACGAGCGCGCGGTGTTCAGCACCTGCGTGCGGTCGGCGAAGTTGATCGAGGTGAAGACCGTGGTGAGCGTGGGGATCGCCTGCCCGCCCAGCGCGGGAATCGCCGCGGCGAAGAAGTCGCGGTGCGCCGCCTCGTGCAGCGCGATGTCCTGCAGCACCAGCCGCTCGGCCGCCGAGAAGGTGGTGCCGAAGGCCGCGTTCCCCACCACCGACGCGTAGAACGAGGCTTCGAGCTGCTCCAGCGCGTAGGCGTAGTTCAGCACGCCGAAGTCGGTGCTGAAGTCCAGCACGATCCCGCTGTCGTCGCCGCCGAAGATGCTGTCGCAGGCGGTGAGGCTCCCGCCCAACACCGCCGCGGCGGCGATCCCGCCGGTGCGCTTGAGGAACCCGCGCCGTGCCGTGGGCGCGCCCAGCCCCGCCAGCACCCCGCCGCCGCCGCTCCCGATCGATCCATCCATGCACATACCTCCGTGCCCGCACGGCACCACCGCGCGTGGTTCCCGGCCCGCGAAGACGCACCCGCGCGCCTTCACCTTCCCCGCTCCCCGGACCCGTTCTCCAGACCGCCACGATCTCCGACACGCGACGGCGCGATCAGCCCGACGCGGTTGCGCGTCCGTGGGCATTCGCACACGCGATTCCGAGGCCGGGCACGACCCGGCCCCCGCGCTTTCGCCCAAACCTGCGGCAAACCCTGTACGCGATTTCCGGACCGTTCTCGCCCACGGTTCGCCGTAGCAGGTGCGGTGCTCCGGCCACGGCAGGGTGCGGCCCAAGGGAAAGCTACGAGCGCCCGGCGTGGACTGGATTCATCCGCGTGAGCGGCGAGGGTGCGGCACGGGTGCCGTGTCACGGGGACGGAGAAGCGGTATCAGTGACGCGGTGTGTCATACCCGGTCGAGCTTGCTTGACCGGGTATGGCCCCCCCGCTATGTTGACACGCTCACACCCAGACCGGGGTCCCCTTCAGGCCGGCGATGCTCCACACCGACACCGAAGACGTTCCCGCCGGGGCGGCCCCCGAACCGGAGGCGCCCGAGCCCGAGCGCATGGTGCTGTTCGTGGTGGGCGAGCACCGGTTTGCGGTGCCCGTGGCGCGGATCCGCGAGATCATCCCGGCGCGGCCGTACACGCCGCTCCCCGGCAGCGCGGAGCACGTGTGCGGCTTGATCAACCTCCGCGGCCGGATCGTGACCGTGGTGGACCTGGGCGCCCGCCTTCACCTTCCCCCCGCTTCGCGCATCCCCGAGCACAGCATCGTGATCGTGGAGCACCGCGGAAAGCTGGTGGGGATGGCGGTGGAGGAGGTGGCCCGCATCGTGGCCGTGGACCCCGGCACGCTGGCCGAGAGCGCCGACGTGCTGCGGTCTCTGCGTATCGACCGCGCGTACCTGCGCGGCGTCGGCGAAGTGGACGACGACATCTTCGTCGCCGTGGACCCCGACGAGATCTTCGACCCCATCCTGGCGTAGGGCGTCCGAGCCCCACGCACGCGAAGACGGAGGCTTGATGAGTCAGACCGTGTTGATCTGCGATGACGCCATCTTCATGCGCACCATGATCGGCGACATCCTTACCCAGGCGGGCTTCCAGATCGTGGCCGAGGCCGAAACGGGCGTGCAGGCGGTGGAGAAGTACCGCCAGTTCAAGCCCGACCTGGTGACGATGGACATCGTGATGCCGGACATGGGGGGGATCGACGCCGTTCGCGAGATCATCAAGGAAGACCCCAGCGCCAAGATCCTGATGTGCAGCGCCATGGGCCAGCAGGCGCTGGTGATCGAGGCGATCCAGGCCGGCGCGCGCGACTTCGTGGTGAAGCCGTTCCAGCCCAGCCGGGTGCTCGAGGCGGTGCAGCGGGTCCTGGGCTAGGCGCGGAGGACGGGCCGCCGCAACCGGTGCGCTGGTGCGTGAGTGCGCCAGTGCGTTCGAGCTTCCGCGCGGACGACGGCTCCCGCGCGGTCCGTCCGGCTCCATCGCCCGGCTCGCGCGCTGACCCGTCGCTCGGCACCGAACCACCCACGCACTCGCGCATTTCCGCACTCACGCACCGGTTTTTTCCGAATGGAACTCTCGCAGTACGGGGAGCTCTTCCTCTCCGAGTCGCGCGAGCACGTCTCGACGATCAACCACCTGCTGCTGACGCTGGAGAGCGATCCCGGCTCGCGGCAGGTGGTGGAGGGGATCTTTCGCGCCGTTCACACCATCAAGGGGATGAGCGCCACCATGGGCTACCGGCCCGTGGCGGACCTCAGCCACGAGATGGAGAACCTGCTCGACCGCATCCGGCACGGGAAGGCGCAGGCGAGCCCCGAGACCATCGACCTGCTCTTCGCCGCCTGCGACGCGCTGGAGCGGGCGATCGAGCTGGCGGTGGAGGAGAGCGGCGAGGAGCCGCGGCTGGAGGGGCTGATCACCCGCCTGCGCATCGCCGCGGGTGACGACGACGCCACCTTCGACATCTTCGCCCCCACGATCGACCTGGGCGCGCCGGTCGACCCCTCGGTGGTCGCCGGCGGCGGGGGGGACGACGCGGAAGAGGCGCCGGAAGGCGCCGTGCGCGTGCGCATCGTGGTGGCCAAGGAGGCGCTGCTCCCCGGGGTGCGCGCCTTCATGGCGCTCAAGCGCGCGCGCGAGCTGGGCGAGGTGAGCGGGCTGGAGCCGGCCGAGGCCGCGCTCAACGAGCCCGAGTTCACCGGCACGCTCCGCTTCGTGCTGCGCAGCGAGACGCCGGCGGGCGAGGTGCGCGCGGCCCTTCTCGCCGTCGGCGAGATCGGCGAGGTGGAGGTGGCCGAGCACCGCGCCGAGGCCGAGCGCGCGGCACCCGCGGCGGGCGACGCGCAGGCGGAGAGCGGCGCGGCGGCGGCCGGGGCGGCGGGGCGGGCGCGGCACATCCGCGTGGACCTGCGCCGGCTGGACGCGCTGATGAACCAGGTGGGCGAGCTGGTGATCGTCCGCGACCGGCTGCGCAGGCTCGTCACCCACGAGACGCCTGAGCTGGCCGAGACGGTGGACCAGGCCAGCCGGCTGATCGGCGAGCTGCAGGACGAGATCATGCGCGCGCGCCTGGCGCCGGTGAGCCAGGTGTTCGACCGCTTTCCCCG
This sequence comes from Longimicrobium sp., assembly GCA_035689035.1. GTDB lineage: Bacteria > Gemmatimonadota > Gemmatimonadetes > Longimicrobiales > Longimicrobiaceae > Longimicrobium. The sequence continues at coordinate 961 of DASSME010000234.1, read as the reverse complement.
CCTGGTGCGCGACGCCGCGCGCATGCTGGGGAAGAAGGTCGATTTCGTGATCGAGGGGAAGGAGATCGAGCTGGACCGCTCGATGCTCGACGAGATCGGCGACCCGCTGGTGCACCTCCTGCGCAACTCGCTGGACCACGGGATCGAGGCGCCGGCCGAGCGGCGCGCGCACGGCAAGCCCGAGACGGGAACGCTGCGCCTGCAGGCCAGCCGCGAGCGCAGCCGCATCATCATCCGCGTGGAAGACGACGGGCGCGGCGTCCAGCGCGACCGCGTGCTGGCCAGGGCGGTGCAGAACGGCCTGGTCACGCGCGACGAGGCGGCGGGGCTGCCCGACGAGGAAGTCTACCGCCTGCTCACCCGCCCCGGCTTCAGCACCGCCGAGACGGTGACCGACGTCTCGGGGCGCGGGGTGGGGCTGGACGTGGTCGCCACCCGCGTGCGCGCGCTGGGCGGGATGCTGGAGATCTTCAGCGAGCCCGGCCGCGGCACCAGCATGACGCTGCAGCTGCCGCAGACGCTGGCCATCGTCCGCGCGCTGCTGGTGCGCCAGAGCGGCGAGACCTACGCGCTGCCACTGACCCACGTGGGCGAGACGGTGCACCTGCTGGCCGAAGAGGTGGGCACGGTGAAGGGGAAGACCGTCGCCTTCCTGCGCGACGAGGTGATCCCGCTGCTGGGGCTGCGGCAGATCCTGCGCACCAACGGGACGCGGCCGGACGGGCGCAAGCGGCACGCGGTGATCCTGGAGGTGGGCGAGCAGCGCATCGGGCTGGAGGTGGACGCGCTGCTGGGGCAGCAGGAGATCGTGGTGAAGCAGTTCGACGCCACCGCCGACACCCTGCGCCTCTTCAGCGGCGCCACCATCCTGAGCGACGGCCGCCCCGCGCTGATCCTGGATGCCGGGAGCGTGCTGGCCGCGGCCGCCGCGGCGTAGGGGACAGGGGACAGGGGACAGGGG
>DASSME010000233.1:0-5999 GCA_035689035.1 Longimicrobium sp. | reverse complement strand
GGCCAATCCATGAAAGAAACGAAGGCGGGGAGCAGGCATCCGCTCATGCTGGTGGTGATCGGGGTCGCCGTGGCCGCGGGGCTGCTGTTCAAGGTGCTGGTGTACCGTGGGCTGAACCACACCTCGCTCGTGTTCGTCGGCGTCCCGGCGCTGATCGCCGTCGCCGTCACGTACGAGGTGGAACCGCGGACGGCGGACGGCGTGGTGATCAAGGCCACCACGCTGGCGCTGCTGCTGGCCGGCACGGTCTTCAACGAGGCGTTCATCTGTCTGCTGATGGCGGCTCCGCTGATCTACCTGGTCGCGCTGATCATCGCCGGCACCGCGCGGTGGGGACAGCGGAAGCTGGGACGGCGGAGGCTGGGCCGCCGTGGCGCCGCGTACGCGCCGCTGCTGGTGCTGATCGTGGCGCTGGGACCCGCGCTGGAAGGCGCGACGCCCGGCCTGTCGCTCCCGCGCGAGTCGTCGGTCCAGGTGACGCGCACCGTGGCGGCGGCGCCGGACGAGGTGCGGGAGGCGATCGCGGCGCCGCCGCGCTTCGACCGGCCGCTGCCGCGCTTCCTGCGGCTCGGCTTTCCCACGCCGGGCGAGACGGGCGGCTCGGGGCTGCGCGTGGGCGACGTGCGGCGGGTGATGCTGGTGCACGGCCACCACCACTCCGGCGAACTGGTGATGCGGGTGTCGGCGGCGGAGCCCGGGCGCGTGGTGTTCACGCCCGTGAAGGATGATTCGTACATCGTGCACTGGCTGGCGTGGCGGAGCGCCGAGGTGCGGTGGAACGCCGTCCCAGGCGGCACGCGGGTGACGTGGACGCTGCGCTACCGCCGCCGGCTGGACCCCGCGTGGTACTTCGGGCCGCTGGAGAAGTACGGCGTGCGCACGGCCGCCGGGTACCTGACCGAGACCATCTCCACCCCGCGCGGGGCACGATGACGCCGCTGCGGCCGTGGATGATCGAGGCGCTCGCCGCCGCCCTGCCGCTCGCGCTTGCGGCGGCGCTGTGGGCTTGGCGTCGGCCGGACGCGCGGCGGAGGACGGGGATGCTCCTCTCCGCCGCCTGGCTGGCGGCTTCGCTGCCGCCGCTGAACGCGCTGGCGGCGGAGGCCGGGTGGTGGCGCTTCGGCCACGGCGGCGCGGAGTGGGCGCGGATGCCGCCGGCGCTGCTGGCCGGGTGGGTGGTGGCGTGGGCGCTGCTTCCCGCGCTCGCCGCGCGCGCCGCGCCGGCGTACCTGTGGGCCGCGGGGCTGGTGTGGCTCGACGTGCTGCTGATGCCGCGGCTGGCACCCGTTCTCGTCCTGGGCGATGGATGGCCCTGGGGCGAGGCGTTGCTGGTGGGCGCGGGCTTTCTCCCAGCGTGGCTGCTGGGGCGGTGGACGGCGGAGGACCGGCGGCTACCCGCCCGTGCCGCGCTGCAGGTGGCCGCTTTCGCCGCGCTGGTGCTGGGCGTGCTGCCGGACGCGGTTGAGGCGGCGGTGCGCGCCGGTTGGACGGCCGGGTGGATGCGGTTTGCGCCGCTCGTCCCGCTCTCGGTGGCCGCGCAGGTGATCGCGGTCCCGGCGCTGCTGGGGATCGGTGCGGTGCACGAGTTCGCCGTGCGCGGGCGGGGCACGCCGCTGCCGTTCGACCCCCCGCGCCGGCTGGTGCGCAGCGGCCCCTATGCCTACGTCGCGAATCCGATGCAGCTGGCGATGGCCCTGGTGCTCGTCCTGTGGGGGGCGATGCAGGGCCGGCCGTGGATGGTGGCGCTGGGCCTGATGTCGGTGGTCTACTCCGCGGGGCTGGCGGCGTGGGACGAGGCGGGAGACCTGGAGCGGCGCTTCGGCGCGGTGTGGGCGGAGTATCGCCAGGGGGTGCGGGCGTGGCGGCCGCGCTGGCGGCCCTGGCACCCGTCGCTGGGCGGCGGAGCGGAGCCGGCGCGGCTGTACGTGGCCCGCGGCTGCGACCTCTGCTCGGAGTTGGGCGCCGGGGTGGAGCGGCTGCGCCCGGTCGGGCTGGAGATCGTGGACGCGGAAGATCATCCGAGCCGCCGTCTGACCCGCATCACCTACGATCCGCGCGATGGCGGGGCGGAGGAGGAGGGCGTGGCGGCGTTCGCGCGGGCGCTGGAGCACGTGAACCTCGCCTTCGCTTTGCTGGGGATGGCGATGCGGCTCCCCTGCGTGCGCTGGGTCCTGCAGGTGGTGCTCGACGCCAGTGGCGGCGCCCCACGCGAGGTCGCCTGGCGCGGCGGAACGGAGGTGGCGGATGCGTGCGGATGCGCGTCGTGCCCGGCGCCGCGCCGGCCTCGCGCGACGCGGCTCGCGCACTCCGGCTTGATCGCGCTCGGTGGATGATCGACCCCATGAGAACGGGAGGTCCCGAGGGCGTATCTTATACCGGATCCGCTAATTGAATGGCTAGATCGGCCGTTTTTGGGGTCACACGGAGCAGCGGAGGACACCGGAGCAGCGGAGAACTGCATCGAACTCGGCAGTTCTCCGCTGCTCCGTTCCTCTCCGCTGCTCCGTGTGACCTTTTCAGCGATGCCGGTGCCATGATCGTATTTGCGGATTCGGATGATTCAGGCGGACCGGGATGAAGCAGGCCGGGAGCGTCTCCGCCCCCGGCCTGCATCGAATCGGACACCCGCGCACTCACGCACCCGGTCAAGGCCCTCACCCGATCGGCACGGCGGCGGGGTCGAGGTCGCCGACGTAGTAGTCCACCAGCGTGCGCTGGAAGAGGAGGTTGTAGCGCGCGGTCACCAGCGCGCTCTGCGCCTGCGCCAGGGTGGCGCGCGCCTGCGTGACCTCCACCAGCGTGCCCACGCCCGCCCGGTAGCGCTCCTCGGTGGCGGCCAGCGACTGCCGCGCCGCGGTCTGCCCCGCCCCGGCGGCCCGCAGCTGCTCCTGCGCGGACCGGAAGTCCAGGTACGCGCGGCGCACCTCCAGCGCCACCTGCTGGCGCTGATTCTCGAGCGCGATGCGGGCGTTGTCCTGAACGATCTGCGCGCGCTGCGTCTCGGCGGCCACGTTGCCGCGGTCGAACAGCGGGAGCGACACGCCGACGCTGACCGAGCCGCCCTGCCGCTGGTTCAGCTGGTCGAACAGCCCCGCGTCGTTGCCGCTGTTCAGGCTGGTGTTGTAGCCGGCGCTGACCGCGACCGTCGGCAGCCGCGCCGCCCGCGCCGCGTTGACGCCCTGCGCCGCCGCCTGCAGCTCGGTCTGGCGGGCGGCCAGGTCGGCGCGGCGTTCGAAGGCGCGCGCCAGCAGCGCGTCCAGGCCGGCCACGCCCGTGGCCTGCGCGGTGCCGGCGGCGGGCGCCTGGAAGTCGTAGTCGCCGCGCGGGTCCAGCTGCAGCGTCTGGATCAGGTCCACCTTGGCCAGCTCCACGTCGCGCTGCGCCTGCACCACCGCCAGCTGGGCGCTGGCGACGGTGGCCTCGGCCTGGTACTGGTCGGCGATCGGGCGGCGGCCGGCGTTGACGAACTCGCGGATCTGGTCGCGCTGCGCCTGCTCGCTGGCCAGCGTCTCGCGGCGAACGCGGAGCAGCTCCTGCGCCTGGATCAGCCCCAGGTAGTTGCTGGCGACGGTGAAGACCACCGACTGGCGGGTGCGCTCCACGTCCTGCCCGCCGGCCGTCTGCTGCAGCTGGGCCTGGCGCAGGTTGGCGCGGTTGGCGCCGCCGTTGTACAGCGTGTAGCTGCTGCTGACGCCCGCGTTCATCGCGCTGGTGAGCGTGTTGGAGGCGCCGGTGGCGCCGCTCACGGGCGAGCGGTCGTAGCTCTGCGAGCCGGTGGTGCTGAGGCGCAGGTCGGGGAGAAAGGCGCTCTTCGACTGCCGCACCGCCACCGTGTCGAGCGCCGCCGCGTTCACCGCCTGCCGCAGCGTGCCGTTCTGCCGCAGCGCGATCCCCACCGCCTCGTTGAAGGTGATGGTGCGCGGCTGCGTGGCGGTCGCCGCCGCCTGCGCCGGGGGCGTGGTCTGCGCGGTCAGCGCCGGGACCCCGGCGGAGGTGGCGGCCACCAGCGCGGCCAGCGCGATGCCGAGTTTGTGGTTCATCTGGACCTCTCCTCTTCTATTCGTCAGCGTCCGGACGGTACCGGGCGCGTTCCGTCGTTGCTCGTGAAATCACGTCCTGCGACACTCAGGCGACCGGGCGCTTCGGCGGCGCCGCGCCCCCTCCGCTCGCTCAGGCTCGCACCTCCCCCGTACCGGTGGAGGTTGCTGCGTGGGCCTCGTGGGGACCGTGCGAGCTTGCGTGCCGCTGCAGCCTTCCACCTGCGCCCCCGCCGCGTCCGCCACCCGGGGAGGGTCGCGCTCTCAGGCGCGGGGAGGGGGCGGCGCGTCCGAAGCGCGGCCGATCACTCGTAGCGCAGCGCCTCGATCGGGTTGAGGGCAGCGGCCTTGCGGGCGGGGTAGAAGCCGAAGAACACGCCCACCGCGGCCGAGAAGCCCACCGCCAGCAGCACCGCCTGCGGAGGCGTGGCCGTGGCCCATCCCGTCAGCTTCCCCACCAGCGCGGCGCCGCCGTAGCCCACGCCCAGGCCGATCACCCCGCCCAGCAGGCTCATCACCACGCTCTCCACCAGGAACTGCAGCAGCACGTCGCCGCCGCGCGCGCCGATGGCCATGCGGATGCCGATCTCGCGCGTCCGCTCGGTCACCGAGACGAGCATGATGTTCATGATCCCGATCCCGCCCACCACCAGGCTCACCGAGGCGATCGCCGCCAGCAGCCAGGTCATCACCTGCGTGGTGCCGGTGGCCGCGGCCGCCAGGTCGTTCTGGTTGCGCACGGTGAAGTCGTCGGGCTCGCCGTCGCTCTGGTGGTGGCTTTCGCGCATGATGGCGCGGATCTCGTCCTGCGCGGCCGGCAGCTCGCCGGCGCTCGAGGTGCTGGCGATGATCTGCCCGATGAACATCCCGCCGCTCAGCCGCGCCTGCATGGTGGAGTACGGGAGGAGCACCACGTCGTCCTGGTCGTTGCCGCTGGCGGTCTGCCCCTTCTTTCCCAGCACGCCCACGATGGTCATGGGGACGCTGCGCACCTGGATCTGCTGCCCCACCGGGTCTTCGCCGGGGAACAGGTTCTCGGCCACCGTGGCGCCGATCACCGCCACCTTGCGCTTGGCCTGCACGTCGGCGTCGCTGAAGAACTCGCCGCTGGTGGTCTGCCAGTCGCGGATGGTGGTGTAGTCGGTGGAGACGCCGTTGATGGTGGTGCGCCAGTTCCCCTGCCCGCCGATCACCTGCCCGCGCGAGAAGATCACCGGCGACACGCCCGAGGCGAGGGTGGACTCGCGCTGCAGCTTCTCGGCGTCGTCCACGGTGAGCCGGTTGAAGGACTGCGCGCCCTGGCTCACCCCACCCTGCTGGCTGGCGCCGGCGGTGACCACGATGAGGTTCGTCCCCAGGCTGCCGATCTGCTTCTCGATGTTGCTCTGCGCGCCGTGGCCGATGGCGACCATGATGATCACCGCCCCCACGCCGATCACGATCCCCAGCATGGTGAGCAGCGTGCGCATCTTGTTCTTCAGGATGCTCTGCCCGGCGATGCGCACCAGCGTCTGCTTTTTCATGCGGCCTCCGCCGTCTGCAGTTCGTGCCCTGCCTCGTCCGCGTCGTCATCCACCCGGTCGCGGAGGTCGTCCGCGGCGCGGCGGCGGCCCTGCACCGGGTGGTCGCGGCGGATCGCCCCGTCGCGCACCTCCACGATGCGCCTGGCGTACTGCGCCACCTCGGGCTCGTGCGTCACCAGCACGATGGTGATCCCCTGCTCGTTCAGCTCCTGGAAGAGCGCCATCACCTCCACGGTGGTGCGGCTGTCCAGGTTCCCGGTCGGCTCGTCGGCCAGGAGGAGGGTGGGCCGGGTCACCAGCGCGCGGGCGATGGCCACGCGCTGCTGCTGCCCGCCCGAAAGCTCGCTGGGGTGGTGGTCCATCCGCTTCCCCAGCCCGACCCGCGCCAGCGCCTCGGCGGCGATGGCGCGGGTGTCCTTCCAGCGCCCGGCGCGGTCGT
>DASSME010000232.1:0-6944 GCA_035689035.1 Longimicrobium sp. | reverse complement strand
CCGCTGCTCCGTTGCCCTCCGCTCCTCCGTGTGACCCGCGGTTCGGCGAAGCCAGGAAGGTGCAGCCGAAACCACGAAGCGCCGCGGCGGTTCCCCGCCCCGGCGCTTCGTTTCATCCGCCCGGTGACCGCCGATCAGGCGCTGGCGCCGGCGTGCGCGGGGACGGGCGTGAGCCAGCCGTACGGGTCCGGGATCTCGCCGCGCGCGATGCCCAGGAAGCGGTCCTGGATCTCCGCGGTGATCGGCCCGCGGCGGCCGGCGCCGACCTGGGTGCGGTCGATGGAGCGCACCGGCGTGAGCTCGGCGGCGGTGCCGGTGAAGAACGCCTCGTCGGCCACGTACAGGAACTCGCGCGGCAGGTTCTCCTCGCGCACGTCGTAGCCAAGGTCGCGGGCGATGCGGATCACGCTGTCACGGGTGATGCCGGCCAGGATGTTGGCCGAGATCGGCGGCGTCCACAGCACCCCGTCGCGCACCACGAACAGGTTCTGGCCCGTTCCCTCGGCCACGTAGCCGTAGCTGTCCAGCATGATCGCCTCGGCGAAGCCGCGCTCCTTGGCCTCGATCTTGGCGAGCTGCGAGTTGAGGTACGCGCCGCCCGCCTTCCCCAGCGAGGGGAAGGTGTCGGGCGCCGCGCGCCGCCAGCTGCTCACGCACACGTCCACCCCCGCCTCCAGCGCGCCCTCGCCCAGGTAGGTGCCCCAGATCCAGGCCACGATGAAGGTCTCCACGAAGCGGTCGTCCGGGAGCACGCCCATCTGCTCGCCGGTGCGCGCGATCAGCGGGCGCAGGTAGCAGTGGCGCACCCCGTTGGCCGCCACCACCTCGACCGCCGCGTCGCTCAGCGACTGGGCCGTGTGCGCGCAGGGGATGCGATAGATGCGCGCCGAGTCGACCAGGCGGCGCATGTGCTCGTGCAGGCGGAAGATGGCCGGGCCGTCGGGCGTCTCGTAGCAGCGGATCCCCTCGAAGACGCAGCTGCCGTAGTGCGCCACGTGGCTCATCACGTGGATGGTGGCGTCGCGCCAGTCGATCAGCTGCCCGTCACGCCACACCAGCCGCGTGGGCCCGTTCACTTGCTCCATGTATTCCTCGCCCGCGGGATCGTTTCCAGGGTGCCGGAAATCGGGTTGATTTCGGCGGATGTTCTAGCCGTCCAAGGCCTTCCGCGCAAGCCTCGCGCCCGCCGCTGGGGAATCCTCCCCACACCGCACGGGGGATTCTCCCGCTCCCCGATGGGCGCCCATACGAGCCATCGTAAGAACGGCCCGCCGCACCGCCTCGGGCGGCCTCCCTCGTCCCTCCGTGAAAGCCCCGGCGCATGCTCGATCCGTTCGTCCGACGCTTCATCCGCGCCAGCCTGCTCTGGCTGGGGTTCGGCGTGGTGCTGGGGGTGTGGATGGCCCTGCGGCCGGCCGCCGTCGCGTACCGGCCGGCGCACGTGCACGCGAACCTGCTGGGGTTCGTGAGCATGATGATCTTCGGCGTGGCGTACCACGTGATCCCGCGCTTCACCGGCCACCCGCTGCACAGCCGCCGCGCCGCGAACCTGCACGTCTGGATCGCCAACGCCGGGCTGGCCGCGATGGTGGGCGGCTTCATCGTGCGCGTGCACGCCTGGGCCCCCGGCTCGGCGCTGCTGGGCGCAGGCGGCACGGCCGAGGCCGCCGGCGCCTTCCTCTTCATCTACAACCTGTGGCGCACGCTGGACGAGCCCGCCCGCCGCCCCGGCGCGCTCCCCACCGTGGACCGCGGCGCACCCACGCGCCCGCTGCGCGCCTCCGCCTGACCCTTCACCCACGAGAGAACCCGATGCCCGCTACGATCGCACCGATCACCCCCGAGCTCACGGTGAACGAGATCACCGTCCGCCATCCCGCCGCCCTGCAGGTGTTCCAGCACTACGGCGTGGACGCCTGCTGCGGCGGCGGCAAGCCGCTGGAAGAAGTCGCCGCCCGCCACGGCCACGACCTGGACGGGCTCCTGGCCGACCTGCGCGCCGCCGCGGCCCGCGGGGAGTAACCATCCTCCCGAGCCACCGATGCGGAAGCGCCCCGCCACGATTCGTCGTGGCGGGGCGCTTCTGCACGTCCGTCATCCGGTCAGTTCACAACCTGCGGCCACGGCGGGCAGAACTCCACCGGGAGCACGGTGCTGATCAGCCGGAAGTCACGCTCGTTCTCGGTGATCACCGTCAGCCCCTGCTCGCGCGCCGATGCCGCGATCAGGCAGTCGTTCGGGAACGAGCGGGCGATTCGCGGGCTCAACTGCTTGCCGCGAACCAGCTGCGCCACCACGAAGCCCGCCTGCTTCCACGCCCGGTGCGTGGGCGTGATCACCCTGCGCGTCGCCTCGAAGGGGGAGATGAACCGCTCCTGCGTTTGCCGCTCCAGCACCGTATTCACGGAACCGGCCAGCAACTCGTGGGCAACGGTGGAATGGAGGTAGATGTACGGGGCGTGGTTCCAGGTGAATTGCTCCAGCGCCTCGCTCCAGGGGAGTTCGCGCGTCGCCCGGATGTACAGCCCCGTGTCGAGGATGTACTTGGGCATCAGATCTCCGCGTCTTCGGCGTACACGTCAACCAGATTGGCGCCGCGCATCGCGCGGATCCCCTCCACCAGCGCCGTGCGGAAGGCAACCAGATCGAGCGCCATCTCGATGGTCTCCGTCTCGTTGCGGGTGCCCAACAACTTCATGGCGCGGTCGATTTTCGACTGATGCAGTCTCATGTTCTTCCTCCGAGGGATCTCCCGCTCGGACTGCCCACCCTTGCTCATCTCGCCTCCACATGTCTGTACACCTGCCTGCAATGTACAGACATCGACCGATGGATGGAAGGAAACACCGCCTCGCCGAAAACGGAAGGGCAAAGCCCAACACGGCCACGTCTCGGTCATGCTGGGCTTGTCGTTGGCGTCAATGGCGCGCACCGTCGCGATGCGCGGCCAACTTTACCGGGCGTAGAACTCCACCACCGCGGCGTCGTCCACGATCAGGGGCACGTCGGCGCGCATGGGCAGGGTGATCATGCGGCCGCCGAACTTGTCCGCGGGGTCGATGGCCAGGTAGCCGGGAAGGCGCACCTGCGGGCCGTGCTCCACCGAGCTCTTCACCTCGGGCATGTTGCGGGCACGGTCCGACACGCTCACCTGGTGGCCCACGTTCACCATGAAGGCCGCGCGGTCCACGCGGCGCCCGTTCACGCGGATGTGGCCGTGCGCCACCAGCTGACGCGCCGCGGGGATGGTGGGCGCGATCCCCAGGCGGAAGACCACGTTGTCGAGCCGGCGCTCGAGCAGCGCCAGCAGCGCCTCGCCGGTCTTGCCACCCTGGCGGACGGCCTGCGCCATGTAGTTGCGCAGCTGCCGCTCGCTGACGCCGTAGTTCAGCCGCAGCTTCTGCTTCTCCAGCAGCTGGCGGCCGTACTCGCTCTGCTTGCGGCGCCCGCGGCCGCCCCCGCCGCCGGTGGGGCCGTGCTGCCCCGGCGGGTACGGCTTCTTGTCGCTCGTCTTGCGGGTCAGGCCGGGGAGCGGCGTTCCCAGCCGGCGGATCGATTTCAGGCGTGGCCCTCGCTTGGCGACCATCGGGCATCCTCCAATCCAGGTTCCTCGTTGGTTCGCGGTTCTCCCTGCAAACCCTGCTCCCACGCGCCGCGCACACCGATGATCCGTCGTCCGCGTGCAGACGGCGAGTGCGTAGGGCGATCGACGGGCTGCGAAGGATGTTGCAGGAGGCGCCGCGAGTCGCCAACGTTGCGGGAGGGGAAGCCGCAATCGGTCCCAGACGGATGAGGAGCCGGAGCATGGACGTGTTCATCACCGGCGCGACCGGGGTGCTGGGGCGCCCCGTGGCGCGCCTGCTGGCGGCGCAAGGCCACACCGTGCGCGCACTATCGCGCTCGGAGAGCAACCACGCGCTGCTGGCGCGGCTGTGCGCCCAGCCCGTGCCGGGCGACCTGTTCGACGCCGCCTCGCTCGAAGCGGCGGTGGCGGGGAGCGACGCGGTGCTGCACCTGGCCACGCGCATCCCGCCGCGCAGCCGCGCCACCAGCCACGACGCGTGGGCCGAGAACAACCGCATCCGCACCGAGGGGACGCGCAACCTGGTGGGCGCGGCGCTGGCCGCGGGCGCGTCCACCTTCCTCTACCCCGGCATCTGCTTCATCTACCCCGATTCGGGCGACGCGTGGATCGACGCCGAGAGCAGCGGCGTGGACGCGGGGACCGCCCTGGAAGCCACGCTGAGCGCCGAGGAGGAGGTGCGGCACTTCGCGTCACACGGCGGACGCGGGATCGTGCTGCGGATGGGCTACTTCTACGGCCCCGAGGCGGAGAGCAGCCTGGACGCGCTGGCGCTGGCCCGCCGCGGCGCGGCGATCCTGGCCGGCCCCGGCGACGCCTTCTATCCCTCGATCTGGGTGGATGACGCGGCGTCGGCCGTGGTGGCCGCGCTGGACCGTGCCCCGCCCGGCGTGTACGACGTGGTGGACGACGACCCGCTGCCGCGCCGCGAGCTCGCGCGCGTGGTGGCCGAGGCGGCCGGCCGTCCCTTCGTGGTGCGCCCGCCGATGTGGCTGCTGAAGCTGGTGGGCGGCCGCGAGACGGAGTTCATGGGCCGCAGCCAGCGCGTCTCCAACCGCCGCTTCAAGGCCGCCACCGGCTGGCGCCCCACCGTCCAGAGCGCCCGCGAGGGCTGGCCGCGCATCGCCGAAACCCTCAAACAGCCGCAGCACTGAACGCGAACGAGGGTGGATGATGGATTGGACGACGAAGCAGAGGCGGCACCCCCGATCCCGGGGTGCCGCCTCTGAGTTTTCCACCACCCGGTCCGGGCCGATGCCGGTGCCGCGCGCCAACGCCGCCGCCGAGCCGAAGCCGGTAGTCCGCGCAGGCGGACTTCGCGTGGTCGTTGCAGCGATTTCAATCGCCCTGGCCGCCTTCGGCCCGACCCTCGCGCCTCAGTTGCTCGCCGGCGCCCAGCCGAGCGTCTCCACCGCGCGCTGCTTCCCGAGCTTCGGCAGGTCGGCCGCCGGGTACACGCCGAGCGTGACGTCACCCACCACGGGGCGCTCGCCGTGGTCGCGGTCGAAAACCACGCCGGCGACCAGGATGGCGCCGCGCTCCAGCAGGCCGGCCTCGGCCGCGCTGCCGTACGCGGCCACCTCGTAGCCCCCGTCCACCAGCCAGATCCCCGCGCGCGGCAGGGTGTTCTGGCGCCAGCGGATGGCGATGCGGCGCTCTTCGTAGAACGAGTCCGGGATCAGCTTGCCGTCTTCCATCTGCCCTGCCGGTGAGGATCGTGGCCCTGTGGGAGGACGTGAGGCAGTCCGTACACCCCAGCCCCGCGCCGTGTGCCGGATCTTCCCGCCGGTTCGATGATCGTGCCCATCCCGCGGCGCGGACCATGCGCGGGCCCCGGCTGCGGATGGATCGGCCACGGCTCGGAGCACAACGGGAGAGGGTTGGGGGATGATGTCGTCGCGTCCATGGGGGATGGTGGCGGGGCTCGTGCTCGCCGTGGCGCTGGCCGCGCCCGCGCGCGCGCAGTCGCCCGCGGTGCAGGTGCGTGACGTGGACGTGGCGGGCACGCGCGGGCTCCCCGAATCCGCCGTCCGCGCCGTGATCCACACCCGCGAGACGAGCTGCCGCTCGCCGTTCTACGCGCCGGCGTGCCTGCTGGGCGTGCGCGGCACCCGGCAGCGCGCGCCGCTCGACACCATCCAGGTGCGCGAAGACGTGGCGCGGATCGACTCGCTCTACCGCGCCTGGGGCTACCCCGACGCGCGCGCCGCCGGCGAGATCCGCCCCGCGCGCGGCGGGGTGGCCGTGCGCTTCACCGTCACCGAGGGCGCGCCGGTCCGCATCCGCTCCGTCACCGTGCGCGGGCTCGACGCCATCCAGCCGGCGGTGCGCGCGCCCGCGCTCCCGCTGCACGCCGGCACCCTGTACGCCATCCCCCTGCTGGAGCAGTCCGAGCGCGTGCTGGCCAACGCCGCGGCCGAGCGCGGCTACGCCTTCGCCAGCGTGGAAGCCGGTGCCACGCAGGACCCCGCCGCGCGCACGGCCGACGTGACGCTCACCGTGATCCCCGGCCCCGTCGCCGTCTTCGGCCCCACGCAGGTGGCGGCCGAGGCGCCGATCCGCGAGCGCGACGTGCGGCGGCGGCTGGCGTACCGGCCCGGCGAGCGCTTCGACCCCGGCAAGCTGCGGCGCACCCAGGAGCGGCTGTACGCCCTGCCGATCGTGGAGGAGGCGCGCATCGATCCGGTGCCGTCCACCAACCCCGGCGACACGTCGGTGAACCTGCGCATCGCGGTGACGCCCACGCGCGTCGGCGCCTTCCAGCTGGAGGGGATCGTCTCGTCCAGCACCTGCATCGGCGGGCAGGGATACGTCTCCACGCGCTACTTCGCCGGCGCGCCGCGGGTGGTCACGCTGTCGGCGGGCGCGACCAACCTGCTCAATTCGCAGCTGCGCGGCTTTCCCTGCACCGGGGGCGCGGGCGGCGAATTCTCGGAGCCCGGCTGGTTCGTGAGCGGGCAGCTGCGCGAGCCCGTGGGCGCGGACACCTGGCTGCTGCTGGACGGCTCGGTGCGCCGCGAATCGTCGCCGCGCGCCTACGTGCTGAGCGGCGTGAGCGGGCGCGCGGCGGTGTCGCGGCACCTGCGCCGCGGGCTGGACGTGCTCGGCGGCATCGCGCCGGAGCGGAACGACAACCAGGGCGCGGGGGCCTTCTTCTGCGGCGTCTACGGCGCCTGCGCGGGCGAGCCGCTCGCCGCGCTCACCCGCGGCACCACGCTGATCCCCGTCCAGGCCGCGGTGACATGGCAGAACCCCGCGGTCCGCGGCCGCGCCACCGGCCAGCCGCCGGGGCTGGAGGCGCCGCGCTGGGTCCGCGGCGCACGGCTGATGCTGCTGGCTGCCTCGAGCGCGGTCGTGTCGG
>DASSME010000231.1:0-2719 GCA_035689035.1 Longimicrobium sp. | reverse complement strand
GGCTCACGCTGGCGGCCACCCGGGGCCCGCGCGCCGGCCGCTCCGTCACCGGCCGGCTGCGGCTGGCGGCGTACGCCCGTCCGGTTCAGGGGCCTGGAAACGTTCTCTATTCCCTGCACGGCTCCGCCGCCCTGGCGCTGGACAGCGTGGGGGCCTCGGCGCCGGGCGACCCGGGCGCCACCGACCCGGCGCGCCCGGGCGTGCGGGTGATCGAGTGGCAGCGGGCGGACGGCGCCTCGTCGCGGCCACAGGTGACGCTCCGCTTCGGCGCGGGCGCCAACGGGCCCGACACGGGGCAGATCGAGGGAACGCACCTGGCGCTGTTCGTGGACAGCGTCGCGCCCGCCGGCTTCTACGGCCGGTGGGACAGCGGCACCCCCGACCAGCGCTCCGCCGGCCACTTCTGCGCCGAGCGCGTGGCCGCCCGCTGAATCCGCCCGCTCAGGGCCGCGGCGGATGACGATGGACCCCCTGGATCCCCGCGGATCCTTCTCCTCCCGATGGGGGACGGGATGCCGTGCCGTGTCTTCGGGACAGCCGTAAGGGATCGGAGCCGGCCCACCGCGCCGCGCCCCGATTCGCCCACCCTTCCAACCCGCGGGGCGGACCGCCCCCAGCACTCCGTTCCGCAATGCGCAAGCTCCTCCTTTCCACCACCGCCCTGCTCGCACTCTGGGGCTGCTCGGGCGACGGCGGCACCAACTCGTCGGTGCCCGCCACCGTCACGCTCACCCCGCCCACGCAGTTCGACGCGCTGGGCGCCACGCAGAAGGTCCGCGTGTCGGTGCTGGACCAGAAGGGCCGGGTGATCTCCACCCCCACGGCCACCTGGGTGTCCAGCTCCGGAAACGTGACGGTGACGTCGCTGGGGGCCGACAGCGCCATGCTGACCGCGGTCGCCAACGGCAGCGCGACCATCACCGCCACCGTGGGCGGGGTGACCGGCCAGATGACGGTGCCGGTGCAGCAGGTGCCCACCACCCTGGAGCGCGTGGGGGGCGACGAGCAGGTGGGGATTCCCGGCGGCGCGCTGGCGCAGCCGATCCGGGCGAAGCTGATGGACCGCCTGGGCAACGGCGTTCCCGGGCAGACCCTCACCTTCGCCGTGACCACGGGCGGCGGCGCGCTGTCGTCCACCACCGCGGTGACCGCGGCGGACGGCACGGCGGCCGTCAACTGGACGCTGGGGCCCGGCACCGGCGGCCAGACCGTCACCGTCACCTTCGGCGCGGTCCCGGCCAAGGTGTTCGGCGCCACGGCGATCGCCACCAGCATCGGCACGGTGCTGCCGCTGCGCGGCGGGAACGAGGCGGCGATGGTGGGCGGCACGGCCCCCACGGCGCCTGCGGTGCGCGTGGTGAACGCGGTGGGGAACCCGCTGCCGGGGGTGCAGGTCGCCTTCACCGTCACCGACGCCACCGGCTCCGTGACCGGCGCCAACGCCGTGACCGACGCCAATGGCGTGGCGGCGGTGGGGAGCTGGACGGTGACCGCCCCCGGCCCCGCGCACCTGACGGCCACCGTGAACGGCACCGGCTACAACAACAACCCGGTGGTGTTCACCGACTACGGCTGCCAGGGCGGCGGCGGGGCGGGGTACGGGATCACGCTCTGCTACACCAGCACCATGACGGCCACGCAGCGCGCGGCGTTCGTGAACGCGGCCACGCGCTGGGGCGGGCTGATCACCGCCGACCTCCCCGACGAGCCGGCCGACTTCCCCGCCAACGACTGCGGCGACGACACGCCCCGCCTGAAGCTGAACATCGACGACCTGGTGATCTTCGCCGCGGTCAGCGACATCGACGGGCCGGGGGCGATCCTGGGCCAGGCGGGCCCGTGCTACATCCGCGACGCGGCGCCGCAGCTCACCATACTGGGGGTGATGCAGTTCGACGCCGCCGACGTGGCCAACCTGGAAAGCCACGACCAGCTGCAGTCGGTGATCCTGCACGAGATGGGGCACGTGCTGGGGATCGGCACGCTGTGGAACTTCATGGGCTTCCTGCAGAACCCGTCGCCCACCTCGGGCACGGGGCTCGACACGTACTTCAGCGGCACCAACGGGATCGCCGGCTTCGACGCCATCGGCGGCACCACCTACACCGGCGGCGCCAAGGTGCCGGTGGAGAACACGGGCGGCGGCGGCACCGTGAACTCGCACTGGCGCGAGGCGGTGCTGAAGAACGAGCTGATGACCGGGTACCTGAACGCGGGCACCAACCCGCTCAGCCAGCTCACCGTGCGCTCGCTGCAGGACCTGGGGTACGGCGTGAACGCCGCGGGCGCCGACCCGTTCAACCTGGTGCTGAGCCTGCGCGCCACGGTCTCGGGCCAGTCCAGCTCGCTGGACCTGGGCGACGACCTGTACCACGGCCCGCGCTACACGATCGACCGCCGCGGCGTCCGCAAGCGCCTCCCCAGCCAGTAGGCGTCCGAGCGAAGCAGCGGAAGCAGCGGAAACGACGAGAGCGCGCCCGGCCCTGGAAGAGGACCGGGCGCGCTCTCGTGCATGGCCGAAGTCGGCGGCTCGATCGCGCTGTTTCCCCGAGTTGCGTCGCGAGGTGGAAGTCGCCTCGGGGTCATAGGGCTATCGGGCGAAACGTCAAGTAGGGAATCACGGTGGTTGTGCGGTTGAGCGCGAGCGCGTCCTGGGGGTGGCTGATACAGCCGCCCCAAACCTGTACCTCGGAGACGTCCTGCCGCGGTGACCGGGGGA
>DASSME010000230.1:0-13127 GCA_035689035.1 Longimicrobium sp. | reverse complement strand
CCTACCCCTTCGCCACCGCCGTCGACGCGAGCAGCATGATCAGCCCGTACGACAGGTACATCACCCCTCCGATGATGATGGCGCGGCGGGCGATCTTCATCTGGTACAGGCCCACGGGGTCGAAGAAGCCTTCGGGCTTCCAGAGCGCGCCGGGGTTGATCGGCGCGCCCTCGCGCTTGTGCCGCGTCCACGCGATCACCTGCAGCAGCGCCGAGGTCACGCAGCAGGCGATGAACGAGAAGAAGAGCAGGTAGCCGAAGGTGCCCAGGAACTTGCTCATCCCCTGGTCCCCCAGTGCAGCGCCGCGATCCCGCCGCTCAGCGTCTTCCACGCCACGTCGGCGAACCCCGCGCGGCGCATCTTCTCCGCCAGCTCCGGCGGCTCGGGAAAGTGGCGCACGCTCTCGGGAAGGTAGGTGTAGGCCGTGTGGTGCTTCGACACCACGCGCCCCACCAGCGGCAGCACCTTCAGGAAGTATCCCAGGTACAGCGCGCGGAACGGCTGCCACCGCGGCGTGGTGAACTCCAGGATGACGAGCTTGGCGCCCGGCTTCAGCACCCGCGCCATCTCGACCAGGCCGGCATCCAGATCCGCGAGGTTGCGGACGCCGAAGCCCACGGTGGCGCCGTCGAAGACCGCGTCGGCGAAGGGGAGCGTGAGCGCGTCGGCGCAGGCGGGCTCCACCGGCAGCTGCTCGAGCTTCCCCGTGCCGCGCTCCAGCATGGCGTAGGTGAAGTCGCTGCCCACCACGCGGCCGCCGAAGCCGTCGCGCCCGGCCAGCTCCACCGCCAGGTCCAGCGTGCCCGCGCAGTTGTCCAGGTACAGGCCGCCGGGCACGCGCTCCCAGCCCAGCCGGTCCACGGCGCGGCGGCGCCACACCCGGTCGACGTTGGCCGACAGGAGGTGGTTCAGCAGGTCATACCTGGGCGCGATGGACGAGAACATGCGCCGCACCGCGGCGGCCTTCTCTTCCCGGGCCGGGAGCACCGCGGGTCGCGCGGCGGATGGGGTCGGCATGTCGTAAATGCGTCTCGTTGCTTAGAATAGAGGCGCGGAAAACTACCCCCGGCCACCCCTGCCAGCAAGGTTCGCCCCCCGCGGCCGAAACTTCCCGGCCCCCACCCTCGTACCAGGCACCCGAGGGGTTGGAAACCTTGCCCGACGGCACATCGGAATTGAACGCGACCTCGCTTACAGACCACGATCTCGTCGTTCGCGCCCAGAAAGGGAGCGACAAGGCGTATCGCGAGCTGCTCGGCCGCTACCAGCGCCCGGTGTTCTCCCTGATTTACCGCATGGTCCGTGACCGCGAGCAGGCGGAAGACCTTGCGCAGGAGACCTTCGTGCGCGTGTTCAACAACATCGAGCGGTACGACCCGGCCTACAAGTTCAGCAGCTGGATCTTCAAGATCGCCACCAACCTGACGATCGACTGGATCCGCCGGAAGGAAGTGCCCACCGTGTCGATCGACGGCTCGCGCTATGCCACGAGCAGCGACGACATCGAGGCCAGCACCATCACGGTCGAGAGCGACGACGAGAACCCGGAAGAGCTGCTGGAGAGCCGCGAGCTGGGCAACCAGATCGAGGCGGCGATCGGCAAGCTGCGGCCGGAGTACCGCCAGGCGATCGTCCTGCGCCACATCGACGACCTGCCGTACGAGGACATCGCGCAGATCATGGCGCTCCCGCTGGGCACGGTGAAGACGTACATCCACCGCGGCCGCAAGGAGTTGCAGGACATGCTGGCCCACACGCGGGTGTGAGCCGCCGCTGAAACCTATTGCCCCGCGGCGCCGTAGGGTGCCCAGACGCAACGGATGCCGGACGAGGAAACCGTGACGAACGAACCTACGCACCTGCCGCCCTGGACGCTCGAGGAGCTCGCCGAGGATACCCTCTCCCACGCGGAGAAGGCCCTCGCGCTGGAGCACGTGCGCCGGTGTTCGCGGTGCGCCGCCGAGGTGGATGCGCACCGCGCGCTCTTTTCCGCGCTGGCGTCGCTCCCGTCCTTCGATCCGTCGCCGGCCTTCGCCGACAGCGTGATGGCGCGGGTGACGCTCCCCGTCACGGCCCCGCAGGCGGTGCTGCGCCGCCGCTGGCTGCCGAAGACCAGGCGTGGGTGGATGACGGCGGGGATCGGGGCGCTGGCCCCGCTCCTGCCGCTGATGGCGCTGCTCAGCTGGGTCTCGGGCCAGGGGGTGAACGCGGGCACGGCGGCCGGGCGGGCGTGGAGCTGGTTCGCGGCCGCGGTGTGGGGGCTGATGGTGCGCCTCGCCGGCGCGTTCGTGGGGAGCGGGATCTGGGAGTGGCTGGTGACCACCGGCAACGACCTGGTGGGCGGAACCCGCGGGCTGGGCGTGGCCGCGATGGTGTTCGCCGTGGCGGTCCCGGCCTCGGCCTGGGCGATCTCGAGACTCTTGAAGAGCCCCATGGGGGTGACGACTCATGCGCACTGATCGGTGGATGCTCCCCTTCGCGCTGGCCGCGGTCCTGGCCGCGCCTGGGGCACGCGCACAGGGCGCCCCGCCGCCGGCTCCGGCCGTGCCCGCGGCGGTAGCCCCGGCGCAGGCGCCCGCCGCGCCGGTGAAGGTGATCCAGGGCGGGGCGATCTCGCTGAAGGGCCTCACGGTCCATCGCGGCGAGCGGGTGGACGGCGACGTGGTGGCCCCCTTCGGCGACGTGCGGGTGGAAGGCGAGGTCACCGGCGACGTGATCGTGGGGAAGGGCGACCTGGTGCTGGTCCCCGGCGCGACCATCCGCGGCGACGCTGTGGTGAACGGCGGCGGCAAGCTGCTGAACCAGGGCGGCCGGGTGCTGGGCGAGATGCGGGTGAACAGCGACGACGACGCGGCCCGCCAGGCCCACGCCGGGCCGGGCGACGACTACGCCACGCGCGGCTCGTCGTACGCGGCCGACAACGTGCGCATCCACCGGCACGGCTGGTGGGGCACCATGCAGGAGGGCTTCGAGGGGCTGATCTCCACCCTCACCTTCGCGCTGATCCTGTGCGGGCTGGGCGCGGCGCTGGTCTTCTACGCGCTGCCGCAGCTGGACCGGGTCACGCAGGTGGTGCGCACCGACACCGGGCGCGCCGCGGGGCTGGGGGTGGCGGCCATGTTCCTGGTGATCCCCGCGTTCGTGGTGGCCTGCATCATCCTGGTCGCCACCATCATCGGCATCCCCGTGCTCTTCCTGTTCGCGCCGCTGTACTGGGTGGTGCTGGGCGCGGCCTGGCTGTACGGGCTGATCGCGGTGGCGCAGGTGATCGGCGAGCGCACCGCCGAGCAGAGCGGCTCCTTCTCGTCGATGCGGCGCAACGCCTACACCTACGTGTTCACGGGCGTCGGCCTGCTGCTGGCGCCGATGGTGGTGGGCAACCTGCTCAAGCTCACCGGCTTCCTGGGGTGGCTGGGGTCGCTGGTGAACTGGCTGGGGGGAACGCTGATCTTCATCGCCGGGCTGGTGGGCTTCGGGGCGGTTGCCTTCACCCGCGGCGGCACGCGCCCGGGGTGGCCGTGGAACGCGCGCCCGCGCGAGTACGACCCGATCTTCGACGACGCGCCGTTCGTGGAGCGGCCCGCGCGCGAGGCGCACGTCTGACCAACGAGATTCACCTGATGTTCACACCTGCCCGGAGGGCGAGATGATCGGCGGAATCCTGAAACTGATCGGCGGGCTGGTGGTGGGGGTGGTGGCGCTGGGGCTGGCCATTGGCGTGCTGGGGATGGTGTTCGGGGTGGGCGTGGCGCTGCTGGCGCTCACCATCAAGCTGCTCCCCATTCTGCTGGTGGGCTGGGTGGTGGTGAAGCTGGTGCAGGGCGGCGAACGCCGCCGCGCCATCTCGTCCGCCGACCAGCGCTGGCTCGACGGCCGCCGCTGAGCGACTGCGTTCGACAGAACGAAACGGGTGCCTGCCTCCGTCCGAGAGGCAGGCACCCGTTCGCATTCATGCATCGCTGAACCGCGGTCACACGGAGCAACGGAGAAGACCGGAGCAGCGGAGAACTGCAACTACTCGCCGCGTTTGTAGTTTTCCGCCGCCCCGTTGCTCTCCGCTGCTCCGTGTAACCCCGCTGTTCGATGGTCTGCTCCCAACCCTGAGCCGAGATTCAGCAGACCGGGCCCCATTACGGCTTCGACAGGTCCGCCGTGGCCAGAAACTGGGGCGGGCGGCGGTGCTTCGTCCCCTGCTCGAAGGCGAAGGCGAGCTTGATCAGCGTGGGCTCGCTCCAGGCGCGGCCGATGAAGCTGATCCCCACCGGCAGGCCGAACGCGTACCCCGCCGGCACGGTGACGTTGGGGTACCCCGCCACCGCCGCGGGCGTGGAGCTGCCGCCCACGCCGTGGTCGCCCAGCAGCACGTCGATCGGCCACGGCACGCTCCCGGTCGGGGCGACGATCGCGTCCAGCCCGTGGCGCGTCATCACCGCGTCGATCCCCTCGCGGCCGGCCAGGCGCAGGCTCTTCGCCCGCGCGTCGACGTACGCCTTCTCGGTGAGCGGACCCTTCTCCTGCGCCATCAGCATGATCTCCTGCCCGAAGTACGGCATCTCGCGGGCACGGTCGCGCTCGTTGTAGTCGATCACGTCCTTCAGCGTGCGCACCTTCGACGTGGCGCCGCGCGAGGCGAAGTACGCGGCCAGGTCGGCCTTGAAGTCGTAGAGGAGGACGGTGAACTCGTCGCCGTCGTACTCGCCCAGGTGCGGGATGTCGGCGGGGTCCACGATCACGGCGCCCAGCTGCTTCATCTCGTCGATGGCGTGGTTCACCACGCGGTCGGCGTGCGGGTCGGCGCCGAACATCTTGGCGCGCGCCACGCCGATGCGGGCGCCGCGGAGCCCGTTGGGGTCCAGGAAGCGCGTGTAGTCCTGCGCGATGTGCCCGCGCGCGGCGGCCGTGGCGCTGTCGCGCGGGTCCACGCCGGCCAGCGCGGTGAGGAGCGCGGCGGCGTCGGCCACGGTGCGGCACATCGGCCCCGCCGTGTCCTGGCTGTGCGAGATGGGGACGACGCCGGCGCGGCTGACGAGCCCCAGGGTGGGCTTGATCCCGACGATCGAGTTGGCGGACGAGGGGCAGACGATGGAGCCGTCCGTCTCGGTCCCCACCGCGATGGCGGCGAGGCTGGCCGCCATCGCCGCGCCGCTGCCGCTGCTGGAGCCGCAGGGCGAGCGGTCCAGCGCGTACGGGTTGCGCACCTGCCCGCCGCGGCCGCTCCACCCGCTGCTGGCGTGCGTGGAGCGGAAGTTGGCCCACTCGCTCAGGTTGGTCTTGCCGATGATCACCGCGCCCGCCGCCCGCAGCCGCTCGGCCACGAAGGCGTCGCGGGGCGCCGGGGTGCCGTCCAGCGCGTAGCTGCCGGCGGTGGTCATCATCCGGTCCGCCGTGTCGATGTTGTCCTTGATCAGCACCGGGACGCCGTGCAGTGGCCCGCGCACCCGCCCCCCCCGCCGCTCGGCGTCGAGCGCGTCGGCGATCTGCAGCGCGTCGGGGTTGGTCTCGATCACCGCGCGCAGCGTGGGCCCCTGCGTGTCGACGTCGCGGATGCGGCCCAGGTACAGCTCCACCAGCTGGCGCGAGGTGTAGCGGCCCGCGCGCATCCAGTCCTGCAACTGCTGCACGGTCGCCTCTTCGAGCTCGAACGGCGGGAGCGCGGCCGGACGGCTCTGCCCCGGCGTGGCCGGCGAGACGGGGGACGCCGAAAGCCCCGGCGCGTACGCCGCCCCCGCCACGGCGAGCGCGCCGGCGTGCAGGAAGCCGCGCCGGCTCAGGCCGCCGCGGTGCTCGGGAGATTCGGGAAGATCGGGCACGGAAGGATCGCGGTCGGACATCGGCGCTCGGGGGCGGCTCGGTTTCGTGAGGGGAACGTCTGGATCGTACGCGCCGGGCGGCGTGGCGGCAAGCACCGGCGGGGGGCCCTCACCCTGGCGCTCCCGGCGCGGCCGGGCCGCCCCTCCCACGCCTCCCGGCGGATCCGGGTGAATCGTTCACGGAGAAGTCCAGACTGGCCTCACGCAGGGTCCTCGGGGTCCGCGGAGAACTGCTGGTTTCCGCGAACCCTGCGGACCCGGCGTGAGGATGCGGTTCAGCCGGAACCGGTGTCACACCGTGGCGTACGCGTGCCTGTAGTGCGGCCGTCCGCGCGCGAGCGGCGGCGGGCGGAAAAGGAGGAGCGGCTTGCGGATGCCGCGCAGCACCTGGGCGGCCGTGCTCCCCAGAAGCAGCGAGCGCGCGCCGCCGGTTCCGTGCGTGGCCATGGCGACCAGGTCCACGCCCAGCAGCTCGGCCTCGCGCAGGATCGCCAGCGACGCGGACGGGTCCACCACCACGCGCGCGCCGCTCACCGTCACGTCGGGCGGCAGCACGCCGGCGATGCGCTGCAGATACGCCTCGGGGCTGGGCGGAAGCTGCGCGTGGATGAACGACGGCATCTCGCCCGGGCCCACCACGCGCAGCAGCCACACTTCGGCGCCCGTGGCCAGCGCCAGGCTCACGACGGGCTCGATCACGGTCTCGGAGAACGCCGAGCCGTCGAGCGGCACCAGGATCGAGCGGAGCGCGGGCTCTTCGTCTGGAGCGGGGCCGGATGGGCCGGGGCGCAGGAGCAGCACCGGCACGTGGCTTTCACGCACGATCGCCTCGGCCACGCTCCCCAGCGGGCCGTGCATCCGGCCGCCCGACGCGTGCGTGGCCACCACCATCAGGTCCACGCCGGCCTCGCGGACGTGCTCCACGATCGCCGGCGCCGGGTCGCCGCGCAGCAGGTGGGCCACGGCGTGCACGCCCCACCGGACGGTGGTGCGCGCCGTCCGGGCGGTCAGCTCGTCGGCCTCGCGCTCGAACGCTTCCTGGTCCATCCCGTTGTCGTACGCCACCACCTGCTCCCACGCGTAGGCGGGGATCGCCTCCAGCGCCTCGCCCGGGCGGTGCTTCTGGTGCACACGGAGAAGCTCCAGCCGCCCCGCGCTCGCCCGCGCCAGCGCGGCGGCATGGGGCAGCGCGCACTCCGCCGCCGCCGATCCGTCCAGCGGAACCGCGATCGTCCTGAACATGGCCCCCTCCCCTGGCGATGGATCACACTCGTCCAATCAGCAAGATGGTCATCGGTCCGCCCCTGTGGCGTGGGGAGGATCGCGTCAGGGTGTCAGGAGGGATTCGGCGGGGGGCCCTCACCCTGGCTCGCTCCGCTGGCGGCTGGTTCGGACGTCGATCGAGCTTTCTTCCGCGCACCACGAACGCGTCGGCGCGCAAGAACGTGCAGGGGGCGCCCCATCCGGAGCGCCCCCACTTTCATCCGACGGCGATGGTGCCGTGCCTCAGCAGTTGTTGTCCCACGAGATCGGCTGGGGGGCACAATACGGCGGGGCGGGGCACGAGTAGCAGGAGTCCTGGAGGCCCGTGTGACACTGGTCGCCGCTCTGGTACGTGTAGGTGTGGGCGTGGACGGTTCCCCCGCGACCCTTCACCCCCGCCGCGTCGAACGAGAACACCTGGATCTGGTCGAGGTTGAGCTTGAGTTTCTTCACGGGGCCGCCTCCATGGTGCGGGATGGATGAGCCGCGACGTTGCGGTGCGTCTAATCCTACCGTCGCTCGGCTTCGATCGACAAGACCTGTCCGCAATCGCGAGGCGTGGAAGCATCTGCGGTGCGCGCCGGGGGCGGCCTCAGTCCTCCACTTCCCCGCCCTTCTTCCGCTTCTTCCGTCCGCCGTTCCACCCGAAGCGCTCGAGCGACACGCGGCCGCCGGAGTCGAATACCACGCCCTCGGCCTCGAGGCGGTAGCGCTGCTCCAGGTCGCCGCCGGTGCCGCGGCGCAGGCTGATGCGGCCCTGCGCGTTGATCACGCGGTGCCAGGGGACGGTGGTGTGGTCCGGCAGCGCGGCCATGGCGTACCCCACCTGCCGGGCCGCGCGCCCCAGCCCCGCCAGCTCGGCCACGCGCCCGTACGTGCTCACCTTCCCCCGCGGGATGCGGCGCACCACCGCGTAGATGCGCTCGTAGGTGGATCCACCGTTCACGTCATCCGGCATCGCAGCCCCATCGCGCGAAAGAGATTGCCAGACACGAAGAAGGGACGAAGCGCCGAAGCAGTTCTCCGTCCCTCCGTCCCTCCGTGAGAGCCCCCGCGGTCCCGCCGTTTCAGCTCAGACGTTGAAGCGGAAGAGCATGATGTCGCCGTCCTGCACGACGTACTCCTTGCCCTCGGAGCGCATCAGGCCCTGTTCGCGGGCGGCCTTCACGCTGCCGGTCTTCTCGAAGTCGCCCCAGCCGACCGTCTCGGCGCGGATGAAGCCGCGCTCGAAGTCGCTGTGGATCACCCCCGCGGCCTCGGGCGCCCGGGCGCCGATCGGGATCTCCCAGGCGCGCACTTCCTTTTCGCCCGCGGTGAAGTACACCTGCAGCCCCAGCAGGCGGTAGCCCTCGCGGATCAGCTTGTTCAGCCCCGGCTCGTCCAGGCCCAGGCTGGCCAGGAAGTCGGCGCGGTCTTCCTGCGGCAGCTCGGCCAGCTCGCTCTCGATCTTGCTGCTGATGGGGATCACGTGCGCCAGCTCGCCGCTCTCCTCCACGGCCTGGCGCAGCGCGTTCACGTGCGCGTTGTCGCCCTCGGGGAGGTCGTCTTCCGAGACGTTGGCCAGGTAGAGGACGGGCTTGGAGGTGAGCAGGTTGAAGCTCTTCATCAGCTTCCGCTCGTCGTCGCCCAGGTCGACGGCGCGGGCGGGTTGCCCCTCGCCCAGCGCGGCCACCAGGCGCTCGAGCACCGCCACCTCGGCCAGCGCGTCCTTGTCGCCACCCTTGGCGCTCTTCCGCACGCGCTCCAGCCGCTTCTCGGCCACGGCCAGGTCCGAGAGGACGAGCTCCAGGTTGATCACCTCGCGGTCGCGGACGGGATCGACGCTCCCCATCACGTGCACCACGTCGGGGTCGTCGAAGCAGCGGACGACGTGCACCACGGCGTCGGTCTCGCGGATGTTGGTGAGGAACTGGTTGCCCAGCCCCTCGCCCTCGCTGGCGCCCTTCACCAGCCCCGCGATGTCCACGAACTGCACGGTGGCGCGCACGATCCGCTGCGGCTTCACCACTGTGGCGAGCCGGTCCACGCGCGCGTCGGGCACCTCCACCATCCCGACGTTCGGCTCCACGGTGCAGAACGGGTAGTTGGCCGCGTCGGCGCCCGCCGCGGTCAGTGCGTTGAACAGCGTCGACTTCCCCACGTTCGGCAGCCCGACGATCCCCAGCTTCAGCATATCCTCAACGATCCGCGATCAAAGGTCCGGTTTCGGCAAACGAACAGGCCGGGCGCCCCAGCGGGAGCCCGGCCCAGCGGTGTTGAATCTAGCGAATCCGCGCGGATCCTTCAACGGCCGTGTTGCGATCCGGCCCGCACGAACGTTGTCACCCGGCGTCACCCGAGAAACCACGCCTCGACCCCTCGCAGCCCCCGTCCCGTCGATGAGCCGTCCCTTTGCCGGCCTGGCGCTGTCGTTGGCGCTCGCCACCACGGTCACGGCGGCCGCCGCCCAGCCGCCACGTACCCGTGTGGTCGCCACGCGCGACGAAGTGCGGGTGATCTTTCCCGCGGACACCGCTCACGCCTGGGGGTGGCCGGCGTTGCCGGACAGCGCCCGCGCAGGGGCCTACACGTGGGTGCTTCACCTGCAGACGGCGGAAGGAGGCCGCACCGTTTTCCTGGGTCTCAACCCCCCGGACAGCGGCGCGCGGACCTTTCCGTCGCTCCAGTCCCTGGTCGGGAGCACCCAGGTGCTGCTCTGCCCGCCCGGCCCCTTCGTCTACTGCACCCACCAGGGGTTGAGCGCCTTCGTCCGGCAGGGCCGGGTCACGCTCCGCATCCGCGGGCGGCGGCTGGTGGAGAGCCTGTTCGTGCTTCGCCCCGGGTTCGTGCGCGTCTCGTACGCCACTCCCGCGATGAAGTACGAGCAGCGGACCGACAGCGTGCGGGTGGAATACCGTGATCCACAGATCCCGCGTCCCGCTGCCGCGACGCTGGCCGCCGTCGAGCGCGCCCGCCGCCAGGACGAGGCGAACTCGCGGAGCTTCTCCCGCTTCATTGCCGGCGGAGAGCCGCAGTACGGCCCGCTCTGGATGAGCGTGGGCGATTCGGTTCCGCTCGCGATCGAGGAGATGGCCTGCCACTTCGACATGTGCGCCACCACGCGCACGTCGCCTGCCGACTCAGGGTGGAGCGTGGTGGACAGCTCGGTCGTCCGCCTGCGCCCGTTCGTACGCGACACCACGCGGCGCCGGCGGATCTGGGACCTGGAGCCCCGGGTCTACGCCGTGGCCCTCCGCACCGGGCGCACCGTGCTGCAGGTGCGCGGCATCCGCGGCGCCACGGACACCATCCCGTCGCGCTCGCCGGCCCCGCACCGGCTGCAGCGCGAAGTGGTGGTGACCCGGCGGATCGTGCGCGTGGAACTGTCGCCCCGGGTCGACACCGTGCGCGTGGGCGAGGTGCGCGAATTCCGGGTCCGGGTGTTCGACGAGGAGGGACACGAGGTGGAACGGGCAACCGCCGAACTGCTGGTCACCCATTCCGCCGATCGGTGGATCACCTACGGCGGCGGCCCGCGCCCAGTGACCTTCGACCATCCGGGAACCAGCCACGTTACGGCGAAATTCGCGGGATTGTCGGATACGCTCACCGTCACGGTCCTGCCAGCGAGCGCGCCGGTGACGCCGGCGCGCGCCGAGCCGCCGGCCCGCGCCGCGGCGGCCTCCCGCTCACCTCTCCGCGCCGCCCGCCGAGCCCGTTCCCAGCACGGCGCGGATGATGTCGAGCGCGAGCGGCTCGGCCGGTTCGGTGGACAGGTTCGTGAGCACCACGACCGGGCGGCGCGGATCACGACGACGGCGACCGGAAGATGGCGGGGCGGCGCCGCCCGTACTTCAACCGGTCACAGCCGGGGCCGGGTGATCGGCCGGTTCGGCGGGGAGCCAGAGGGTGAAGCGCGAACCGGCGCCGGGCTCGCTCTCCACCGTCACCTCGCCGCCCATCGAGCGGGCCAGCCGCCGGCTGATGGCCAGGCCCAGCCCCGCACCCTCGTGGCGCCGGGTGTAGCCGCTCTCCACCTGCACGAACGGCTCGAAGACGCGCTCCAGCTGCTCGGGTGCGATCCCGGCGCCGGTGTCTTCCACCACCACGCGCACCCAGCGGCCGGCCTGTGCATGCCCCGGCAGCACGCCCTCGAGCACGCCGCAGGTGATCGACGTGCGGCCGCCCGGCTCGGTGAACTTGATGGCGTTGGTGAGCAGGTTCACCAGGATCTGCTCCACCCGCTGCGTGTCGCCCAGGTAGCGGGCCTCTTCGCCGCCGGCGTCGCAACGGACGGTGAGCTCCACGTTCTTCCGCCCGGCCTGCGGGCGCACCACCGTGAGCGCCGTTTCCACCGCCACGCCGGCCGGCGCCGCGTGGCGCTCCATCCGCAGCGTGCCCGACTCGATGCGCGCGTAGTCGAGCAGCTGGTCCACCAGGCCGATCAGGTGGCGCCCGCTCACCTGCAGCCGCTCCAGCTGCCCGAGCTGCGCGCCGTTCACCGGCCCCGAGATCCCCATCGCCAGCAGCTCGGCGTAGCCGATGATGGCGTTGATCGGCGTGCGGATCTCGTGCGACATGGTGGCCAGGAACTCGCTCTTGGTGCGGTTCGCCGACTCGGCCTCCACGCGCGCCGCCTCGGCCTCGCCCGCGGCCAGCATCAGCTCCTCGTTGGCCTGCTCCAGCTCTTCGGCCAGCGCCTGGGCGGTGCCGTACTGGCCGCTCAGCTCGGCGTGCGCCTCTTCCACCTGGCCGGCCATCTCGTTGAAGCGCTCGGCCAGGCGCCCGATCTCGTCGCTGCGGCCGGTGCGGATGCGCCGCGCGTAGTCCCCGCGCGAGATCGCCTCGGCGGCGGCGCCCAGCTCCTTGAGCGGGCGGGTGATGCCGCGGCTCAGCAGCCACGCGCCCACCGCGGCGGCCAGGCAGAGCAGCACCGCCGCCGTGATGCCGCGCCGGAGGAAGGCCTCGGGGCTGGCCAGCACCGCCCGGAGCGGCTCTTCGGCCACGATGTTCCAGGGGGTGCCGGGGATCCGGGCGGCGTGCCCGAAGCGCTCGCCCCCGCCCGGGCGGCGGTAGTGCGCCGCGCCGGTGAACGGCGCCGGACGGTGGGCCGGCTCCACGCGCCCGTCCAGCCCCACCCAGGGGCCGCCCGCGACGTTGGCGTAGTAGATGGAGACGCTGCCGCCGATCAGCTTCTGCACCTGTCCCGCCGTGGCGGCGTTCCCCACGCTCCTCAGCTCGGCCAGGTACCCCGCGGTCCGGCCGTGGGAGACGACCGGCACCACGATCCAGAAGTAGGCCCGCCGCCCGACGACCTCGAAGCGGCCGAGCCCGCTCGAATCGGGGGACTCGACCCCGGCGGGGAGCGCGTCCGCCGCGCCGCCGCCGGGCGGTTTGCCGATGGAGAGCAGCGGCTTGCGCGCCGCGTCCCACAGCATGATGGGGAGGGTGGTGTCCGGGGGCATGCGGAGCCGGCGGAGCACCCCGGCGGCCCCGGAGCGCGCCCCGCCCTCCGGCGCGGCCAGGAACGCCGCGACCGTGCTGTCACCCCCCGCGGCGGAAAGCTGCGCCAACCGTTGCGCGATCCCGGGCGTGGACAGCGCCGTCAGCTGCTCGGTGATCAGCCGCAGCCGCTCGCGCGCGCCGGCTAGCGCCACCCGCCGCACCTGGTGGTAGCCGTACGCCACGCCGGCCGCCATGGTCACCACCAGCAGGGCGGTGATCAGGAGCGGGAGCTTCCGTTCCAGGGACAGGCCCCGGACGCGTCCGGTGCTGGGCGGTGACACGATCGGCTGGCTGCTGCGGGACGAAGGACCGGCGCGTCAGGCGGCGGATGGCCGCACCGTGTGGTAGGCGTGGCACGCCAGGGCCCGTCGGACGCTCCGCGAGGAAAGCCCCAACATACGCCACCGGTCGCGCCGTGCAACCACGTCAGGCGCCGTGCGGACGGCGCCGCCTCCCGGGCGGCAGGGTGCGTCGGGCGCCTGCGCATCACGCCGCGCGCGTTCCCGCCGATACGCACGCGGCCTGAAGCGAGCCGCATCACCTCGCCCGCGGTCCCGGCCGATCGTGATG
>DASSME010000229.1:0-9896 GCA_035689035.1 Longimicrobium sp. | reverse complement strand
GGTCGCGGACGTCGCGCAGCTGCACCTCGTCCAGCTCGCCGGTGGCCTCCTTCCGGTAGCGGGCGATGAACGGGATGGTGTTCCCCTCCACCAGCATCTCGATGGCGGCGCGGACCTGCGGCACGCGCAGCCCCAGCTCGGCGGCGATCTTCTCGGCGTACATCACGGCGGTGTGCGAAAGTGCGAAGAGTGCGAAAGCGGCCACGGCACGAGACGCGGTCGCCCGAAGCGATCCGGCGGCGTCTCGCGAAGGCGGTCAATCTACAGCCGATGGGATTGGGATTGCAGGGTTGACAAACCGGGTGCACGGCCGACGCGCGGCGGTCTCGGCGCGCAGTCCGCGAAGGCGGACTTCCCGCACTTCCAGCGGCGGGTTTCAACCCGCCGGCACACCACCCCGATCGACCTGCAGCTCACCTGGCCCCCTTGGCTTGCCCACCGCGCGGATGCTCGCCCGCGAGTCCGCGAAGGCGCCGCGAAGGCGGACTTCGGACCGTCGTGGCCGCGGATTCATCCGCCCGTGGCTCCCGGGGCGGCGGAAACACTTCGGGCGAGCCGCCGACTCCCGGCGCCTCGCCCTCTCTCGTCAACAACCGTGAATCGATCGACGCGCCTCAGCTCGCCCCTACCGCCGCTGCCCGCGCGCTCCTCGACGCGATGCTGCCGCCGACCGCCGCGGCCACGATCTGCAGCAGGATGAGACCGGCGCCGTAGGCCGCGCCCACGTTCCAGCTCTCCGCGTCCAGCGCCTGGCCGGGGACCAGGTTCACGATGAACCAGAGGACGAGCGAGAACAGGCCGATCCCCACCGCGTGCAGGATCGGGGCGCGGCCGGCGCGCATCCCGATGTACCACCCGCCCGCGAAGAACCCGATGAAGGTGGCCAGCAGCCCCCAGGCGGTGCCACCCGTGCCGTCGCGGCTCAGCAGGCCGATGGCGATCATCGCGATCACGACCAGGCTGGTGATGGCCGCGCTCACGAACCAGCCGAACGCCACCCGGCCGGGCTTCACGTTGTTCAGGTGCTCAGTATGCATCCGCCGCCAGCTCCGCCACCTGGAGCATCTCGTCGAAGGTGTATTGCACCGGCTGGAAGCTCTGCCGGTGGTGCCGCGTGGGGCCGTGCAGGTTGAGCGCCTCCAGGTGCTCGGCGGTGCCGTACCCCTTGTTGCGCTCCCACCCGTAGTGCGGATGACGAGCCGCCAGCCGCTCCATCAGCCGGTCGCGCACCACCTTGGCCAGGATCGACGCGGCGGCGATGCAGTGCACCTTCGCGTCGCCATCCACGATCGCCGTCTGCCCCTCCAGCCCCAGCTCGGGCACGGCCAGGCCGTCCACCAGCAGGTGCCCGGGCGGGCACGAAAGGTGGCGGATGGCACGCTGCATCGCCAGCGCCGTTGCCCGGCGGATGTTGATGTGGTCGATCTCGGCGGTGCTGGCCGCGCCCACGCCCCAGCACACGCAGGAGCTGACGATGCGCTCGTAGAGCATCACGCGCTTCTCGTGCGTGAGCTTCTTGCTGTCGTCCACCCCGTCGATCCAGCACCCCGGCGGCAGGATGACCGCAGCGGCCACCACGGGGCCGGCCAGCGGGCCGCGGCCCACCTCGTCCACCCCGGCCACGTGCAGGCAGCCGCCGTCCCAGTGCGCGTGCTCGGCCGCCAGCAGCTTGCGCAGCCGGGCCGGCGTGGGCTTGCGCGCACGCTTGCTCTTGCCGGTCTTTTTCGCGGGCTTGCGGGTGGTCGGCACGGCTGGGAACGGCTCAGCGGAGTGGATGATGGACCCGGAATGGATAAAACAATCCGCCGAAGCGCACAACGGAACGCGAACCGAAGGGTGATGACTCCGGGCAGTCTGCGCGGCGGCGGACGAAGCCGGGGCAGAGTCGGGACGGATGATTCCGGGATGATTCCGGGGTGGACCCGGGGCGAATGCCGGGGCAAAGGCCGAGGTGGAGCCGGGGAAGGGCCAGGGCGAATGAATTCGCTGCAACAACCACGCGAAGTCCGCCTGCGCGGACTACCGGCTTCGGCTCGGCCGCGGCATGGGAGCGCGAAAGAAACGCCGTCGGATTTCACTTCAGCACTCCCTACAAACACACACTCCCCTCCCCCCGCGCAGCGCCGCGCAGCGGGGGAGGGGCCGGAGGAGGGGGGCCGCCCGCTGCCGCGCCGACCTCCGTCGAAGCGTCCGCCGGCGGCCCCCGCCGTCTCTCACCCGCCCAGCGGCCGCAGCAGCGCGTCGGCCATGCCCGCCAGGCGCGCGGCGGCGGCGGGCGTGACCTGCGTGCCGTCCAGCGAGCGGACGTGCCGGGCGAAGCGCTCCAGCGCGCCGCGCTCGCCCGCCACGTCGCCTGCGTCGCGGGCGCGGGTGGCCTGGGCCACGAAGGCGTGCAGGGCCTGGGCGGTGCCGCGGTTGGCGAGGTCGCCCGCGGCCAGCGTCTGGTCGATGGCGGTGGAGAGCGACTCGAGCGTCACCCGCTGCACCGTGGCGGTGCGGACCTCCCAGCGGTCGTTGGCGCGCTCCGTCCACACCACCCGGTTCCCGTCGATGCGCGGCCAGCCCTGGTGATCGTCGCCGGTCGCCACGGGGATCTCGGCGCCGCTCGCCAGGTCGTACAGGTAGATGTCGTTCTCGGAAAGGTAGTGGCTGGTGGTGTTGCGCGTGTCTTCCCACACGATCAGGTCACCCGAGATGCGCGCGTTGAACTGGCCGGCGGGGTTGGTGGTGATCTGCCGCTGGGTCCCCGCCGCCACGTCGTACAGGTACACGTCGTAGTTGCCGCCGCGGTCGTCGCTCCACACGATGCGCCCGCCGGACACCGACGGCGGCTCGATCGCCTGGCTGTTCACGTGTACGATCTCGCGCTCCTGGCCGGTGGCCAGGTCCATCATCCGGATGGCGGTGGTGTACGGCGAGCGCGTGGTGAAGCTCGACCACGCCACCACGTTGCCGTCCACGTCCACGTCGCGCGCCGCCTCTCCCGAATCGCTCGTGTAGTGCGTGAGGATGCGCGTGGCGCCCGTCGCGGCGTCGTACACGGCCACGTTGCCTACGCCGGCGCTGAACTCCACGAAGGCCACGCGCCCCCCTGCCGAAACGTGCGCCGTGTAGCCCGCGCCCGTGCCGATGGTGCGCACGTCGCCGGTCGTGCCGTCACGCAGGTACAGCGTGCCGGACTGGCTGCTCCACACCGTCCAGCGCCCCGCGGTGGCCGGGTACGCGAAGTTGCCGCTCACGCTGCCGTACGTCTGGCGCGCGCCCGTCTCCGGGTCGATCGCCATCACCGTGGCCGCGCCGGACGACGCGTCCTGCCACACCACGCGCCCGCCGCCCACGTCGGGGAACGGCAGGTTCTGCGCGTAGAGCACGCCACCCTCGTTCCACGCCAGCACCTGGGGCTGGGAGACGAACAGCGCGCCGCCCGCCGCGTCCGCGGACGTCGAGGCGCGGAGCCCATCCGGCGGCGGCAGGGGGCCGGGGAGCGTGGTCTGGTCGGCACAGGCGGCGAGCAGGGCCAGCGAGAGCGGAATGAGCACGGCGCGGCGCATCGGGGTCCTCCGGGTGCTGCGAGGTCCGTGGCCCGGGCGAGCTTCGCCCGGACCGGGATGCACCGCCTACGCACTTCGCGTTCCGTTTCTCACGACCCAACTCCAAATACTGCAGATAGATACGTCGTATACGAGAAACAGACGAACGGCCGCCGCGATCCGCAAACGAAACCGCGCGCCGAACGATGGTCGCCCGGCGCGCGGAGGCCTCGTCGCGGCCCGCGTCACCCGCCCAGCGTCCGCAGCAGCGCGTCGGCCATCCCGGCCAGCCGCGCGGCGGCGGCGTTGGTGATCTGCTTGCCGGCCTGCGAGCGCACGTGCTGGGCGAAGCGCTGCAGCGCGCTCCGCTCGCCCGCCACGTCGCCGGCGCGGCGCGCGCGGGTGGCCTGGGTCAGGAAGGCGCGCAAAGCCTGGGCGGTCCCGCGGTTCCGGATCTCGCCCGATACCAGCATCCCGTCCACCGTGCGGCCCAGCGACTCCAGCGACACCGCCTGCACGGTGGCGGCGCGGATCTCCCACCGGCCGTTGGCGAGCTCGGTCCACACCACGCGGCTGCCGTCCACGCTGGGCCACCCCTGGTGGTTCGGCCCCGTGGCCACCGCCACCTCGCGGCCCGTCGACAGGTCGTAGGCGTAGACGTCGTTCTCGTTGTAATAGCGCGTGCTGGTGGTGTTGCGCCGGTCCTCCCACACCACGAGGCTGCCCGAGATGCGCGCATCGTAGATCGGCTGCGCCGCGCTGGTGGTGATCCGCCGTTTCGTCCCCGTCGCCACGTCGTACAGCATCACGACGGCCGAGCGGCGGTCGGCCAGCAGCTCGACCCACGCGATCCGCCCGGCGGAGACGGACGACCGGGTGAGGAACTGGCTATCCATGTGATCGAGCTCGCGCACCTCGCCCGTCGCCAGGTTCATCATCCGCACCCACGATCCCGACGCCGGCCACACCCCCACCACCGTCCACGCCACGATGTTGCCGTCGATTGCCGGGTAATGCGCCTCCGCGCCGCCCGCGTCGGTGTAGCGCGTCAGCACGCGGGTGGCGTGGGTGGCCACGTCGTACACGGCCACGTTGCGGTTTTGCGGGTCGCGGCCGTTGGGCCGCTCGAAGGTGATGAACGCCACCTTCCCGTCCGCCGACACCCGCGGCTCCCACCCGGGCCCCACCGTCCACGCCGTGCCGGTGGCCTGGTCGCGCAGGTGGATCACCCCGTTCTCGCTCCACACCACGTAGCGCCCGGCGGTGTGGGCGTCCGTGTAGTCGCCGTACACCCGCACCACCTGGCTGCGCGCGCCGCTGCCGAAGTCGTACGCGCGCACCACCAGTGGCTGCGCCATCATCGGCCCCGACGCGTCCTGCCACACCACGCGCCCGCCGCCCGCCTCGGCCATGGGCTCGTTCCCGGCCTCCCACCCGCCCACGTTCCACGCCACCGTCTGCGGCTGCGAGACGATGACCTCGCCGCCGCCGGCGGTCGAGGTGACGGCGGCGCGGACGGCGTCAGGCGGCGGCGGGCCGGGAAGGGTGGCCTGGTCGGCGCAGGCGGCGAGCGAGGCGAGCACGAGCGAAAGGGCGGCGGCGCGGCGCATGGATTCCTCTGGGTGCTGCAAGGTTCATGGCCGGGGGGATCCCCACCCGGCCAGGCCGCACGCGCTACGCATCAAGTGTTCCACTGCTACCCCTAAGTGTCTCAGGTGCATGCGCTTGGGGATACGATCGGGAACATCCGTCATCTCCGGCCCGGCGGATCGGCATGCGTCCACGGCCGCGCAATGTCACTGGTTCACACAATCCGTGGCTGAAAGAAATGCGTTGGAATCCGTCGAATATCGTCGACTGATCGTCCGCGTATGCGAGTGAACTCGCGGCTACAACGGCACGCAGTCCGCCTTCGCGGACTTCGACGGCAGCAAACCGCGCGGCCATTGCCTCCCGGGAAGATTTCCCGGCTGTCCGCGCAGAACCACAATCCGTGCGCCCGCATCGCGTCCACACCACAGCCGGTAGTCCGCGGAGGCGGACTTCGTGTCGTCGTTGCAGCGATTTCAATCGCCCTGTACCGTTCAGCGGATCGATTCGCGGAAACCCTTTCGCGCGTTGCCGTTCCGGTGTAACATTACACCGTTCTTGGACATGACCCCGTCATAGAGCTGATGAACCGTCCAGAGCCCAAAGTGCGGTCCGGCGACCGTGTCGTCGCGCAGAACCGCAAGGCCCGCCACGAATACCACATCCTCCAGACGTGGGAAGCGGGGCTGGTCCTGCAGGGCACCGAGGTCAAGAGCCTGCGCGAGGGAAAGGCCAACCTTTCCGACGCCTTCGCCACCATCACCAACGGCGAGCTGTGGCTGTACAACATGCACGTGTCGCCGTACGAGCAGGGCAACCGCTTCAACCATGACCCGATGCGCATCCGCAAGCTGCTGCTGCACAGGAGCGAGCTGCGCAAGCTGGTGGGCCAGGTGGAGCAGAAGGGCCTCACGCTGGTTCCGCTCGACGTGCACTTCACCGGGGGCATCGCCAAGGTGAACCTGGCGCTGGTGCGCGGAAAGAAGCTGCACGACAAGCGCGACACCCTGCGCGAGCGCGCCGTGGAGCGCGACATGGAACGCGGATTCAAGGAGCAATAGACGATGATCCGTGCCCGCCCCGTCCTTCTCCTGCTCGCCGCCGCACTCTCCCTTCACCACCCGTCGCCCCTCGCCGCCCAGCCCGCGGCTGCCACCTGGCGGCTGGACGGCGGACGGTCGCCCGTGGAGGTGCGCGAGGAGACCGGCCGCGGCTACCCCGCCCTCCGGCTCAGCGCCCTGGTCTCGCTCGGGGCCGAGGTGGCGTACGAGGGCGGCGCCGTGGTCGCGCGCCTGGGCGGCGCGGAAACGCGCTTCACCCCCGGCTCGGCCCAGGTCACCGTGGCCGGGCGCACCGAGACGCTGGCGAACCCCGTCTATTCGGACGGCGGCGTGGTGTACGTCCCCACCGAGTTCCTCGCGCGGCTGCTGGCCGGCGCGTCCGACGGCGCGCTGGCCGTCTCGGCCGGCGAGCGGACGATCCGGCGCGTGGCCACGGCATCGGCGGAGGCGGCCGTGGCGGTGGCGCCCGACGCGCCGCCGGTGGTGGTGCAGGCGGCGCAGCGCCCGGCCGTCCGCCGGCTGGTGGTGGTGGACGCGGGGCACGGCGGGGTGGACCCGGGCGCGCGGGGGCCCAGCGGCACGCGCGAGAAGGACGTGACGCTGCGCGTGGCGCGGATGGTGGCCGACCTGCTGCGCGAAGATCCCACGCTGGACGTGCGGATGACGCGCGACCGTGACACGCTGATCGCGCTGCACGACCGCGCCCGCTTCGCCAACCGCTGGCGCGGCGACGGGCAGCCGGCGGTGTTCATCTCCATCCACTGCAACGCCAACGAGAGCCGCGGCGAAAAGGGCTACGAGACCTATTTCCTTTCCGAGGCGCGCACGGCCGACGCGCGGCGGGTGGAGAACTTCGAGAACGCCAGCGTGCAGTACGAGGAGCACGCCGCCAGCCGCGACGCGCTGGGCTTCATCCTCACCGACCTGCGGCAGAACCACTACCTGCGCGAAAGCAGCGACTGGGCGCAGATGATCCAGGACGGGCTGCGCGCCATCCACCCCGGGCCGGACCGCGGGGTGAAGCAGGCGGGGTTCGCGGTGCTCCGCGGCACCTTCATGCCCGCGGTGCTGGTGGAGATCGGCTTCATCTCCAACCAGAACGAAGAGCGGCTGCTGCTGGACGACCACATGGAGCGCTCCATCGCCCGCCAGTTGGCCGAGTCGGTGCGCGGGTACTTCAGCCGCCCCGGGGTGCGCCCTGCCAGCGAGTAAGGTAGATTTCGCCCCCGGCCTGAGTTCACGGCCCGCCGGACACGCTCCGGCGGGCCGTTTTCGTAGCCGGAGATCTGCATCAATCCTCGGGATCTCCGTGGGAGTTTGCGAGTGAACTCGCGGCTACAAGGGCACACAGTCCGCCTGCGCGGACTTCAACGGCAACGACGACGCATGAGGAGATGAACGAGATGAATCGACCGATCCCGATCATCGCGCTCGACGTGCCGGACGCGGGGAGCGCGTTGCGGCTCGTGGACCAGCTGGGCGACGCGGCGACGTTCGTGAAGGTGGGCCTGCAGCTGTTCGTCGCCGAGGGGCCGCACATCGTCAACGCGCTGCGCGGCGAGGGGAAGCGCGTGTTCCTGGACCTGAAGCTGCACGACATCCCCAACACCGTGGCGCACGCGGTGAAGAGCGCCGCGGCGATGAAGGTGGAGCTGCTGACGGTGCACGCGGCCGGCGGCGCGGCCATGCTGCGCGCCGCGGCCAGTGCGGCGGCCGGGTCCTCGGTCAGCCTCCTGGGCGTCACCGTCCTCACCTCGCTCGGCGAGGCGGAGCTGGCGCAGGCGTGGGGGCGCGAGCGGGTGGCGGTGGAGGACGAGGTCGCCCGCCTGGCCGCGCTGGCGCACGAGTGCGGCATCCCCGGGGTGGTGGCGTCGGTGCACGAGATCACGGCGGCGCGGCGGGCGGCCGCCGGGCTGAAGGTGCTCACCCCCGGCATCCGCCTGGCCGGCGACGACGCCGGCGACCAGTCGCGCGTCGCCACCCCCGCCGACGCCGCCCGCCTGGGCGCCGACTACATCGTCCTGGGCCGCTCCGTCACCGCCGCCGCGGACCCCGCCGAGGCCCTGCGGCGCGCGATCGCCGAGCTGGACGGCTGACGTTCGGAGCGAGGCATCCGCCCGCCACCGCGTCGGCCGCGCCAAAGCTCG
The DNA here is from genome assembly GCA_035689035.1 of Longimicrobium sp. Taxonomy (GTDB): domain Bacteria; phylum Gemmatimonadota; class Gemmatimonadetes; order Longimicrobiales; family Longimicrobiaceae; genus Longimicrobium. Next base: position 1,568 of record DASSME010000229.1, on the reverse strand, counting down.
CGGCCCGTACCGATCCGGTGGCGTGAGTCCCTTACAGAGATTTCGTGCCTCCCGCCGACGATCCACGCGACCGTTGGATTCTTAATACGACGTTAATATGATTGTGGCGAAGCCGGTGCGATCCGGCTTCGTCTTTGAGTTTCCGCTACCACGACCCGGAGGCGACATGAAGAAGCTGAAACTGGAACTCGACAGCATGGAGGTCGAGTCCTTCGAGACCGCCACGACGGAACAAGACCCCGGCACCGTCCGAGCGCATCTCACCTACGACCCCGAGGCGGGGTGCGGGCCCACCGAGGAAAGCAGATGCGTGACCGACTGCGGCTGCAGCGGGATGTGGACCTGCCCCGGCTCCATCCCCGGCACCTGCGACGGCGGCGTCACCTGCTACGGAACCTGCCATACGGCGCAGTGCTACTGCGCGTGAGCCGGGGCGGCCGCCGCCGCGCTTAAATCGAAAGAACGGCCCCGGATCATTCCTCTGGTCCGGGGCCGTCGAGTCTCCGCACGCCCCCACTGGAGGAAAACGGAGCGGACGGTTATCGTACATCACCCGTGTGTCGCCACCCGGGCCATCACCCCACAATCAAAGCCACCAACCCGCACGCCCGCCGTCACCCGAAGACCGGCGACGCGGCGCACCGATGCTCGTTCAGCTCCCTCCACGCCGTACCTGCCGTGAACATGCGCATCCGGAGAAAGCCCGAGTGGGTGCAGGCGATCCTGATCGGCGCCAGTACGCTGATCGGGGCCAGCACCTTCTGGTATACCGACATCCACCGCCCCGCGGTGTCTCCGGCCACGCTCACCATGACGCCCTCGCTCGAGGCCATCGGCCGCCAGGGCGACGCGCTGCTGGTGCGGGCGGCGCTCAAGATCGAGAACCGCAGCACCTACCGCGTCTACGTCCCCGCGTTCTGGTACACGGTGCGCGGCATCTGCTTCCAGACCCGCGCCCTGCCGGCCGACAGCTACAACGCGCTGGTGGGCGGGTGGCGCGAAGGGGGCGTGCAGAGCCGCTTCAACACCGAGCCGTCCGGCGACCTGCTGGTGGTGGGGCGCCCCTCGCCGCGCAAGGAAACCTGGTACGACCCCAGCTCCGAGCGGCAGTACGAGGAGCTGTTCCTGGTGCCGCGCGAGCAGTACTCGGCGCTGCGCATGGAGGTGCACTACATGGTGGCCAAGGACGTCTCCGAGATCGACACCACCCGCTGGCGGATGGAGAAGACCGGCGACGTGCACGAGGAGGTGTACCTCGCGCACCGGGGGATGGGCTTCGACCCGGTGACCCACCGCTTCGCCCGCACCTCGCGCTCCGAGCCGTACAACAAGGTCAGGCACGCCGCCTGGCGCGAGCGCGCCGGCGCCGCGTGGGGGTGGTCGCACGCCAGCCTCTCGCTCTGGCCGCTCACCGCCCAGGGCCCCCGCGCGGCCGGCTCCCCGGCGGCCCCGTCCGCCGCCTGTCCGGCACGCTGACGCCGGGGCCCCGCGATCGCGCCGGTGGTGCGAAGGGGGCCGCGTCCAGCCGGCTGGGCGCCCAGCGTAACGGTTGATTTCGCACCGCCGAA
>DASSME010000228.1:0-9529 GCA_035689035.1 Longimicrobium sp. | reverse complement strand
ACACCGCCGTCCATCGATAATCGTCGGCATCCATCGGGCGCCGGTTTTCTCCGCGGCGGGCGGACGCCGGGAGGCTGTCCGGGGGGCGTAGACAGGAGCCCCCGGAGGGTAGAGATTCCGTTGCTTCTTCGAGGCGCCGGTCCGTCCGGGCCCGGCATTCCCCCACCATGGATCCGCGAGACGGGCCTCAGATGCGGCGGCTGATCCTTTTCGACATCGACGGCACGCTGCTCTCGGCCGACGGCGCGGGGAAGCGCGCGATCCACGCCGCGCTGATGGAGGTGTTCGGCACCACGGGGCCGATCGGCAGCTACTCGTTCGCGGGGCGCACCGACCCCGAGATCGTCCGCGACCTGCTGCGCGCGGCCGGCATCGCCGACGCCGAGATCGACTCGGGGCTCAAGGCGCTCTGGTTCCGCTACGTGGAGAACCTGCACCACGAGATCCATGGCACGCCCGTCCACGCGCTCCCCGGCGTGACGGAGCTGCTCGAGCGGCTGGAGGGCGCCGGCGGCCAGGTGGTGCCGGGGCTGCTGACGGGGAACATCCGCGAGGGCGCGCGGATCAAGGTGAACGCGGCGCGGCTGGGCTTCTCGCGCTTCCGGGTGGGCGCCTTCGGCAGCGACCACGCCGAGCGGCCGGCGCTCCCCGCCATCGCGGTGGAGCGCGCGCTGCAGGCCACGGGGGTGGCGTTCAGCGGCAAGGAGGTCGTGATCATCGGCGACACGCCCAAGGACGTGGCGTGCGGCCAGCACCTGGGCGTGCGCACCATCGCCACCGCCACCGGGCACCATCCCGTGGACGAGCTGACGGCGTGCGGCGCGGACTACGTCTTTCCCGACCTGGCAAACGTCGACGAGGTCTGGAAGGCGATCACGGAGTGATCGATCCGCGTCCGCCGGACCGGAAAGGGGTCACGCGGAAGCACGGTGGAGTGCCGGAGAAACTGAGAGCTGCCCGAGGTGACGGCAGCTCTCCGTTTTTCTTCTCCGCTGCCCCGTCCGGCCCCCTTTCGTCGTTCGCGGTTCGGACCGGTCAGAAGAGCCGGCGCCGCTCCGTTCAATGAACGCGCGGCGGCGTTCGCTGAACGGCGTTCGAACGCGGCGAAGCACCCTTGCCGGGGCCGGCCCCGGAGGTAGACAACTCGTTGTGAGCCAGGCATTTCCGACATCCGTCCGCCGCCCGGCGGGCGGGGAACGGCCGATGCCCCTCACCGGCGTGCCGCCGCGCGTCCGATCGCGCGGCGGGCACCGCACGTCTCAACCTCCTGACCGGAAGGCCGGCATGCGCACCCCACGCCCGCATCTTCTCTTCCTCACTCTTCCCCTGCTCGCCCTTGCGGCGTGCGAGAGCCGCAACCCCAAACCTTCGCGGCAGGAGACCGCCGTCGCGACCGCCGACACCGTGGGCGCGGCGCCGGCCATGGCGTACGAGATGGCGCCACCGCCGGCCGGGTTCGCGCCGCCCGAACCGGGCTTCGACCGCGAGCAGTACAGCCCGATCGTGGAGAACGAGTTCCGCGACGTGCGCACCGAGCCGCTCAGCACCTTCGCCATCGACGTGGACGCGGCCAGCTACGCCAACGTGCGGCGCTTCCTGGACGAGCAGCGGCTGCCGCCGCCCGACGCGGTCCGGATCGAGGAGTTGGTGAACTACTTCGACTACGACTATCCCGATCCCGCCGGCGACGCGCCGTTCTCCATCACCACCGAGGTGGCGCCCGCGCCGTGGAACCCGGCGCACCGCCTGGTGCACGTGGGGCTGCAAGGCCGGCGGATGGACCCGCGCTCGCTCCCGCCCGCCAACCTGGTGTTCCTGGTGGACGTGTCGGGGTCGATGGACGAGCCCAGCAAGCTACCGCTGCTGAAGGAGGCGTTCGGCCTGCTGGTGGAGAACCTGCGCCCGCAGGACCGCGTCTCGATCGTGGTGTACGCCGGCGCGGCCGGGATGGTGCTGCCGCCCACGCCCGGCGGCCAACGCGAGCGCATCCTGCAGGCGATCAACGGCCTGCAGCCCGGCGGCTCCACCAACGGCGGCGAGGGGATCCGGCTGGCGTACCGGCTGGCGCGCGACGCCTTCATCCAGGGCGGCAACAACCGGGTGATCCTGGCCACCGACGGCGACTTCAACGTGGGCGTGAGCAGCGACGCCGAGCTGGTGCGGCTGATCGAGCACGAGCGCGAGGCCGGCGTTTTCCTGACCGTGCTGGGCTTCGGCACGGGGAACTACCAGGACGCCAAAATGGAGCAGCTGGCCGACCGGGGGAACGGCAACTATGCCTACGTGGACGGGATCCGCGAGGCGCGCAAGGTGCTGGTGGGCGAGATGGGCGGCACGCTGTTCACCATCGCCAAGGACGTGAAGGTGCAGGTGGAGTTCAACCCCGCCCGCGTCCGCGCCTACCGCCTGATCGGCTACGAGAACCGCACGCTGGCGGCCGAGGACTTCAACGACGACCACAAGGACGCCGGCGAGCTGGGCGCCGGCCACTCGGTCACCGCGCTGTACGAGGTGGTGCCGGTGGGCGTGCCCGTGAGCCCCGCGCGCGGCGTGGACCCGTTGCGCTACCAGCAGGTGCGCCCCACGCGGCAGGCCGGCGACAGCGGCGAGCTGCTGACGGTGAAGCTGCGCTACAAGGCGCCCGACGGGGAGCAGAGCCGGCTGATCGTGCGGCCGCTGCCGGACCGCCGCGTGGCCCTCGCGGCCACCTCGGCCGACTTCCGCTTCGCGGCGGCGGTGGCCGAGTGGGGGATGCTGCTGCGCGGCTCCAGCTTCCGCGGCGAATCGAGCTACGGGCAGGTGACGGAGCTGGCGCGCGACGCACTGGCCACCGACCGCGGCGGCTACCGCGCCGAGTTCCTGCGGCTGGTGGACACCTCGCGCCGGCTCGCCCAGGCGGGGGACGCCGCGGACGAGGCGGTGGCGGGCCGCTGACGGCGCGGCACGGCTCCTGCCTAACGGAACGCGTTGTGTGCAACGGAGTTGCGACTGTAACCGGGAGCCGCTGATGTCACGCGAGAGAGAGCTGATCGAGCCGCACGAGGGCGACAAGCGCTACGTCCGCCGCGACGAGCGGGGGCGCTTCACCCAGGACCAGGTGGACGTGGGCCACTCGCTGGCCACGGACCGCCGCCAGCACGCCAAGACCCGCTCCCGCTCCGGCCACGGCGACGAAGGCGATCGCTGAGCCGCCGGAGCGAGCAGATCCACCGCGAAGGCGCCGGGGGCTCACCTCGGCGCCTTCGTGCATCGCCCCCGGACAGCGAACAACGCACTCGTGCGGCAACGGGCCTCATCGCCGCTCGTGCAACGCGCTTGCTTTCGCGCAGCGGGAACGGAGAGGCGAGGAAGTAAAGGCACGGCGAGTGTTCTCTGCTTGCTCTGCCCCTCCGCTTCCTCTGCGTGAGATTCGATGGTCGTGCCCACGTCCGCCCTGGAGCGGCAAGATGCCGCTCCGGGCATGGCCGCCGATGCCAGGGAAGGTCGAAGGATTACTCCGTTTCCTTCCGGCACTGTGTTCCGGTCCGGCCACTTCTTGCGCTGAGATTTCCCCTGCGGCACCGCGGATTCCGCTGCACCGCAACGAGTTCGGTGCCGGAGGCGATCTGGCAAAAGATTTGCGATTTTGGTCGCGGCTGGGCAGCTCCATCGCGGCGCACCCTTATGCGCCATCTAACCCCTTGATCCGGCGAGGCGGCACGTATAGAATGTCGCCTCCGTTCACGTCGAAATTGTCCAGCGGACCCGAGCATCCCGGATCGGCCGTGCACCTTCGTCCCGTATCCATCCGCGACCGCCTTCACGCAGCCGCACCGGCCTTTTGTGCCGTGCCGCGCCACGCGCAGGCGTTGGGGGGGGTGGGGAGAAGGGGGGGCGCATGAGCCTGGCGCTAGAGCGCGACACGCTGGGCGACGCGCTGCTGGAGTGCGCCGGCGTCGGCATCGCCGCGTGCGACCGCGAGCTGCGCTGGGTGGCGTGGAACGCGGCGATGGAAGCGGCCACCGGCGTGCCCGCGCGCGAGGCGGTGGGCGCGCCCGTGGCCGAGGTGGTGGCCGTGCTGGCGGGCGCGGCACCCGCCCAGCTGCTGGCCGCGGTGCTGAACGGCGTGGCCGTGGAGCTGGACGACCTGCCACTGGGCGACCCGGCCGACCCGCGCACCCGCTGGGCCGCCACCCGCTGGTCGCCGCACCGCGGCCCCGAGGGCGAGGTGGCGGGCGCCGTGGTGGTGGTGCAGGACGTCACCTCGCGCCGCGGTGACGCCGCGCAGGCCGAGCGGCTGGCCGCCATCCCGCGCGAGTCGCCCAACCCGGTGCTGGAGTGCGACCCGCAAGGCGACGTGGTCTACGCCAACCCCGCCACCCGCCACCTGCTGGCCGAGGTGGGCACTCCGCTGGAAGACGGCTTCCTCCCCCGCAACCACCGCCAGCTGGTGGCCGCCGCGCTCGCCACCGGCCAGCCGATGCGCACGGTGGAAGTCGTGGTCGACGACCGCGTCTTCAGCTGGACCTACCACCCGCATCCCCAGCTGGGGGTGGTCCACCTCTTCGCCGACGACATCACCGCGCGGCGGGCGGTGGAGGACCAGCTCCGCCACGACGCGCTGCACGACGCGCTGACCGGGCTCCCCAACCGGCACCTGTTCATGGAACGGCTGGCGCGCGCCGTCCTCCAGGAGCGCCGGCGCGAGGGGTACCTGTTCGCCGTCCTCTTCCTCGATCTCGACCGCTTCAAGGTGGTGAACGACTCGCTCGGCCACTCGGTGGGCGACGAGCTGCTGGTGGCGGTGGCGGGGCGGCTGAACAACTCGGTGCGCGAGACCGACACCGTGGCGCGCTTCGGCGGCGACGAGTTCGCGGTGCTGCTGGACGACATCGGCGCGGTGGAAGACGCGGTGCGCGCCGCCGACCGCATGCAGCAGGCGCTCACCTCGCCCGTCTCGCTCAGCGGCTACGAGGTGTTCACCAGCGCCAGCATCGGCATCGCGCTGAGCAGCACGGCGTACGGGCGGGCCGACCACCTGCTGCGCAACGCCGACATGGCCATGTACCGGGCCAAGGCGGCGGGCACCGGCCGGCACGAGCTGTTCGACCGCGCCATGCACGCGCTGGCGCTCACCCGGCTGCAGATGGAGACCGACCTGCGCCGCGGGGTGGAGCGCGAGGAGTTCGGCCTGGCCTACCAGCCGATCGTCGATCTGCGCACCGGGCGGATCAGCGGGGTGGAGGCGCTGCTGCGCTGGCACCACCCCGAGCGCGGGTGGATCGCCCCGCACGACTTCGTCCCCACGGCCGAGGAGACGGGGCTGATCCTGCAGATCGGCCGGCGCGTGCTGGCCGACGCCTGCCGCCAATTGCGCGCCTGGCAGGCCGCCACCGACGCGGCGGCGGGGCTGTCGCTGAGCGTGAACCTTTCCGTGCGCCAGTTCAGCCAGGCCGACCTGGTGGAGCAGGTGCGCCAGGCGCTGGACGCCAGCGGGATCGAACCCGCGCTGCTGCGGCTGGAGATCACCGAGAGCGTGGTGGTCGACAACCTCGAGGCCGCCGCGGCCACCCTGGGGCGGCTGCGCGCGCTCGGCGTGCGTGTCTACCTGGACGACTTCGGCACCGGCTACTCGTCGCTCAGCTCGCTGCACCGGCTGCCGATCGACGCGCTGAAGGTGGACCGCTCGTTCGTCTCGCGGATCGGCGAGGGGGGCGGGCAGCAGATGGTGGGCACCGTGGCGACGCTGGCGCGCAACCTGGGCGTCTCGGTGATCGCCGAGGGGGTGGAGACGGCGGCGCAGCTGGTGGCGGTGCGCGCGCTGGGGTGCGAGTTCGCGCAGGGCTTCCTCTTCTCCGAGGGGGTGGACGCCGGCGCGCTGCTGGCGCTGCTGGAGCAGGCGCCGCGCTGGTAGGGGGTCGGACGGGTGCGCGAGTGTGTCCGAACGGGTGCGTGAGTGCGTAGGAACGGGTGCGTGAGTGCGTAGGAACGGGTGCGCGAGTGCGTTGGAACCGCGGGCGGTTGAACGCACTCGCGCACCAGCGCACTGACGCACCCGTTCGATCTTGTGCAACGCCGCGGGCCCAAAGGCGCGAAAAAGGCGCGCGCGCGAAGAAACCTTTTGCTCTTCGGCGGCGCGCTCCCCTATCTTCGGAAGGTCAGGCAAAACACCGGTTTGCGGGTCCGCGCGTCCGCCGCCCCACGCGGCGGGCGCGGCGCCGTCTCCGCCGGCCGGCACCCCGCGCCACCCCCGGGTCCGCATGGCCCCACCTTCCCCCGCCCCCCTCCTGATGAACGGGCACCTCGCCCGGCTGGTGGAGCATTACTTCGGCTCGCCCGAGGCCGTCCCACCCGAGCTGCACGATTTCCTGGTCGCCGTGGGCCACGCGCTGGAGACCACGGACGACGACGACCGCGCGCTGCTGCGCCGCGACGCGGGCGACGGCGGACGCGAGCTGCTGGAGCGCTTCCGCGCGCTGGAGAGCGTGCAGGCCGCGCTGCGCGAGAGCGACCGACAGTTCCGCGAGCTGGCCGACCACGTGGCCGCGGCCACCTTCGTCTACCGCGGCTCCCGCTTCCTGTACGTCAACACCGCCGCCAGCGAGCTCACCGGGTACCCCGTGGACGAGCTGCTGCGCATCAACTTCTGGGACGTGGTGCACCCCGACGACCGCGAGCTGGTGCGCGAGCGGGGGATCGCCCGGCAGCGCGGCGCCGAGGTGCCGCCGCGCTACGAGTTCCGCGTGGTGCGCCCGGGCGGCGAGGTGCGCTGGGTCGATTTCACCGCCGGCGCCATCACCTACGCGGGCGAGCCGGCGGCGCTGGGCACCGCGTTCGACATCACCGCGCGCAAGCGGGCCGAGGAGGCGCTGCAGCGGCAGGCGCTCACCTTCGCCAACCTGTACGACGCGGTGATCATCAGCGACCGCGACGGCCACATCACCGACTGGAACCCGGCGGCCGAGCGCATCTACGGCTTCAGCCGCGACGAGGTGCTGGGGCGCACGGCGGTGGACCTGTGGCTGCACCCCGACGAGGCCGCCGACCTCAACCGCCGCATCGTGGAGGCGCTGGACACCGAGGGGCGCTGGCAGGGCGAAGTGCGCTTCGTGCGCAAGGACGGCTCGCGCGGGGTGAGCGAGACGCTGGTGATCCCGCTGCGCGACGCGAAGGGGCAGCGGATGGGCGCGCTGGGGGTGAACCGCGACGTCAGCGAGCGCAAGCGGGCCGAGGAGGCGCTGCGCACCAGCGAGGAGCGCTTCCGGCTGATGCTCACCGGCACCCAGCAGCTCTTCTTCTACGTGCACGACCTGGACGGGGTGTACGAGTACCTGTCGCCCAGCGTGAGCGACGTGCTGGGGTACGCGCCCGACGAGCTGCTGGGCAAGCCCTACACCTTCCTCCACACCGGCCACGCGATGGACCAGTCGGTGGTGGAGCAGACCGCGCGCACCGTGGGGAGCGGGGTCCCCAACACCTACCTGGTCTTCGCGCGGCACGCGGACGGGCGCACGGTGGCGCTGGAGCTGGTGGAGACCGGCGTGCGCCGGGGCGGGCGGGTGCGCGGGGTGCAGGGGTTCGCGCGCAACGTGACCGAGCGCATCCGCGCCGAAGAGGCGCTGCGCGAGAGCGAGGAGCGCTACCGCTCGCTCTTCCAGGAAAGCCGCGACGCCGTGTACATGAGCACGGTGGACGGGCGCATCATCTCCGCCAACCAGGCGTTCCGCGAGATGTTCGGGCTGGACGCCCACGAGTCACCCGCGGTGCGCATCGAGGACCTGTACTTCGACGCGTCGGACCGGCAGCGCTTCCGCGACGAAATCTTCCGCACCGGCTACGTGCGCGACTTCGAGCTGCGGCTGCGCAGGACCGACGGCACCCCGCTGCACTGCCTGGTCTCGTCCACCATCCGCCGCGCGCCCGGCGGCGAGGTGGAGTGCTTCCAGGGGATCATCCACGACATCACCGAGCGCAAGCGGGTGGAGGACCAGCTGGCCTACGGCGCGCTGCACGACGCGCTCACCGCCCTCCCCAACCGCGCGCTCTTCGTGGACCGCCTGAGCCAGGCGCTGGAGCGCGTGCGCCGCGGCGGCGAACGGCCGTTCGCGGTCCTTTTCCTGGACCTGGACCGCTTCAAGGTGGTGAACGACTCGCTGGGCCACGGCGTGGGCGACCAGATGCTGGTGGCGATCGCCGAGCGGCTGGAGGCGGTGCTGCGCCCGGGCGACACGGTGGCGCGCTTCGGCGGCGACGAGTTCACCCTGCTGCTGGACCACCTGGCCACCCCGCTCGAGGCCACCCACCGCGCCGAGCGCGTGCTGGACGTGCTGGCCGCCCCCTTCACCCTGGAGCGACACGAGGTCTTCACCTCCGCGAGCGTGGGCATCGCCGTGAGCACGCTGGGGACCGAGGACCCCGAGGAGCTGCTGCGCAACGCCGACGCCGCCCTGTCGCGCGCCAAGGTGCTGGGCAAGAACCGCTACGAGGTGTTCGACCGCGCCATGCACGCCGAGGCGATCGAGCGGCTGCGCATGGAGACCGACCTGCGCCGCGCGCTGGAGCGGGGCGAGTTCGCGATCTACTACCAGCCCGTGGTGCGGCTGGAGGGCGGCCGGGTCGAGGGGTTCGAGGCGCTGTTGCGCTGGCGGCACCCCGAGCGCGGCTCGGTGTCACCGAGCGTGTTCGTCCCCGTGGCCGAGGAGACCGGGCTGATCCACGCGCTGGGCCGCTGGGTGATCGACGCGGTGTGCGGGCAGGCCCGGGAGTGGACCGAGGCGTTCCCCGGCCGCCCGCTGCGGATGTCGGTGAACCTTTCCGCCGCGCAGTTCAGCCAGGCGGACCTTGCCGACCACGCCGAGCGGTCGCTGCGCGAATGCGGGATCGCGCCGGGGGTGATGCACTTCGAGATCACCGAGAGCGTGATCCTGCACCACGCCGAGCCGGGGCGGTCGATCCTGGCGCGGCTGCGCGAGCTGGGGGTGGTGCTGTGCATGGACGACTTCGGCACCGGCTACTCGTCGCTGGGCTACCTGCACCGCTTCCCGATCGACGAGCTGAAGATCGACCGCACCTTCGTGTCGGGGATGGAGTTCGACCGGCGGAACGCGCAGCTGGTGCAGGCGATCGTGGGGCTGGCGCGCAACCTGGGGGTGGCGGTGGTGGCCGAGGGGGTGGAGACGCGCGAGCAGCTGCAGGCCCTGCGTGCGCTGGGGTGCGACTTCGCGCAGGGCTTCCTCTTCTCCGAGCCCGTCCCCCCCGATGCCGCCGAGGAGCTCATGCGCCGCGACGCGCGCTGGTGAGCCGGCCGAAGCGCTCCTGACCGCGGGTCACGCGGAGCAGCGGAGACGAGCGGAGCAGCGGAGAACCGCGACGAAGTTCTCTGTTCCTCCGTTCTTTCGGTCCTCCGTGAGACCCTTTCAGCAGGGCCCGTTCACCGATCGTGTTCGCGGATCAGGTACGCGATACTCCGCGGGTCAGGATGCCTGTCGCGGCCGGAAGGATCCGGAACAGGTGCAAACGCCGAAGCGGCCCCGGTCCAATGTGCTGGACC